>CAYMFQ010000003.1:19267-79921 GCA_964389335.1 uncultured Granulosicoccaceae bacterium
GGGTCAACGGCGTCGGCGATGCTTATAGTAGTCTACCGTGCTATTGAAAGTGCACAATACAGTGACGGGTGAGCAACGGATAAGCCTCAGGTATTCGCAACGCCAAATTGTCTGGTCAGAAGCATTGCTGATAAGCATAACCAGCAACAGTAAGTCGCATCTAAAGCGTGCCGGCTATACCACCTTGCAAACCGCGGCCTTCGCGAGCAAATCTGTATGCTGTCGCTCAGCGCAGAACATGTCACAAATTTACAAACTCAGTTACAAAATAAACCAAAGGATATTCATGCGCCCCAGTCAGCGTGACAACGACCAACTCAGAGCCATCAGCTTTACCCGTCACTTTACTCGCCATGCCGAAGGGTCTGTGCTGACAGCCTTTGGTGATACCAAGGTTATCTGCACCGCCAGCATCGAAGACCGCGTACCGCCGTTTCTAAAAGGCAAGGGCAGCGGCTGGATCACGGCCGAATATGGCATGTTGCCGCGTGCCACCAATACGCGTTCGCGACGAGAAGTCACTGCCGGTAAGCAGTCCGGTCGCAGCATGGAAATTCAGCGTTTAATCGGCCGTTCACTGCGCGCCATTATCGACCTTGAAGCACTGGGAGAAAGAACAGTCACCATCGACTGCGATGTAATTCAGGCGGATGGTGGCACCCGGACCGCCTCTATCAGTGGTGCCTATGTCGCACTGTCCGACGCAATTACCACGCTGCTCAACAACAAGTCGATTAAAAAGAATCCGTTACACGGACAGGTGGCAGCAATCTCTGTCGGCATTTACAACGGAGAGCCGGTACTGGATCTTGACTATGCAGAGGATTCAAACGCCGAAACCGATATGAATGTGGTGATGAACGAAGCCGGTGGCTACATTGAAATTCAGGGCACCGCAGAAGGACATGCGTTTCGTGAAAACGAGCTACAGTCAATGCTGGCGCTGGCGCGCAAAGGTGTCGACGAAATTGTTGTGCTGCAGCGCACGGCGCTTGACGCCACACAGCAGCGCAGCTGATCAATGGCAGCTTCCGAGCAATCCTGCGTTTTGGCCAGCGGCAACAAGGGCAAGCTGGCCGAGTTGAGTAACGCACTGGCACCGTTGCATATCAAACTGACCGCGCAAAGCGAATACAACGTCAGTGAGGCCGACGAAACGGCGGTTACCTTTATTGAAAACGCGCTGATCAAGGCGCGCCATGCCTGTCAGAGCACCGGGTTGCCGGCACTGGCCGATGACTCAGGGTTAGTCGTACCGATTTTGAATGGCGCACCGGGAATTTACTCAGCGCGCTATGCAAAGGAAGAACAGGCGCAGGCCGACGACAAGCCAACTGACCGCGAAAATATCGACAAGCTGCTGCTGGCGCTACAGAACCACAGTGGCGATGCACGCCGCGCGCGGTTTGTCTGTGTGCTTGCGTTTCTTGAGCATGCCGAAGACCCGGAACCGGTCATCGCCATTGGCCACTGGTCCGGGAGTATCACCACCTCCGTCGAAGGTGATGGCGGCTTTGGTTATGATCCGGTGTTCTATTGCCCGCAAACCCGCATGACAGCCGCTGCCATGGGTAAGGAACGCAAGGCGTCAATCAGCCATCGAAGCGCGGCTATTAAGAGCCTGCTGCAACAACTTTCGCATCGATACCCGAAGCGTTGAGACACTTCACCGAGTACCCGCCGCTGAGTTTGTACGTGCACTTTCCCTGGTGTGTCAGGAAGTGCCCGTACTGTGATTTCAACTCGCATGAAGCGCGCGGAGACATTCCGGAGCGAAACTACCTCGAGGCACTGACCGCCGACCTCGAACAGCATGCACCGGATATCTGGGGTCGTTCGGTTGAGACCATCTTTTTCGGTGGCGGTACGCCCAGTCTTATCAGTGCAGACGGGCTCGACTACCTGACGGGAAAAATTCGCGCCATCGTCAAGCTCGAACCAACCGCGGAAATCACCCTCGAGGCAAACCCCGGCACCAGCGACGAAAGCCGCTTCGAACGCTATCGCGAAGCGGGCGTCAATCGGCTTTCCCTCGGCGTACAAACATTCAACGACAAACAGCTACAGACACTCGGTCGTATTCACGACAGCGCTCATGCCATGCAGGCCTGTGAGCGCGCGGTCAGCGCTGGCTTTGACAACTTCAACATTGACCTGATGCATGGATTGCCCGATCAAACAGAGGCCAACGCCGCCAGCGACATCCGTCAGGCCATCGCACTGCAGCCAACCCATATCTCTTATTATCAACTCACGCTTGAACCGAACACTCTGTTTGCCGCGCGACCACCAACGTTACCGAACGAAGACCAGCTCGCAGCCATTCAAAGTGCCGGACAAACCCTGCTGGCAGATGCGGGCTACCAGCAATACGAAGTTTCTGCCTATGCACTGGCACGTCGCCAGTGCCAGCACAACCTCAACTACTGGACTTTTGGTGACTACCTTGGCATCGGTGCCGGCGCGCATTCGAAACTGAGCTTTCCGGCAAATAATCAGATCGTAAGACACAGCAAACAAAAGCATCCGCAGCAGTACCTGAAACTGGCTCATAGCGCCGAGCGCATACAGGCATCGCAGGCGGTAACCGAAACCGAAGCACGTTTTGAATTCATGATGAACGCGCTGCGGCTCAACAATGGCTTTTCACCGGCGCAGTTTGAGCAATGTACCGGCGAGACACTACACGTGCTGACCAAAACACTGATTGCCGCTGAGCGCGACGGGCTGCTGCTGCGCGAACCCGAACGCATAGCCGCCACAGCACGAGGATTGCAATATCTCGACACACTGTTGGAACGGTTTATGGAAACAAACTCTGGAGCATCGCCCCGCGAAGCCGGCGCCGTCCCCACCAGTGTTATTGAGATAAAACGAGATCGTTAATGGAAGAGTACGAGATCGACTGCCCCTTCTGTGCCGAGCGAATAGAGATTCTGATCGATTGCTCAGTCGACCGGCAGCAGTACACCGAAGACTGTCAGGTTTGCTGCTCGCCAATGCTGCTGACTATTGAAATCGATCCGGACGGGCATATCTCCGGCGTTGAGGCTCAGCAGGAAAACGGCTGATCCACCAACTGCCACCTTGTTATCGAGCAGTGCAGGCTCTATACTGGCGGGCTGACTGAAAAGAACACCAACGCGAGTTTCCGGCGCAGGCCGACGAACTTACCGAGGTCAATCGACGAGAACCCTTGTCATGAAAGCAGATATTCATCCGAAATACGAAGAAGTGAACGTGAGCTGCAGCTGCGGCAATGCGTTCGTCACCCGGTCCACCATCGGCCGCGACCTCAATGTCGAGGTTTGTTCTTCCTGCCACCCGTTCTATACCGGCAAGCAGAAGATTCTCGATTCTGCAGGTCAGGTAGACAAGTTCAAGCGCCGCTACGGCAAGAAATAGCCGGCCGGGAAATGACATTTCCGAGCCCGCAACAGCGGGCTCGGAAAAACCGCTCCACAAAATACATTGGCAGCCCCGGTCGCTGCACGATCTGACAAGCGTGCTCTGTACCTTGTTGATTCAAGCATCTATGTATTTAGAGGCTGGCATACGCTGCCAGGTACCATCGTCGATGCCGATGGCCGCCCGGCCAATGCCGTGCACGGCTTCATTGAATTTCTCTACCAGCTGATCTCCCGCCGCAGGCCGCAGTTGTTGGCATGCGCCTTCGACGAGAGCCTGACGAGCTCCGGCCGCAATGCGGTGTACCCCGACTACAAAGCCAACCGCCCGCCCGCTCCCGACGATCTGAAAAACCAGTTCCGTCACTGCAAAGAGTTTGTCCAGGCCATCGGCATTGCCGCTTTCGCCAGCAACGAGGTCGAGGCGGACGACATCATCGGCACGCTCGCCGGCCACGCACAGGCTCAGAATATTGCCTCTGTGATTGTCAGCGCAGACAAGGATCTGTGTCAGTTTGTCGGACCACACGATGCGCTATGGGATTTTGCCAAAGACGTATGGCTTGACGCGCGACTGGTCGAAAAGCGCTTTGGTGTCAGACCATCGCAGGTAGCAGACCTGCTGGCCATTTGCGGCGATAAAGTGGACAACATACCCGGTGTGCCCGGGGTCGGCATCGCCACTGCCGCCAGGCTATTGGTTAAATGGGGCAACGTCGATAACCTGCTGGCCAACGTTGATAAGGTCGCTGAAATGAAATTTCGCGGCGCCGTGCGGGTCTCTGCCCTGGTTGCGGAGCACGCAGACACGATTCGTCTATCGCGCAGACTGACCGGCCTATGGACTGACGATACGCTCGATGCAGACTGCAGTGCACTCACCATCAACCCGGACGACAGTGCACTGCGCGAGGTATTCGAGCGGCTGCAGATGGGTGAAGCACGACGCGAACGATGGTATCGATTGTTGGCACAGACAACGGAATGAGCCTGTCAGTACCAGGTAAGAGCTAAGCCAGGTAAGAGCTAAAGCCATGAGGCCGGGATCAAAAGCAAGCAGCACAGCGTCCGGGCGTAACCGAGGCAAACAGAGCGGACGCCGGCGCACAGCAACACGCCGACATGCACACCAGTCTCGGGGCAAACCGCACGCTAAACCACGCAACGGCGCAGGCAGCAATAGCGGTTGCCTTATTCTCCTCAACAAACCGTTTGGCGTAGTAAGTCAGTTCAGCGGAGACGACAACAACCTCAGTCAGCTTGTACCCATCGATAATGTCTATCCGGCTGGAAGGCTCGATAAGGACAGCGAGGGCCTTTTGCTGCTGACAGACCACGGCCCGCTGCAGCACCGCATCGCCCACCCTTCCCAAAAGTTGCGTAAAACCTATCTGGTGCAGGTTGAAGGCACCATTACCGACGAGGCCTTGAAACGGTTACAGCATGGTGTTCAGCTAAAGGATGGCCTGGCCACCGCACTGCAGGCGACACCGATTACACCACCTAGATACCTGTGGCCACGCAACCCGCCCATACGCAGCAGGCAGAGCATACCGACAGACTGGCTGGAACTGGTGATCGATGAAGGGCGCAACCGACAGGTTAGACGTATGACCGCGGCGGTTGGACTGCCAACCCTACGGTTAATTCGAACCAGCATTGGGCGCTGGAGCGTTGCACCGATAGATTGTGGTGAATATCAGACACTCCAGTTCAATTCAATCGACGAGATACTGGAATAGCCATTGCCCAAACCATCTGTTCAACTGAACGACGCCACTTCCTTAAGCCTGCAATAAAATTGAAATTTTATTCGATTACAATAATTTGCAATCAATAACCAGAAATTGCTTTACTCTTGCTTTGGTGTGACTAACTTTGCGCTCACCGGTGTCTGACCGTGTTCCGCGGTGCGATGCCGTCCATGTTGTAATTCTGCAACTTCGTAACATTTAAATGTCTGCGCACAGATGAAACAGAACAAGACAAACACCACTGTGCCAGGCAAATTTCCAAACTGGTTGAGAAACGGGAGTATCAACTGTGAAAATGGTTAGAAATTTTCAAACAATCGCATCTGCTGTTGTCATAGCAGCATCACTGTCCGCCTGTTCTACGCTGGGTAAGGTTACTGATGGCGTAACAGGCACCGCTGGCAAGATTACCGGTGCTGCTAAAAACACTGCCGGCGCTGCGGCTGATGCCGTAACCGGTGAAGACAGCGCCAGCGACGCGCTGGCTGCCCGCAAAGCGGAGCTCGACCGACGTGCTGCCGAGCTTGATCGCCGCGAGTCATTGCTTTCGCAGCAAGCCTCAAACACCCCGACGCCAGTTGCCGCGGGCAATAACTATGGCGCCGGTGATCTACTCCCACCAGGCGCAAAGCCCGGGCAGTGCTTTACTCGACTGTGGGTTGGGCCTACTTACGACACCGTGTCCGAGCGCATGCTGGTGCAGGAAGCGTCAGAACGTATCGAAGTGATACCGGCTAAATTCACCACGGTTAAGAAGCGTGTGTTAGTTAAGGAAGCTTCCGAGAAGCTGGTCACTGTACCGGCAAAGTACAGAACGGTTAAAGAAAGGGTTCTGGTAAAGCCTGCCACCAAAAAACTGGTTCAGGTTGAGCCCACCTATGAAACCGTTACAGAACGAGTAATTGATAAGCCGGCGCATACAACCTGGCAAAAGGGTACTGGTCCGATTCAGCGCATTGATGAAACAACCGGCGAAATCATGTGCCTCGTTACTGTCCCGGCATCTTATAAAACAGTTAAAAAGCGAGTTCTGAAAACACCGGCATCGACCAAAGTCGTCGAAATTCCGGCGGTCTATAACACGATAGAAAAACGGGTTGTTGAGTCACCGGCCAGTACCCGTAAGGTTGAGATACCAGCTGAGTATAAAACCGTCACTGTCACCGATGAAGCGGCACCGGCCAGTGAAAAGCGCATCAAGATTCCGGCAAAGTATGCGACCGTTACCAAGCGCAAGCTGGTCAAAGACGGCTCGATGGAATGGCGTGAAATTCTGTGCGAAACAAACATGACTCGCAGCCGCATTACGCAAATTCAACGCGCTCTGAAAGCAGCGGGCCACAACCCGGGGCCCATTGACGGTGTGGTCGGTAAATCAACCATGGTCGCGGTAAACTCGTTTCAACGATCACGTAACCTGCCAGTAGACAACTACCTCAACATCGCGACAGTGCGCGCACTGGGAGTGTCTCCGAAGTAGTCACGCCAATGGCGAAAAATCGACGGGAAGATCCGCTTCTCGTCGATACCAAATTTACCCCCAACCCCGAACCCGCATATTTATCGTGTGGGTTTTTTTGATTTTACCTTCCGACATTGTCATTATATTGAAACTAAGGAAGGATCCGATAGGCAACATTGCGGTTGTTCAGCCGTGCAAAAGCAAACGCGCCAGCAGTAAAAGGCAGGATTATCATGCGCCAGAAAACCAAATTAGCATTTATAATCAATTGGTTATCTATGATTCCGTGCGTATTGCTAAGCCTTCTATTCGCATCTCCGTCTCTGGCAGCATCGATCTATCACGATGTAACAATTGTGGACATCCAACCTGTCAGAGAGTCTCCGTATACTCATCAGCTTCGCCTTTTGGTGGGCAGTCGCGCTGAAACACTGATGCTGCACCGCAGTGACGCATTCGACGCCACGCGCGTGGTTTCGATTGACAGTGACGGCGCACACCCGGACAGCCTCGGTGGATTTTCCATCTATCAGGGCAAACTTAAAAACGTTGAAGACTCATGGGCGCGCATTGTCCTTCAGGGCAATGAGGTCAGCGGCATCATCGATACCGGTGACGAACGAATCCACCTGAACCATCCCGTCACGCGCGACAGAATCAGACAGATTCACGCTGGTCTGCAAGCTCCGTTCAGCCAGCCGTTGGCAGCACCGCTTGAAGCGCTGGGCGACGAATCCAGCTATGACGATGTCAGTGGGGAGGTCGTTGAAATTGACATTGGCAACAGCTTTTTTAATCAGCCTGAAAAAGTCACCAAGGTGGCGAGCATTGCCATTGTTATCGACAGTGCCTACGACGAAGCAATCGGTGGCCGGGGTCTGGCACAGGCGATTTCGACGATTAATGCCGTCGACGGAATCTACCGGGAAGAATTTGGTCTGGCGCTGAAAGTTGAAACCGCCATCATGATCACGGACAACGAAACCCTGGCACTCGGTGACGTATCACTTGAGGATAACCTGACACGATTTCGCGACTATCGGCTGATCGCTGAACAAATCAGCAATGATCTGGCGCTGGTGCATTTGTTTACCGGTGTGCTGACTGCGGATGCGTCAGTCGGCCTTGCTTATATAGATACGGTTTGCCGCACAAACGGATATGACGTCAGCCTGTCACTGCCGTTTCGCTACCCGATTCTTCTAACCGCCCACGAAATCGGACACAACCTGGGGGCGCTGCACGACGACGAAACCAGCCAGTGCAATACACTCAGTGATCGATTGATGTTTTCTCGCATCAACGAACACTCCACCCGTGCATTTTCTGCCTGCAGCGTCGACGCCATCAGCAAGCGCCTTGAAGAGAGTACCTGTCACGCGGACGCTATCGATATGTCAGTGACACTCGCCAGACAGGATCAGACCGGTGTTATCGCATTGATTACCAATACCGATACATTGCGAGCTTTTCCGGCAGCTACCCTTACACTGGAGATGCAAAACGCATCCATCGCCGCCGCTCCGGCAAGCTGTATCGTGGCGACCAGCAACAGTTTGAGTTGTGACGTGGAAACGACATTTGCAGAAGAGTCACAATCGCTCGCGTTCGACCTGCGCCTCGACGAAGAAGAGGAAATCATCATTACCGCGACACTGGATGCGGTTGGCTTTGTCGACGTACACAGCAGCAACAACACGGCAGAAATCATCGTACCGCAGGTCATCGTTACTCAGAACGACCCCAATCAACCGGATGATGAAACGCTGACTGACAGTGGCGACGGTGAAGACCCTCAAGGTGGCGAAGGACCGGGTACCGCTGATGCTAACGATGGCAGTACAAACGGTGGAAATGCCAGTAGCGCCTCCGGTGGCGGCACTCTCAGCGCGATCGATGCGGTGCTGGTATTGGGGCTTTTGTTGCTGGCCGGACGAACTCGCCGCCTGTCAGAAGCGGCGTCCCACTGACGATTCAACCACGTCGATCATCGCCTGCTTTTGCGGAGTAGATGGCAGTGGTTCGATCGCCTGCACCGCCATTTGCACATGCTTCGCAGCGAGTGCATAGGTATTTTCGATTGCACCCGAATCTCGCACCACCGCAATAATCTGCGCCAGGGTGTCGGCAGACACCTCCTCATCCGGAGCCGTCAGCACGTCTCGAATCAGGCTGCGAGTGTCGGCATCGCCGTCGCGCAAAGCATAGATAATCGGCAACGTCGGCTTGCCCTCCGCCAGATCGTCGCCAGCATTTTTTCCAAGTTCGGCGCTGTCCGCCGTGTAGTCGAGTACATCATCGACCAGCTGAAAAGCGATGCCCAAATTGGCTCCATAGCTTGCCGTGGCACGCTCGATCTCAGCGTTTGCTCCTGCTAACACGGCACCCAGCTGCGCCGCGGCTTCGAAAAGCTTCGCGGTTTTGGCCTCGATTACCTGCATGTAGCGCGCTTCGTCGACATCGGGCTCACCGATATTCAGGAGTTGCATCACTTCACCGGCGGCAATGGTGTTAGTTGCAGATGAGAGAATTTCCATAACACGCATCTCGCCCACTTCGACCATCATTTCAAACGCCCGCGAGTACAGAAAATCCCCCACCAGCACAGCCGCCTCGTTGCCCCATACGGCGTTGGCGGTGTCCTTGCCACGGCGCATCTCGCTTGAGTCAACGACGTCATCGTGCAGCAGCGTAGCCGTATGAATAAACTCGATAATGGCGGCCACGTTGATATGCTGGCTGCCGGTATAGCCCAGCGCCGATGCAGCCGATAAAACCAGCTTGGGTCGCAAACGCTTGCCACCGGCACCAATAATGTAGGTTCCCATCTGGTTAATCAGCGCTACGTCCGATTGCAGCGCCGTGGCAATGCGTCGATTCACGAGCTGCATCTCACCCTCGGTGAGCACATGAAGATCTGGTGCATCCATCAGAGGATTTGGCACCTCTTTAGCGGCGCTACAGGCACTGCAATCAGCGCGGGCAGCACTGCGGCAGTTGCGCGCACGGGCGGCGAAACAGCTTGTTGATGCGTGGTGCGGCGAGGGCCGGGCAATTGACTCATGTTTGGGGTCGGTCTATTATTGAGGGCTTTGCTGTGACTTCTACGGTTTTTACCGTCAGGCAGCGCACAGTTTTTCTAGCACGGGTTTTGTTAGCACGGTTTATTAGCACGGGTTTATCAGCGCAGCTTTGTTTGCGACGGTTGCCGGGCAGATTTTCCGGGCAATAATCCGACACGAATCTGGTGCTGATTTGCACCGGCGAGCAGGTTCAGGCGAAACCTCAGTTTGCGATAACGCCAATACTGCTATCTGCGCCGGTAAGGTGCAACAGTTATTGAATGCAACGGAAGTTGGACCACATATTCCGGCCTGGGTTGCATGAGATTCCAGCGGTGCGGCCCGGAGCCTGCGTCGCAAAAAACATGTAATTGTTTTGCAACAGCGAATTCGTTGCAACCAGTTGAAAGTTCAGCCCCTTAAACGATCAGGTTAAAGATAATGGCTCATAAGAAAGCAGGTGGTAGTACCAGAAACGGACGCGATTCAGAGTCCAAACGCCTCGGTGTAAAAAAATACGGTGGCGAGGCTGTACTGGCGGGCAACATATTGATCCGCCAGCGTGGCACACGCGTGCATGCCGGCACCAACGTTGGTGTTGGCAAGGATCACACCCTGTTCGCCAAAACCAACGGCGTGGTGAAATTCCACACCGGCGGCCCCAAAAACAGAAAATTCGTCAGTGTTCTGGAGGCCTGAACGGCCCTCCTGACCCGGACGCAAAACCCCGCTGCTGCGGGGTTTTTTATTCGAGCAGCCTATTCGAGTAGCAAGGTCAGGTACACCACGTGAAATTTGTTGATGAAGCCCGAATCAAGATAATCGCCGGTGACGGTGGCAACGGCTGCCTGAGTTTCAGACGGGAAAAATATATTCCGCGCGGTGGACCGGATGGCGGCGATGGCGGCGACGGTGGCAGCGTCTACCTGGTTGGCGACAACAATATCAACACGCTGGTCGACTTTCGCCACATTAGAACCTACACCGCTGAACGCGGCAGCAATGGCGGCGGCGCTAACTGCACCGGCCGCGGTGGCGCAGATAAGCTAATCCCGGTGCCGGTTGGCACAGTCGCATATGATCGCGACACCGAAGAACTGGTTGCCGATATCGTCAGTGATGGCCAGCGCGTGCTGGTAGCACAGGGCGGTCGCCATGGCCTCGGCAATACGCGCTTCAAAAGCTCTACTAATCGCGCTCCCCGCAAAACCACCCATGGCACACCCGGTGAGCGACGTGAACTGCTGCTGGAATTGAAATTACTGGCGGACGTCGGTCTGCTGGGATATCCCAACGCCGGTAAGTCATCGCTGATCCGCAAGGTATCGGCAGCACGCCCCAAGGTCGCCGACTACCCGTTCACCACCCTGCATCCAAACCTGGGGGTCGTAAGCGTCGAGGCACACCGCAGCTTTGTGATGGCCGATATTCCCGGTCTCATCGAGGGCGCCGCCGAAGGCCAGGGGCTCGGCATTCGCTTTCTGCGCCATTTGTCTCGCACCGGTTTGCTGCTGCATGTCATCGATCTGTTTCCTTTTGACGAGCACGATCCCGCAGAAGGCGCAAAACTGCTGGCAGCAGAACTGGAGAAGTTTGACATCGACCTGTCAGAGAAACCTCGCTGGCTGGTATTCAACAAAATGGATTTGACGGCTGACGAAGATTGGCAGGCGCGCGTGGAGTCAGTGCTGCAGGCGCTCGATTGGTCAGGGCCCTGGTACAGTGTGTCGGCAATGGATGGCAGAGGTACTGAAGCACTTTGCCACGACATCATGATGTATCTGGAAAGTCAGCCAGAGCCGGAAAGTACGACTGCGGCTTTGCCCGCATCTGACGACCTGTTTGCCACCGTTGATGCACCGACGGCCGATGCCGAAGACGACCCGGACAACGGTTGGGAAATTATCGAAGTGGATGATCGCCTGACGTGACAAATGCCAGACAAAGCGGCGAACATCACAACGGTCAAAGCAACAGGCACAATGGCAAACAACGGTGGGTCGTCAAGGTTGGCAGCGCACTAATTACCGCTGAAAAAACCGGCCTGAATCTAGACAACATCCGTCATTGGTGCCAGCAGCTTGCGACGCTTGCCAGCCGCGAAATTGAGCTGGTGCTGGTGTCATCCGGATCAATCGCAGAGGGCATGCATCAGCTTAGCTGGACGAGCCGGCCCAATGCCATTCATGAATTGCAGGCCGCGGCTGCTGTGGGGCAGATGGGGCTGGTTAAAACCTATCAGTCCGAGCTGGATCGGTACGATATAAAAACCGCCCAGGTGCTGCTGACTCACGAAGATCTGAGTAACCGCAAACGCTATCTGAACGCCCGTACCACGTTATCTACGCTACTCGATTTGTCTGTGCTGCCAGTGGTGAACGAAAACGACACCGTCACCACTGACGAAATTCGCTTTGGCGACAACGATAACCTCGCGGCGCTGGTCGCCAATCTGATCGGCGCTGACCGGCTGATCATCCTGACCGATCAGACCGGACTCTACGACAAGGACCCCAGGGCACACACAGACGCCGCGCTGGTGCGCGAAGGCAGCGCCGGTGACCCTGCACTGCTGGCAATGGCAGGCCCCAGCGGCAGCGCAGTCGGCAGCGGTGGTATGCACACAAAACTGCTGGCGGCCGAGCGTGCCGCTCGCGCAGGCACTGAAACCACCATCGCATCCGGTCGCGAGCCGGACGTGCTGGTCCGGCTGCAACAGGGCGAGCTCATCGGTACGCGCCTCTACAGTGACAAACCCAAGCTCGACGCACGCAAGCAGTGGCTGGCCAATCAGCTCAAGGTAGGCGGTACGCTGGTGTTGGACAACGGTGCGACACAGCGGCTGTCGGCCGGAAACAGCAGTCTGTTGGCGGTGGGGATCACCGGCGTTAATGGCGAGTTCAGCCGCGGCACGCTGGTGTCCTGCACTGATCAGAATGGCACAGAGATAGCCCGTGGCCTGACCAACTACGGATCAACAGATGTAGAGAAAATTCTCGGCTGCCACAGCAGTTTGATCGCACAGCGACTTGGCTACATCAACGAACCGGAAATCATCAACCGCGACAATATGGTCACCGTCTAACGCAATCGCGCTTAGTGACAATGTCTGCTGTATGGAATGGAATCGCAGGTCTGGCCGATGTGCGCAGGGATGTGAGAGTGTTCTGCGGTTTCCTGAGCGCCAGATTCTACGCGCTCGAACTTAGAGCGCTGATTTAGAACTTTGAGAAGGGATACAAATAAAACGTAAACGCCCGATGCAGCTGTGCCGCATACGGTCGTTCCGTCTGTAATCTAAAATCCGATTACATCGCCTGTATTTGAGCGTTCAGTCGACTCTTGTGCCTTGCTGCCTTGTTTTTGTGTACGAGGCCCTTGCGCGCCATGCTGTCGAGCACCGGCACGGCTGCCTTGTAGGCATCCTGCGCTGCAGTCTTGTCACCAGCTTCGATGGCATAGACCACCTTCTTCACGTGTGTCCGCATCATCGACCGCATACCTGCGTTTCTGACCCGATGAGTTTCGGCCTGGCGCGCGCGTTTTTTCGCTTGTGGAGAGTTTGCCAACTCATTCTCCTGTGGGGGATAATATAATGATCAACTCATCAGTATCGTTTGCGAGCTTTTCATTGTCAACACCAATTGTGCCTTTCAGCAGCACTATATCTGTTCAGAGCCAGTCAATTACAAGGCTGCACCAGTGATGCCGCTGCAACTGATGAATAGCTGTCTTGGCTGACAGTCCACCCACAACCGGGCCGCGCCTGCTGCGCTCCGGCAGCATCGTCAGTGCAATGACACTCCTGTCGCGTATCCTTGGGTTTGTACGCGATCAGGTATTTGCCATTCTGCTCGGCGCCGGGTCCATGACCGACGCGTTTTTTGTGGCCTTTAAGATTCCCAACTTTCTGCGCAGGCTGTTCGCCGAAGGTGCCTTCGCCCAGTCTTTCGTGCCCGTGTTCACCGAGTACCGGGAAAAGCGCAGTCGAGAGGAGCTCGCACAGCTGGCCGCCGCCGTCAGCGGCACACTGGGGCTATTGTTGTTGCTGCTCGCGATCATCGGCAGTTTGGGTGCACCGTGGCTCGTGGCCCTGTTTGCGCCGGGGTTTGCCGACGACGAACTGCGCCGCGAACTCACCACCGATATGCTGCGGATTACGTTCCCCTATCTGTTTTTTATCTCACTGGTGGCCTACGCCGGTGGTGTGCTGAATTCGTTTCATCGCTTTGCGGTACCAGCGTTCACCCCGGTGCTGTTAAACATTTGCCTGATTACCGCAGCGTTGTGGGGTACGCGATTTTTTCCACAGCCAGTGATGGCGCTGGCGTGGGGCGTGTTCGCCGCGGGCTTGCTGCAACTGTTGTTTCAATTACCAACGCTGCATCGACTCGGACTGCTAGTGCTGCCACGCTGGGGATGGAACAACCCGGGTGTAAAAAAAATCCGCACACTAATGCTGCCAGCCATTTTTGGCTCGTCAGTGGCGCAGATTAATCTGTTACTCGACACCATTATCGCATCGTTCCTGGTGGCCGGCAGTGTCAGCTGGCTGTACTACGCCGACAGACTTGTCGAGTTTCCTCTCGGCGTGTTTGGCATTGCGATCGCGACCGTCATTCTGCCGCGATTGTCCGCAATACATGCCGGCGACAATAAGCACGGGTTTCAGCAGACTATGGACTGGGCAGTCAGGCTCGGCATGCTGATCGCACTGCCTTGTTGTATTGGTCTGTTTTTACTGTCAACACCGATGCTGGCAACGCTGTTTGGCTATGGTGCCTTTACCAGCCACGATGTCACCATGGCGTCCTGGAGCCTGAAGGCCTACGCGCTGGCGCTGCCGGGCTTTATTATGGTGAAAATACTGGCTCCCGGATTTTTTGCCCGCCAGAACACCAAAACACCGGTGCGTATCGGTGTCATCGCCATGGTCTGCAACATGGGCTACAACGTGGTGCTGGTCGGCTCGATGGTGTTGCTGTCGCTGCCGGCTCCACACACCGGGCTGGCACTGGCCACTGCAATCTCGGCCAATCAGCAGGCCTGGATGCTGCTGCGACGGCTGCGTGCAGAATCAGCCTACACACTCAGTACCGATAACCGACGTGTTATTGGCGCATCGCTGTTTGCATCGCTGGCGATGGCGCTTGCGATCTATATGATCACACCGGAAAGCGACTTTTGGTTCAGTGCCACGGCGCTGCAACGCGCTTCGCGCTTAGTCGCTATAATTACCATGTCAGCACTGGTATACGGTGTTGCTTTGCTCGTCGCAAAAATTCGCCCGCGTGATCTGTCGCCGCACAGGTAACCATTTAAAACGATAACGGAACCCCCAGGCATTGGACTTAATATCCGGACTGCACAACCTGCAACCCCGTCACCGGGGCTGTGCAGCAACCATTGGCAATTTTGACGGCGTACACCTCGGTCACCAGCAACTGTTTGCCGACGTGCGTGCGCAGGCGGCAGAACACAACGCGCGCAGCTGTGTGGTGACGTTCGAGCCATTGCCGGTTGAATATTTTGCAGCGGCCGACAAACGCCCGCGGCGGCTGATGTCACTGCGCGAGAAATACAGGGCCATTAAGCACTGCGGAATCGATCAGCTGCTGATCCTGCCGTTTAACCACACCCTTGCCCAAACGGAGGCGCCGGACTTCATTCGCCGCGTACTCGTCAATGGCCTGGAGGTGAAGCATCTAACCATTGGCGATGATTTTCACTTTGGACGCAACCGGGCGGGCGATTTCGCTATGTTGCAGCATGCTGGCCGCGACCACAGTTTCGACGTTGCCCAGGCTAACACTTTCACACACGATCAACAGCGTGTGTCGAGCACCCGTGTGCGCACGCTTTTGCAGGATGGAAATCTCGCGGAAACCACCATATTGCTTGGCAGGCACTATGCTCTTCAGGGCAGAGTGGTGTATGGCAGACAGCTGGGTCGCACGCTGGATTTTCCAACCGCGAACATCCACCTAAAAGGACACCAGCCGCCGCTGCGAGGCGTATATGTGGTTGAGGTCGAAATGCTTGAACAGCCGGCATCGGGTGCAACAACATTTGCACCGCGTCAATTTGCCATTGCCAATATCGGCAATAAGCCCACAGTTGACGGCAGTCAGATTACACTTGAAGCACACCTGCTGGACTTTCCGCTGTCAGACCGCCCTGCTGATGACAACGGCAACCTGTATGGCGCGCGACTTCGGTTATCATTTCTCAGTCGGCTGCGCGATGAGAAAAAGTTTGCATCGCTCGACGAGTTGAAACAAGCAATCAATAATGATGCGACAGCCGCACGCAAATGGTTGTCAGAGCAGGGACAGATGCAACAGGGCCTGTCAGACCATGCAACACGATAGCGTTTGTCGGATCACACCGACCCACTGAATTCACACCAGCGTACAACGAGACTCCCGGTGAGTAACTACAAAGCAACTCTGAACCTTCCCAAAACCGATTTCCCCATGCGCGGAAATCTGGCAAAGCGCGAGCCCGACATGTTGGCGCACTGGGAAAAGATTGACATCTACCAGAAGATTCGAGCTGCATCGGCCAACCGCGAAAAGACGTTTATTTTGCACGACGGCCCTCCGTACGCGAATGGTGAGATTCATATTGGCCATGCGGTTAATAAGGTGATCAAAGACATGATCGTCAAAAGCCGCCAGCTCGATGGTTACAACGCCCCGTACGTTCCGGGCTGGGATTGCCACGGCCTGCCCATTGAAAACAAGGTTGAATCCGACATCGGCAAACCCGGTGAAGACATCGATGAAGCGACCTTCCGTGCACGCTGCCGCGAGTATGCGCTGGAGCAAATTGATGTACAGCGGGTCGACTTCAAGCGCCTTGGCGTATTTGGCGAGTGGGACAATCCGTACCTGACCATGGCATTTGAAAACGAAGCCGGCATTGTCCGCGCGCTTGGTCAAATGATTGAGAAGGGCCACGTGTATAAAGGTACCCGGCCGGTGTATTGGAGTGTGGGTGCGCGTTCAGCACTGGCAGAGGCGGAAGTTGAATACGAAGATAAAACCTCAACCTCGGTTGACGTGCGCTTCAGCGCCACCGACAACGACGCCCTGCACTCAGCGGTCGGCAGCACACGCACCGATCTGCCGCTGTCGGTAATCATCTGGACCACCACTCCTTGGACACTGCCCGGCAACCTCGGTGTGGCATTACATCCGGAACTTGAGTACTCGGTTGTGCGCTGTGATCTTGGTGTCGGTGAAGAAGCGGTGATTCTCGCGACCGACCTGGTTGCAAGCTGTATGCAGCGTTATAGCTGCGAAGACTTCGAGACGATTGCAACGTTTACCGGCGCCACTCTCGATCGCGTGCAACTGCAGCACCCGTTTTATGAACGCACATCACTGATCGTGCTTGGTGATTACGTCACCACCGAAGCGGGCACCGGCGCGGTGCATACCGCCCCAGACCACGGTGTCGACGATTTCTATACCGGTGTCAGATACGACCTGGGCCTGCTCAACAATGTCAGCGCCACCGGCACCTATGAGAATCATGTGGAGAAGTTTGCCGGTCAGCATGTATATAAGGTTGAGGGCGGCATCCTCGAGGAACTTAACGCCGCCAACAAACTGGTTGTCAGTGAAAAGTTTCAGCACAGCTACCCGTTTTGCTGGCGCACCAAAACTCCCATCATCTTTCGCGCGACACCACAGTGGTTTGTCAGCATGGAAAAGGAAAACCTGCGCGAAGATGCACTGGCGGCCATCAAAACCGTGCGCTGGGTACCGGCATGGGGCGAGGCTCGCATCGATGGCATGATCGCCAAGCGGCCCGACTGGTGTATTTCCCGACAGCGATTCTGGGGCGTACCTATTACGCTGTTTGTGCACAAGGAAAGCGGTGAGCTGCATCCGGATACACTGGCGCTGCTTGAGCGTGCTGCGCAACACATCGAACAAGGCGGTATCCAGGCCTGGTTTGATTTAAGCATCGAAGATTTCCTCGGCGACGATGCCGATGCGTACGAGAAATCAAACGACGTACTCGACGTCTGGTTTGACTCCGGCACCACCTACTCACATGTATTGCAGCAACGCGATGGCCAGCACTATCCGGCCGATATGTATCTTGAAGGCTCTGATCAGCATCGCGGCTGGTTTCACTCGTCGTTACTGACCAGCGTATCTATCAATGGCATCGCACCGTATAAGCAAGTACTGACGCACGGATTTACCGTCGATCAAAACGGTCGCAAAATGTCGAAGTCCGTCGGTAATGTGGTGTCGCCACAGAAGGTCATGAAAACCCTTGGTGCCGATATCATACGTCTGTGGGTGTGCTCGGCTGACTACCGCGGTGAGATGAGTGTTTCTGATGAAATACTTAACCGCATGTCCGACTCCTATCGACGCATACGCAATACCATGCGCTTCCTGCTGGCCAATCTGAATGGTTTTGATCCGGCGCAGGATCTGATCGACACGAAAGAATTGCTGGCACTCGATCAGTGGGCCATTGATCGCACACTAAACCTGCAGAACGACATACGAGAAGCCTACGAAAACTACCAGTTCCACACGGTTTACCAACGGCTGCACAACTTCTGCACCACCGAACTGGGCAGCTTTTACCTCGACATTGTCAAAGACCGTCAGTACACCACGAAGGCTGACAGCCACGCGCGTCGTTCTGCACAAACGGCGATGTATCACATTGCAGAGGCAATGACGCGCTGGATTGCCCCGGTGCTGAGCTTTACCGCAGAGGAAATCTGGAGCAACCTGCCGGGCGAGCACAGCGACACCATTTTTACCGAAACCTATTATGATCAGCTGCAACCGCTAAGCGACAACGCACGCTTCACCAACGAAGAATGGGAACAGGTAGTGCGCGTCAGAATTGCCGTGTCACGCGAGCTTGAAAAGCTGCGAGTCGACGGTGCGATAGGTGGCTCACTCGATGCCGAGGTACAGCTCTACTGCGACGCCGAACTAAAAGCGCTGCTGGACAAACTCGACCACGAACTACGCTTTGTACTGATTACGTCTGACGCAATTGTTAATGACATCAGCGCCAAACCCGATACCGCTGCCAGTGCCGAGCTCGAAAATAACGAGCTCTATATCGTCGCCGGCGCCTCGCCGCATACGAAGTGTGTGCGCTGCTGGCACCACCGTCCCGAAGTCGGACAGAGCGACGCACACCCGGAGCTGTGTCAGCGCTGCATTGACAATGTCGACGGTGACGGCGAAACACGACTGTACACATGATTTACGCGCCGGTGCATGATCGGCCAACACGTTCGACGGATATAAAATGAAAATCGCATACTTCATGATATCGATAGTGACCATCATCCTCGATCAGGTCACTAAGTGGATTGCCAGTGCCAACCTGGCCATGCACGACCCGGTGCCGGTAATGCCATCATTCAACTTCACGCTGATGCATAACTACGGTGCTGCGTTTAGTTTTCTGAGCAATGCCGGTGGCTGGCAACGATGGTTTTTTACGATTGTTGCGGCGGTCATCAGTGTGGTGCTGATCGTCTGGATAGTGCGGCTGAAGCCCCATGAAAAATGGCTCGGTATCGGTTTGTCACTGGTGCTGGGTGGTGCAATAGGCAATCTGATCGACCGCGTCAGCTACGGGTACGTGGTAGATTTCATTCAGTGGTACTACGACCGCTTTTACTGGCCGGCATTTAACATCGCCGACTCGGCGATTTTCGTCGGCACCGGCATATTGCTCTGCTCTACTTTTTTCGTAAAAGAAGAGCAGGAAGTTACCGCTGAAAGATAAACATGACCGGGAAACCGACAATGGAAATAACCATGGCAAACCCCCGCGGTTTTTGTGCGGGTGTGGATCGGGCAATCGAAATTGTAGAGCGAGCGCTCGAGCTGTTTGGCGCGCCGGTGTACGTCAGGCATGAAGTGGTTCACAACAAATACGTGGTCGACGGACTGCGCGATAAAGGCGCAATCTTTGTCGATGAGTTGCACGAAGTACCTGACGACAGCACCGTTATCTTTTCTGCGCATGGCGTTTCACGACAGGTTGAAGTAGAGGCGGAATCGCGACAGCTACGCGTCTTTGACGCTACCTGCCCACTGGTAACCAAAGTGCACATAGAGGTGGTGAAGTATGCGCGCGAGGGCCGCGAGGTCATATTGATCGGCCATGCCGGCCACCCGGAAGTCGAAGGCACCATGGGGCGCTACGATACCAGCCATGGTGGCAAAATCCTGTTAGTGGAAGACACCAGCGATGTAGACAGCCTGCAGGTGGATAACCCCGACGCGCTGGCGTTTGTGTCACAGACCACGCTGTCGGTGGATGACACAAGACAGATTATCGAACGCCTGCAGCAGAAATACCCGGGCATTCAGGCGCCACGTAAAGATGACATCTGCTATGCCACACAGAATCGACAGGATGCCGTTAAACAGTTATGTGAACAGGTCGATCTGCTGCTGGTTGTCGGCGCCGACAATAGCTCAAACTCAAACCGATTGCGCGAGCTGGGCGAACGTGCGGGCATTCCATCATTCTTAATTGCCGGTGCAGAGGATATAAAAGCAGAGTGGCAAAGCGTCAAGCGCGTTGGCGTCACCGCCGGTGCTTCAGCCCCTGAAGAACTGGTGCAACAGGTCGTTAGTAAATTGAACGAGCACGGTGCCGGTCAGGTTACTGAATTAACCGGCCGCGAGGAAAACGTAACGTTCAGTATTCCAAAGCCGTTGCGACGCATCGATCCGGTGTCGACCTGATTCACAGTTCGCCGGTGGCATGACGCCAGGCCACTGGCAGCCAGCTCCAATACTGTCAAATATCTGTCCAAATCATGGGCAGGTAAAGCCGTTATAAATCAATCCATTCCCGTCACGTGCTATAGGACACGTTATCGATTGCAAATTTAAACAATCGAGAACGACCGCCGATGGTAACTAAAATAGTCACCAATAACTCGGGCGTAACCACGTGTTCAATTTCGACTCTAAATCATCTGCTGCCGCTGACAACAGTGACAATGATATGGGCGCGCTTCTGAGCCTGGCTTCGAAGCTGTCTCCGATATCAGAGCTCAATGAGGCTAACAGACTCACTATCTGTAAGTCGGCGTCGGTAATCAATATGAACCGCTCGACCGATTTGCCTGCGAACAAGGAGCACCGCTGGTTCACCTACCTGCTGGAAGGCCAGGTCGACGTTGTAAACACTAAAGATCGTGAAGATGGCGAAAGCATAAGCGCGCACTCTGATCGTGCCAACAATCCGGTGCTGCAGGAATTCAACCAGCAACTGGTGGTAAAGACAAAGACCACCGCACAGCTGGTGCGCTTTGGACGTGAGCTGTTCGACATTCTGCTGAACGAGCAGCAGAAAACAGCCACCAAGGTACACGACATCCGTGTGACAGAAACCGACAACCTGATCTTTGATGGCATCGTCAGCGCATTTGAAGATCGCAAGGTATCACTGACCTGTCAGTCGGACATTGGGCAGCGTATATCCGCACTGGTCACCCAGGGCACAATGGGTATCCCTGAGTTGTCCCGAGTGCTGGCTTCAGACCCGGCGCTGACCGCACACACACTGCATGAAGCGAACAAGATTGCAGGTGCCGGCGATACCACTCAGACCATGCGCGGTGCAATTACCCGACTTGGTGTCGAAAGCGCTAACCAACTGGCGATCAAAATACCAGGTGACAAACAGTGGCAGGCTGCCAATCCGGTTATCGACGCACAGATGACCAATTACCAGCGCCGCACCACACTGACGGCTGCCATCTGTAAGGTGTTTGCGAAGTCGTTGCCGCACCTGTCAGACGAGCGTGCGCATCTGATCGGCCTGATGGCTGATATCGGTGAGCTGATCGTGCTGGAACACGCTAACAACCACCCGGAGCAGTTCGCCGATGCCGCGACTCTGCATGCCTCAGTGCGCAACCTGCGTGAGTTCGTCGGCATGTGGCTGCTTAGTGCCTGGGGATTTAACGAAAACTTCATCGAAGCAGTTGAGTCCGCTCGCGACTTCTATCGCAACCATACCGGCGATATCAGCTATGCCGATCTGGTCACCGCGGCCCTGTTGATCATCGAGAGCGAAATGCCGGAAGGCGACAATAAGTCAATTCCGAGCGTAGTTAATTTGTTGTTGCCCAGAAAGCTACAGCAGGCCGGAATCGATCTGCAAAATCCAAAGCAGATTCTGCAACTGGCAGCCGCCGAGCTGAAAGCGCTGCATACACTGCTGCACTAAACGCAGCAGGCACAGGCTCCTGGTCCCCGCGGATTCCGCCGCGGGGCTGTCCTCTGACAACCCCTCCCATCTCTTCGCCGATCATAACTTGCTGGTCAGACTACTGAGCGGTTCAGCGTGATACACTTCCTGTCTGTTACGGAATAGTATTAACGGCGGTACTCAACACGGGCTGGATAATGGTCAGGGTAAACCGGTGAGTTTTCGGTCGATGTTTCGATTGCTGTTCGCAGTTTCACTGCTGGCGCTCGCAGCCTGCTCTGTGCTGCCCACCAAACCGATAAAACCCGAAATCGATCTGGTCAATGTCCGACCGCTGAATGTCAGCCTGACTGAGCAAAAGCTGCGCTTTACACTAAAAGTGAGCAACCCGAACAACTTTGCACTGCCGGTTGAGTCGATTGATTTTGTTGCCCGATTCAATGGCTCGAACATCGCCAATGGTAAAAGCAAGCAGGCTGTTACTATTCCCGCCAATAGCGATGGTGAACTAACACTCGACGTTACCGCCGGGCTTGACCGACTGGTAACAACGTTAAAGACACTGCTCGAAGGTCAAACGCTTAATCTCGACTATGAACTGGCGGGCACAGTCAAGATAGAAAACTGGTCCACCCCTGTGCCCTTTGATGTCATTGGGGCAATGAATGTAGAGCCGTCAGACAGTTGAGATCCTGCCGGTAGTACACTCTGAATTGAAATTAGCCCACAGGTGTTTGTTGCCACTTGTTTGCACAGACGCGTGGCGTGCCAGTCCGATTCCACGATCGTTACTGGCGCAAAAAAACCAATAATACCAATAAGGTTTCCCCATGCCGCCACCCGTAATAGAGCCTTCGCAGACCGCACCAGGCGCGATTGCACCCTCAGCCGGACGCGTAGCAATCCGACGCAGGCCCGTCGTCAAACCGACCTTCAACCTGATTAATTTCGCGCTGCAGACATTAAAACAACCCACGTCCACGGGAGCCATTGCACCGTCATCCCGGTACGTGGCGAACAGTGTCATCGCACACGCGAATCTCGACGCTGCGCAGTCAGTGGTGGAACTGGGCCCGGGTACTGGTGTATTCACTGAGCAGATTGAAAAACAACTGCGTGGCGAGAGCACATTTTTCGCGCTGGAACTCAATCCGGCCTTCGTGCGCGCCACACGCAATCGATGCCCGTATACAACGGTTTATCATGATTCGGCTCACAACATTGAGCGCTATCTGAACAAACACAATATCAGTCAGTGCGACTGCATTATTTCAAGCCTGCCGTGGACCATTTTTGATCCGGCCGAACAGGATAAACTGCTGCGTGTCCTGTCTGAGGTGCTGGCACCGGGTGGGCGCTTTGTATCGATAGTGTATTTGGGTGCGAAAGTGCGGGCACGCGGGCGACATTTTATCGACAGTCTGCCATCCCACTTCAACACCATCTACAAAACCAAAACCGTGTGGCAAAATCTGCCACCAACACAAATCTACCGCTGCGGTAACTAGTTAAGGCAATGAGTAGGGTTAAATCCGTTCTGCTGATCACCTCGCGCGGGGTTCGGAAATCTCTATCAGCTTCAGCCTCGAAACAACGGGAACTGAAGGATTGGTGGGACGCCAAACCCAAACCAATACGCCTCTACGAGGGCGAAAAAGAAATATTTCGTCAGGGACCGGTACTGGTTACGGATACGCGCATCTCCCATATCGACCCATTCGATCGAGAGCTGAAAACCTACATGTTCGAACACATGATCAGCCTCCGAAAGAACTTCTATCAAGCCAGCACACGAACACGCAGAATCTGTAAAGCGCTGATCATAGTGGCATTGCTGACATTGCTATTTACAATCATCGTCGACCTGATGGGTGAGGATACGCGCCGCTTCATACCGGTTTACTTTCCATTGTTAATTAGTCTGATTGTGGGCCTGATCGTATGGCGCGATATGCGACCAAAGTATCGCGTCGAGTGGTTTATGCGCGACGGCACCAGCGGTGGCATCAAAACCGAACCACTGTTTCGCGAATGGATGATGAACAACCAGGGTCGGGAAAAGTTTATGAATAACCTGGTTGACGCACTGAATGAAGCGATGGCCGGAAAAGCCTGGTGGCCCAAGGAAGTGTCGGTAAATACAGCTACGGTACAGACTCCGACAGACAACGCAGAACCGGTTGTAACGGACAAGCCGCAAACCGGCAAAGCCGAGTTGAAGCTGGTCACCGATCACTACCAGTAAAACGTGGTTATGAATCTTTGCGGTAAGCGTCAGTTGTCGGTGCGAACAGTATGTTTGCCAATAAACAGTATCAACAGTGCGATGGGAACACTGATCAAAGCGGTGAACAGGAAAAATCGCGAATAGCCGATCTCGCTGACCATGGTGCCGGAGTAACCGCCAAGCAGCTTCGGAAACAGCGTCATTACCGAGCTGAATATTGCGTATTGCACAGCGGTAAACGAAACACTGGTAAGGCTCGACAACCATGCAACAAACGCTGCCACCGCCAGCCCCGCACTGAGATTGTCGATAGCAATAACTACCTTTAGCGCTGTTAAGGTCGGTGTCGCATCGGCCAGCCACATAAATAACAGATTCGTCGTCGCAGACAGCACCACACCCACCAGCAGTATTTTTATTACGCCGTATCGCAACACCAGAAAACCACCCGCAAAGCTACCGGCGATCGTCATCATCAGCCCAAAGAATTTGGCGACTGCAGCGATTTCTTTTTTGCTATAGCCGATATCCTGATAAAACACATTGGCGATTGCCCCCATAACGATGTCGGACACCCGGTAGAAACCGATCAGCAGTAACACCCATATCGCGAGTTTGCCGTAACGTGAGAGGAAATCCTGTATCGGTCTGATGTAACCGTCATCAACCATGGATCGATTAACCACACCAAAGTATCGACCTGCCTGTGCGACAGCCACTGCCAGCGCCACTGCGACCAACAAAGTAAAAGTGCTGTTAGCAAACTGAAGTAATCGGCCGGCAGTCACTTCCGGCCACCACCAGAACACTGCGATAAACACCGCCACCGACACCACAAACAGTGAAACGAAGCGGCTGTAGTCTGCAGCGCTATACGGATATACCGTAGTGGCCACAGACTCCGGCTCCCGGCAAAGCAGAGTTGTTAAGACACCGACGCCAACCAGTGCCGCCATGCAAATGTATGTCAGCCGCCATGCTTCGTAGGAGTAGACTGCCGAGGTACTGCCGAACTCCTCGGCCAAAAACAAGCTGCCAGCGCCGGCCGCCACCATCCCCACGCGATAGCCCGCTATGTAACTCGACGACAGCAGCGCCTGCAGTTTTTCGCCGGCGCATTCAATCCGATATGCGTCGATCACGATGTCCTGCGTGGCGGACGAGAAGCCGAGCGCGACTGCCGCAAACGCCATACCCTGTAAACCGTGCAGCGGATCAATCATGGCCATCGCCAGAATCGCCAGTGCCACAGCCAACTGTGAAAAGAGCAGCCAACTGCGCCGCCGCCCAAGCAAACGACCCAGCAAGGGAAGAGGTAACTTGTCGACCAGTGGCGCCCAGACAAATTTAAACGAGTAACCGAGCGCCGCCCAGCTAAAGTAGGTTACAGCCGATTTGCTGACACCCGCCTCACCCAGCCACAGCGACAGCGTGGAGAAAATCAGCAGTATGGGTAAGCCGGCTGAAAAGCCCAGAAAAAACAGCGTCGCGATACGCGGTTCACGCCACCACTCAATGCTGCTCGACAACGAGTTCAAACTGTCAGGTCGAAGTCGTAGTCGACGGTATAGGGCGCATGATCTGAAAAGCGCTCATCACGATAAATTGCCGTGCGGGATACCTGCGCACCAATGCCGGGGGTGGCGATCTGGTAGTCGATACGCCAGCCGGTGTTATTCGCCCACGCCTGTCCGCGATTGGACCACCACGTGTACTCGTGTTCTTTTTGTGGCAGGGCGCGGAACGTGTCGACAAAGCGATGCTTTTCGAACAGCGTAGTCAGCCACTCCCGCTCTTCCGGCAGAAACCCTGAGTTTTTCTTATTGCCACGCCAGTTGCGAATGTCGTCATTGGTATGGGCGATATTCCAGTCGCCACAGATAATGGTCTGGCGTCGGCGCCTTTTTAACTTAAGCAGGTGCGGCAGCATCAGATCCATCATTCGGTATTTGAACGCCTGTCGCTCATCGCCCGACGTACCGGATGGCATATACAGGGACACCACGGACACGTTACCGAAGCAGGCTTCCAGGTACCTGCCCTCGTTATCTACCAGTTCATCGCCGACGCCATAGACCACTTTTCGAGGTGCCTGCCGACAATACAACGCGGTGCCGCTGTAGCCGGGTTTTTGCGCGTCGTGCAGAAAGCGCTGATAGCCGGCCAGTTCAAAGCTCTCGTTGTCGAGCTGATGAGACTGAGCTTTGGTCTCCTGCAGGCAGATTACGTCGGCTTTCTGTTTCTTTAGCCACGGAAACACACCTTTCTTTTCGGCTGCCCGAATACCGTTGCAGTTGAGAGTTACGATGCGCATGGTTTGACCTGTCTATTACGTCACAGTTTGGCATGAAGCGTGGCAGTAAATAACCGCTCCGAACGAGGGCTCACAGCAGACACTAAATTACAACTTAAAAACAAACCCGCATTCTCGACGAGCGACTCAATTATCTGCGAGATCTCCCGCTATAAACAAGTAGCGCCAATTGATTTTTCGTCCGACAGCATTTGCACCACACTCGGGTTTTACACAGTGAATGAACTAAACAATAACAACACAGATCGCGCGTCGGTGCCGGCTACGGCATCGCCAGGCAGCGATCACTGGTGGCTGCGGGCCATGGGTGCGTTATCGTTTGTCGCTGCGGCAGCGTTATTCTCACTCAACTCCGCCGATGCTCGCTGGTATAAGTGGGTCGACGAGAGCGGCAACATTTCTTATCAGGATAAACCGCCCCCGGCGAACTACGACGAATCTACACAGGTTCTGAACAGTCACGGTGTGACCGTCAAGCGCATCCCGAGTGCCGAGGAAGAGCGCCAGATGGCGCAGCAAAAAGAGCTTGAGTACCAGCGACAAAAGCGCGATCAGGCACTGATCAAGTCATTTCCCAGTGAGGAAGATCTGCTCAGAACCCGCGAAAAACGCATTGGCCACATTGACGCGACCGTTTCGCGTATGCATGACCAGCTGGTTATTCTCAACAACCGCCTGGTGTCGATTGAAAACAAGATCAACTATCGCAAGTCACAGGGTATGCGACACAGTACGTCGCTCGACTCTGATCGAGTAGCAGTGATTCGCAGTATTAACAGCACCAATGCGCTGATCAAATCAAAACTCAAGGAACGCCGCCAGGTAGCTGCCAAGTTCGACAGCGACCTGGATCGCTATCGCGAGCTGTTTACTGCCACTGACAGCGCCAGCCTTGACGAATAGCCAGTGAGTTAAGCCGGGCTGATCTGATCGGCTTAACCACGTTGCGGCTCAGCCAATTGTTGGTTCAGCCGTATTCGTCTCAGCCACACTCGCGTCAGTCGCGGGGCTGAACAATTTGAGTGCCAACCCCGGCGTCGGTAAAGAGCTCAAGTAACACCGCATTTTCAACTCGCCCGTCGAGTATCGTGGCTGAATTAACACCACCCTGCAGTGCCTCAAGTGCGCACTGTACCTTCGGCAGCATACCGCCGTGTATCACACCACTTTTTATGAGTTCATCGATTTGATTCGGCGTCAGGCCGGTCAGCAGGTTTTCCTCAGCATCGAGGATACCGGCAGTATTGGTCAGTAGCAGCAGTTTCTCCGCCCCCAGTACCGAGGCCACAGCACTTGCCACCAAATCCGCGTTGATGTTGTAGCTGCGGCCATCCGGGCTAACCCCAACGGGTGCAATGACCGGAATAAAGCCCCCGGACTTCAGTGTTTGCAGAATATCCACATTCACCGACGCCACTTCACCAACCTGCCCCAGATCAAGTTCGGAATCCTGATCGTTGCGAGGCAGCGTCAGCGCCTTCGCCTGCAACAGGCCACCATCTTTGCCGGTAAGCCCAACCGCCTTGCCGCCAACCTGACTCAACAGGCTGACAATACTTTTATTGACCTGCGCACCGAGCACCATTTCGACCACGTCCATGGTTTCGGAATCAGTGACACGCATACCCTGAATAAAACGACTTTCTTTACCGAGCTGGGTCAGCAAACGACCAATCTGCGGACCACCACCGTGCACAACCACGGTGTGTATGCCGACCTGATTCATCAGCACAATATTGCTGGCAAAGCTTTGCTTCAGGGTATCGTCGGTCATGGCGTTGCCGCCAAACTTGACGACCACGGTCTTGCCGGCAAAACGTTGTATGTAAGGCAGGGCCTCGTTTAGTACCCTGGCAACCGAGTGGGCAGAGTCACCGCTGTTCGTGTGAATGGGGTTGTCGTTCACACCAGAATCTCCGGGGGTAGAAGCCCCCGTTAACTCTGTTCGGGATCGGCGCTTGAGCGCACCGATCCGAAACACGCGCCAGGGGATTTAAAATGGCAGGTCCAGGTTACTGTCTATCGCACGCATGGCGGTGCGAAAACTGTCCTGGATTCGTTCCAGCGCCGATTGTGAATCAGCTTCGAATCGAATTACAAGTGAAGGTGTGGTGTTGGATGCTCTGACCAGCCCCCAGCCATCATCAAAATCCGCCCGCAGACCATCGATTGTGGTTAGGGTGGCACCGTCAAAATTGGCTTTATCAACAAACGCAGTCATGAACTTGTGGTGCTCGCCTTCAGCGAACTTCACCCCGAGTTCCGGCGTGTTGACGCTATCCGGTATCTCACCAAAAATTTCGCTTACCTTGCGCGGGTCACGTGACAGAATCTCCAGCAGTCGTGCGGCAGAGTAGAGCGCATCATCAAAACCGTACCAGCGCTCTTTGAAAAAGATATGGCCACTCATTTCGCCACCGAGCGCAGCACCGGTCTCTTTGATGCGCGCCTTGACGAAAGAATGACCGGTCTTCCACATTTCCGGGTCACCGCCTGCCTCTTTGATTGCCTGTGGCAACAGGCGCGAACATTTGACGTCGTAAATAATCTTCGCACCGGGATTGCGATCGAGAATATCCCGGGAATACAGAATCATTTGCCGATCGGGCCAGATGATCTGACCGCGATCATCAATCACGCCGACACGGTCGCCATCACCGTCAAACGCCAGCCCCAGTTCCAGCTGCTCCTTCTCTACAAGCGCTGATATGTCCTGCAGGTTTTCGACCTTGGCCGGATCCGGGTGGTGGTTTGGGAAGTTGCCGTCGACGTCCGAGAACAGTTCGTGCACCTCGCAGCCGAGTTTTCGAAACAACCCGGCGGCACAGACGCCGGCTACACCATTGCCGCAGTCTGTCGCAATTTTCATGGTTCGGTCGAGCTTGATATCGCCGATGATGCGCTCGAGATAGGCATCGAGTACTTCAGCTTCGGAGTACTCTCCGGCGCCACTGGCCAGATCGTCTTTGACCAGTCGCTGATACAGCTGCTGAATGCCGTCGCCAAACAGTGTATCGCCACCAATCATCATTTTCAGACCATTGTATTCCGGCGGATTGTGACTGCCGGTCACCATAATACCGGTGCCGGTTTCCAGGTGATAAGTGGCAAAGTACAGTACCGGTGTGGGCACCATACCAATGTTAATCACATCGCAACCGGTGCTTTGAATGCCAGTAGCGAGCGCCTTGATCAGATCGGGGCCTGACAGGCGCCCATCACGCGCCAGTACGACTTTGTTTTGCCCACGCGCAAGCGACTCGCTGCCAAACGCACGCCCGATCTGCTCAACAGCCGCAGGCGTCAAAGCATCAGCTACCACACCTCGAATGTCGTATGCCCTGAAGATGGATGCATCAATAGTTGTCATTCTCAATACCCTTTAAACCAGAAGGTCTGAAATAGGAGTCAGCGCGGCAGAATTGCGCCCGGAAACCACTCGCCGCTGCATAAAACCCGCCAATCGTGGCTCAGCAAAGTGCTTCTTTAGTGGCAGGTGTACTCTGAGCCGCCAGCATACCACCCGGATACTGGCGTAAACATGTCAGCACATTACAAGCGAAGCGTCTTTACCGCGAGGGGTTAGGAGTCTGCGCAGAACCTCAGCGACCAGATGAACCAAATCCGCCTTCGCCTCGGTCAGAGGCGCTAAAGTCCTGCACCACTTCAAATTTCGGCTGTATAACCGGCACCACCACCAGTTGCGCAATGCGCTCTCCGGGCTCGATGTGGTATTCGGATGCCGAACGGTTCCAGCAGGATACAAACAACTGCCCCTGATAGTCCGAATCAATTAAACCAACCAGATTGCCCAGCACAATGCCATGCTTATGACCGAGTCCGGAGCGCGGAAGAATCATCGCTGCGTAGCCTGAATCCGCAATATGAATGGCGAACCCGGTCGGAATCAGCTCAACAGCACCCGGCGCAAGCGACAAAGTCTGGTCAAGGCACGCACGCAAGTCCATACCGGCCGAACCGTCAGTGGCCGGTTCAGGCAGTGGAATCGCTGAGCCAATCCGCGGATCAATTATCTTGAGTTTAATATTCAACGCGATACCTCGTTGTAACGTTCGCCAAGCAATACAACAAGATCACGCGCGAGCTGCTGCTTGGAGCGCGATGAAAACGACTGGTGCCCGTTTTCAGGCCAGTACACCTCAACCGCATTGTCGTCTGTGTTAAAGCCACCACTGCTCTGCCCAACCAGATTGCCGACAATCATATCCAGGTTCTTTTTCTTCAGCTTTCCGCGTGCATAAGCTTCAAGGTCCTGCGTCTCTGCTGCAAAACCGACGCAGAACGGACGCTCCTGCAATGCGGAAACCTCGGCCAGGATATCCGGATTGCGCACCATCTCTATATTCAGCACGCCATCCGATTTTTTAATTTTGTGCGCCTGTTGTGTAGCAACACGGTAGTCCGCCACCGCCGCCACCGAGATAAAAACATCAGACTCCGTTGCCAGTTGCAACGCCTGCTGGTGCATTTCCAGCGCGCTGACAACATCAATGCGGTGCACCTGTGCCGGTGTATCCAGACGCACGGGACCTGCGATCAATGTTACATCAGCGCCTGCGGCGCGCGCTGCCTCAGCGATGGCAAAACCCATTTTGCCGCTGCTGTGATTGGTTAAAAAGCGCACCGGGTCGAGTGCCTCCCGGGTTGGACCGGCAGTGACCAGCACACGTGTTCCGGCAAGTTGCCCCGACGGCGTGGTGCAGCCGGCAATTTGCTGATCGAGAGCCTCGACGATGTCATCCGGTTCCATCAGTCGCCCGGCACCGGTTTCACCACAGGCCTGCGAACCGCTGCCGGGCCCAAGCAGCGTCACTCCGCGCTGCTCAAGGGTTTGGCAATTAGCGACAGTGGCCGGGTGTGACCACATGACCGAGTTCATAGCAGGCGCCACCCAGCACGGTGCATGGCTCGCAAGGCAAATGGTTGTGAGCAGATCATCAGCCATGCCGGCAGTCATTTTTGCCAGTGTGTTGGCTGTCGCCGGCGCTATCAGAATGGCGTCAGCCCAGCGCGCCAGCTCAATGTGCCCCATTGCCGCTTCTGCCGCTTCGTCAAGCAAATCAACACCGACTGGATTGCCGCTGACCGCCTGAAAAACCAGCGGCTTAACAAAATCGCAGGCCGATGCTGTCATCACAACTCTGATATGAGCGCCGCGATCGGCCAGTCGGCGGACAATCTCCGGCGCTTTGTAGGCCGCAATACCCCCGCTGACGCCGAGTAGAATATTGGTGTTTGCTAATGACATGAGGCGACAGTAAGTCCAAAGTAGGCGTAACGATTGTAACCAATAGATCGGGGCTTTTGTCGGCAGTTCCGCCAACGCTCAGGTTTGTCTCGACAGTATGAATTTGTGACGCCGTAGCTGGCAAAACACCGGCAGGTCCCCGACACTTTTGCAAATGGCATTATCAGATTTACCCTGCAGTGAAAGGCCCCGTGAGAAGTTACTCAACCACGGCGCCAACGCCCTCTCCGACGCCGAGCTACTGGCGATATTCCTTAGAACCGGAACCCGCGGCCGCAGCGCTCTGGAATTGGCGCGCGACATGATTGAACGCTATGGTGGTCTGGTTGGATTGCTGCAGACCGATAAGCAGTCGTTTTGCAATACCAAAGGGCTGGGCCCGGCTAAATACGCCCAGCTTTCAGCAATACTGGAAATGGCTCGCCGCTACGAAACCGGCCGAGCCGGTGACCGCGAGTTTCTGGAATCACCCGATGCAGTGAAAAGCGTCATCGCACTGCATTTGCGAGAGCTTGAACATGAGGTGTTTGCCTGTTTGTTTCTCGATAACCGCCATCGACTAATCCGCTATCAGCAACTGTTCAATGGCACGATAAACTCAGCTTCGGTGTACCCGCGGGAAGTCGTCAAGGCAGCGCTGGCCGCGAACGCCGCAGCTGTAGTACTTGCCCACAACCACCCTTCAGGGGTTGCAGAGCCGAGCCGGGCAGATATCGAAATAACTAAAAAATTAAAAGATGCGCTGGCACTGGTGGAGATCAGAGTACTCGACCACATCATCGTCGGCGACGGTTACCAGGTGTCATTGGCAGAACGTGGGGAAATCTGACAGACATAAAAAAACGGCGGCCATCGGCCGCCGTCACAACTGTTACTACTTGCTGACCGCTTAGTTGATAGCTTCGACGCGAATCTCGACGCGTCGGTTCAGACGACGTCCTTCTTCGGTATCGTTGCTGGCAACCGGTGCAGTTTCACCCAGGCCAGATGCTGTGATTGGCACCTGCGGGAAAGAAGCTTCGAGCTTGCCCTTGACGGTTTCAGCACGTCGCTCAGACAGTGCCTGGTTGTACTCGAGAGATCCACGGCTGTCAGCGTGACCAACAACATCAACCAGTTCGATGTCCTGGTAGCTTTCCAGCTTGGAGATCAGAGCACCCATTTCCTCGTCACCCTGCGGCGTCAGCTCGGCAGAGTCATAAGGGAACAGAGCACGGCCGCTCAGCACCACCTTCTCTACCTTAGCCGGAGCTTCAGGCGCCGGTGGTGGTGGCGGTGGTGGCGGAGGTGGCGGCGGCGCTACTTCTTCTGCCACTGTTTCCTCTGCAGCCTTGTCAGCCATTTCTTCTTCACCACCTTCACAGGCAGTGCTTGCATTGTCCTTTGACCACCCGCTGGATCTGGTGCATTTTCCACCGGCTGTTACGACATTGCCCCTTGCGTCAGCTATATACCCGGGCGTAGCCTCTATGGCTTCCGATGTACTGCCGCCAGAGAGCGTGCCGCAGCCGGTCAGCAGCGCAGCAGCTATAGCGACAGACAGGAGTTTTGTTTGCATTGAATCACTCCGATTTGCGATTGCTTGTTGAACAGGATATTGGACAAGTGACTAACAAACCGACCCTGTCCGCCCATAGATTACGCGTTGCTCCGCGCTCTACTTGTTTTTTGCTGCATCAGTAGCTGTTAATTTTTCAGTTAGTTCAGCTACTCCACACCACCCTTTACGCGCCTTGCAAATACTAATCCTAGCGATCAATGTCAAAACACGTACACGGCTGTATTAATGCTAACACAACTTTTTGTGCAGGTTTCAACAATTAGCCGACCTAAATATGCTTGCCAACACCTTTGTAACATAGGGTGTGTATCAAACGATTCACATTAATCTGTGACAGAGTCGTCAAAAAAGATGTTTCAGAAACTTTACAATCGACTACTCCCTTCCGTCTGCGTGCTTTGCGACGGTCACACGCGAACCACACTGGATTTGTGCAGCGACTGCAAGCTTAACTTACCAGTCAACGAACCATGTTGCGAGGTTTGTGCACAACCGCTGCCATCGATCAACCCTGACTATTTCCGCGATCAGCGATGGCTGCACGGTAATCAGGTAAATGTCACCGAGGTAATGGAAGCGCCACCGCGTGACGAGGTAAATCCATCCGCAAATAGATTCAGGTGCGGTGAGTGTCTTTCAAAGGCAAGTCCAATCGCCGCGTCCACCATTCCCTACCTGTACCGACCACCCGCCGACTTTATGATCCGACGACTGAAGTACGCCGACGATATAAAGTACGGCCGACTCATCGGTGAATTGCTCTGCGACGCCGTGCTAAAACGCTCCGCCACCCTGCCCGACTGCCTGTTGCCGGTGCCACTGCACAACGAACGCTATCGTCAGCGCGGGTTTAATCAGGCACAGATGATTGCCACCGAGCTTTCCGCACGGCTGGGACTGCCACTCGACACCAGCAGCGCCACACGCGTGGTCGCAGGTGCGCGGCAGGCGGCGCTGGGAGCACAGGACCGTCGGCAAAACATGCGCCGCGCGTTTTCCGTAAAAGAAGCGGTGGCGGGCAAATCAGTGGCTATTGTCGACGACGTCTACACCACCGGGGCCACCTGCTCGGCACTGGCCAGAGAGCTGCGCTCGGCGGGCGCTCGACGCGTGGAGGTATGGGCATTTGCGCGCACGCCGTAGCGGAGTACGGTAGAACCTGCGCTGTCGCAGCACTGGCGTGCGCGACTAATTGCCGCGCTCGGCGCCTGCTACCAACAGCTGATTCAAATCAGCATCCTGCAGAATTGCTGATCGATCACACATGCGCTGTATCTGCTGCTGCAGAGGTTCGCCACGCTGTAGCAGTTGCTCGCGCTCCGCCGCCAGCGCGTCAAACTCACGCGATGCTTCACGGCTCGATTCTGAGATCGCATCCGTTAGTGCCTGGTGCAGTGCTTTGTTGACCGCTTCCGGTACCGACGGCTTGAGCAACATAGATAATAACCACGGCACCAGCCAACTGATGACACCGAGGATCAGACCATTCACTAAAAAATCCATTCCCACATAAGCCGACCGGTCATCGGCACCATCGATAAACCCGTCCAGTGCCCGATACACAATCCACATCAATACCACCAGTGGCAACACGAACTTAAGATAACCGGCAACGGTCACCGCCATTCGCTGCCACGCAGCACCAGGATTTAACAGCGCGGTATTCAGGTGTGTCTGTAGTTCTGACCTTATGCGTTCGCCGGTGGATTGTTGCAGGCGGTCGGTTACCGGCTGCAGCAGCGCGGCCGGAAAGCCATGCTGTTCGGTCGCCTGTCGAAAGCGCTCCATCGAATCATCCAGCCGCGTCTGCGACCAGTCGTCCCACAGTGATGACACATCTCCGGTCAGTGGCGAACTAACCTGCGACCGAACCGCATCACCCGCCTGCTCGTCAGAGCGACCAGTCAGCGACTTGTACACGGTTTTTACCGGTGAGATATTTTGCTCCGCGTACTGCTGGCTAAATTGTTTGAACGGCAGCGCAAGATTATTTTGCGCACTGGCCTGTAATTTACGCATCTCTTCACGGCAGACCTCATGCAACACTGCGCCGCCGCTGGCCCCCTGCAATTGTGTTACGCCCTCATCGAGTTGTGCACCAAGCGCACGCAATCGATTAACCCAGCCATGCTCTTCAAGCAGTGCAATAAACTTACGTTCTGACAATCGTGTGACGAACTTTGACAAGGCATAAAATTCGTCATCTGGGTGGGGCTCACCGCTGCAAACGGTACGAAATATTCTGGGTGATTCAAAGCCGGCTCGCATCAACAGTTGATTAAAATCCTGCTGTTGGACCGGTTGCGCTCGATCCCAGTGGTTGAGAACAAACAGCCATGCATGCCGATAACCGTACTGCTGCAACAACTGCCAGCCCTGCTGGTCTTTGTAGCGCTCCGGCGACACAACATAGATCAACAGATCAATATGTGGCAGCCACTGTTTAACCTGATCTCTGTTCTGTGTTTCATCGCTGTCGAAGTCAGGCATATCCACCCACATGACACGCTCAAAAGATGCCTGTCGATGGCGATTGTCCGAAATATTCTCGCGAGGAAAGTAAGCCGGCAGTGCGCTGATTTCGACGTCTTCATGAAGATAAACGGTAATCTCCATGGACGTTGGTCTAACCACACCGGTGCGGGCTATATCAGCGCCCGCCAGTCGGTTTAACAGCGAGCTCTTGCCGACTCCGGTGCCACCAAACAAACCGACCACCAGCGGCCGGTCAGCATTTGAAAACAAGTCTGCAGGGCTGTATTGCAATGCATCGATGGCACCGCTGTCTTCGGTCTGCCATTGTCTGTCCACCAACTCACGATGAAACGCCAGACCATCTTCGTACAGCTCACGAACCTCGCGCTCAGACATATCGATACCTTGTATTCACTTCTGCACTGCCTGTGTATCAGCCACTGCATCCATCGTTGCATCGGTCGCTTTATCAGTTTGAATACCGAGCTGTCGGGCTGATTCAACCAGTTGTTTTTCACTAATGTAGTGATCATTAACACGATCAAGGTCCGCGGCGACGGACTTTAACTTAACACGCAGCCGCTTTTGCACAAGCGCTGCCATCTCACGTTGCTGATAGCTGCGCAAATCGTTCTGCACACTGTCCATATACTTACCAAGTGCACCTTCAGTAAGCATGGTGGTGAGTGACAACATTGCCGGTGCCACCACCAGATCAACGGCGCCGAGCCCGCCGGATTTTACCGCCAGAACGATCGCCGCAGCATCTGCTGTAACGCGAGCTGCTCTGAGCTTATTCAGTGTCGCCGGTTGTTCCTCAAGCTTTTTGTAGAGCGACTGAGCGGCGCGTTCAACCTCGCCACGCAGCATTATCTGGTAGCTGTCGAGGGCACGGTGGTAGCCGGCAGTGAGATCGGGCTGGCGCTGAGCCAGGTTATCTGACACCGCGCTCCAGTAATCGTCTGCAGACTGCCGCTCAGCACATCGGCTGGCAAGGCGGGTAAAAGCATGCGCACCCAACTCTTCCAGCAATCGACGCTCTTCACTTCTGTCATCCTGCTCGACATCGCTGTCACGCTGACGCGCTTCCGCAACAGAGCGAAGCTTGCGTACCGGCCACGTGACCATTCCACGGATACGTGTAATCGGCTCAGCAATGCCGGGTATCTCAAGCAGTGTAAGTAATTCCGCCAGTGCCAGCTGAAACGTTTCTTTGTAACGATCGTGCTGCAGATATTCACGCTGATAGAGATCGATGATTTCGTCGCAAACCAGATCCACGTCACTCTGCCACAGCTCACGCAGACGATGCTCCGCATTGATGGAAGCAGTCCAGTCGTGCCAGTGCATTCTGATAAAACTGTGCGCCGCACGTGTCAGTGTCTCACTGTTGCGATGCGCTCCACTTTGCGTAACAACGGCGGCGATATCCGATTGCAGCCCACGTACTTCAACACTATTGAAGGCAAGCTCTGGCTGACTGGCGTAGTCATCGATGAACCTCAGTGCCATATCATCCGCATCGGCATCAATACGCTGGTATTTTTGCTGGAACGATTCGGCCAGTTCAGCTCTGACAGAAGGGTCAGTACGATTCATTACCGGCACCACGGGCACCTGCAAGTCGCGCAATAAGCGCAACAGATTCCACACCGACTTGTCGGCGTATTTTTCTTTACTTACCACCAGCACAACAACATCAGCCAGCGCAATAGCACGCAACACCGGCTCGCTGTAACTCAACGAATCAACCGAGTCAAAGTCAGGCGTATCCCAAACCACATTACCCGTTAATACAGCGTCGGCTTTGTGCAACGTCGACAATGAAAAGTTCGACAACCTGTCGCGATCAAGTGCCGCCTGTGACTGTTGCGACTGGCCGGTAAATATTCTCGCAAGCCAGTTATGTTCATTGCCAGCTGACTCATCACTGGTCAGGTAAAAACCCTGACAATGCACGGTGTATCCGGCCATCGGACTGGCGTCTGCCTGCACATCGCCTATCAGCATATTGGTAACCGAACTCTTGCCAGCCTGGGTTGGCCCCACGACAACAATCTGTGGCGGATGATCCGGAAAATCAGTGGCTGCTTTGGTCAGCGCCGCCTCCGCCAGCACCAGAGATATCAGGTGCTGACGATTGAGATTGAGGTGATCACTGTCAGTGGCGTCAATGGCATTATCCATTGCACCGTCGACCGACGCACGAAGCGTCGCATGCTGTCGAACAATCAACTGCTGCAGGAGGTCACGCATGACTCAGCTAACTCTTGTCGGTCGTGATGGCACGGCAACCTTCAGCATGGTTCGCCTCTCTTCGGGGATAAAAAACATCATGGTATTCACCGGCTTTATTCACAAGGCGACAGGCGATGGGCAGCCCGCATTTATCCCGATGAATGGTGTAATTTTATAATAGGTGCAGGGAGCGAGCGGGTACGTTACGACAGCGAATTTTAGATAAGTTACAAACCGTACACAGCTTGCGGACAAGCACCCTGCAACGTATTCAACCCGGACTCACAGAATATTGAACCGCGATACCCGCAAATGCGGCAGCGCCCATATAATTATTGGCCAGAAATGCCCGAAAGCAACGATCGCGGTCACGGTTGCTGATCAGTTTGATTTGCCACAGCGCCACCAGCGTCGCCGCTGTCATGCCAGTAATAAAAAACCAGCCCGGCTGCATTGACCAGCCCACAGCAAAAACAATGAGCAGCACAGTCGCGTGTGCTACTGCAACGGCCGCAACGTCGTACTGGCCAAGTCGTATGGCCGTTGATTTGACGCCGAGTACGATATCGTCATCGCGATCAACCATTGCATAGATGGTGTCATAGGCAAACGCCCAGATAATAGCCGCCATATATATCAGCCAGCCTATCCAGCCAACGGAACCCGTCTGCGCAGCACACACCATCGGCACCGCCCAGCCAAATGCCAGACCGAGTACCAATTGAGGCCAGTAGGTAATGCGCTTGGTAAAAGGGTAGGCCGCCGCCAGTGCCAGACCAATAAATGACAGCAATACCGTCAGCCGATTCATTGATAACACCAGCACAAATGACAACAGGGCCAGTGCCGCGGCCACCAGCAGCGCCTCACGCGGTGTAACCGCACCAGTGACAATGGGACGCTGACTCGTGCGCTTGACCGCACCGTCTATCCTGCGATCAGCAAAGTCATTGATGGCACACCCGGCCGATCGCATCAGAAACGTACCGATCACAAATACAGCCAGCACCAGCGGGTCAGGCCGTCCGGAAGACACAAACCACAGTGCCCACAACATCGGCCACATTAGTAACAGTGCACCGATGGGTTTGTCGGCGCGCACCAGTCTGGCGTACTGAACGAAGCGGTCTTGCAGGTGAGCTGAAACGTTTTGCATGGCTAAACCAGCACCGGTTGTGTATCAATTGCAGTGGGCAGATAGGAGGGCACAGTTGGGGTTGGACGCAGCCACGTTAATTCCACAGCAATGTTATTGAACTCGGGGATATTGAACTCAGGACCGGCGCCCACACTCTCACCGTTGGTTCGATGACAATGCCACCTGCCTATTGTACCGACACAGCTGCTATATTATCGCCTGCGAAATCCAATTCAAGCGCTGTGCAACGGCTCTGTTAACGCCGAAGGCTGATCCTCGATCAATCAATCACCGACAGGAGAAATTCCACGTGAGTTATCAATACGATCTGATTGCAATTGGGGGCGGCAGCGGCGGTGTAGCAGCATCCCGTCGCGCTGCACGCAACGGTGCCAGGTGTGCGGTGGTGGAATTTGATCGCTATGGCGGCACCTGCGTCAATCGTGGCTGTGTACCAAAGAAAATCATGTGGTTCGGCGCGCACCTCGCACACGCCATTCGTGACGCTGAGGGCTACGGTTTCGATGTGGCCATGAACGGCTTTAACTGGACGCAACTGGTTGAGGATCGGGAAAATTATATTCGCCGCCTGAACGGCATCTATGAAAAGAATCTGACCGGCGAAAACGTCGATATGATCAATGGGCACGGCACTCTGGTCGACGCCCACACAGTGCAGGTTGGCGACCAGCAATACACTACCGAGAGAATTCTGCTGGCACCAGGCGGCACCCCGCAGATACCCGATGTGCCCGGCGCCGACCTCGGCATTAGTTCAGACGGTTTTTTTGAATTGACAGAGCAGCCGAAGAAAGTGGCGGTGGTCGGTGCCGGCTATATAGCCGTGGAACTGGCCGGCATGCTGCACGCGCTCGGCAGCGACGTGAATCTGATCATCCGCAAAGAACACTTTCTGCGCGAGTTCGACGACATTCTGTCGTCAACACTGACGCAGATAATGGCAGATGAAGGACTGGCCGTCATCAACAACACTGATATCGCAAAGCTTGAAAAAACAGACGGACAAATCAGCATTGACACGAAGGCCGGCAACAGACTCGGGCCTTATGATCAGGTGATATGGGCCATCGGCAGGCGCCCCCTGAGCCATGAACTCAACCCGCAGGCTGCTGGTGTGGAGGTCGACGAACGTGGTTACATACCGACCGATGAATGGCAGGCCACCAACGTTGAAAATATTTTCGCAATTGGCGATGTCACCGGCCGTGCGCAGTTAACACCAGTCGCCATTGCCGCGGGCCGTCGCCTGTCAGATCGGCTGTACGGAGGTATGACTGACCGTCGCCTCGACTACAACAACATTGCCTCAGTGGTTTTCAGCCACCCGCCCATTGGTGCCGTTGGCCTGACCGAAAATCAGGCCCGGGAGCAGTATGGCGATGCGGTTAAATGCTACACCGCATCGTTCACTCCGATGTACCACGCGTTTACCAAACATCCGCAAAAGACAGCCATGAAACTGGTGGTGCAAGGGCCCGACGAAAAGGTGGTCGGAGTGCATATGATTGGTGAAGGCGTCGACGAGATGCTGCAGGGTTTTGCAGTGGCCCTGAAAATGGGGGCGACGAAAAAAGATTTTGATGACACGGTGGCGATTCACCCAACCAGCTCAGAAGAGTTAGTCACACTGGTATAACCCCCACGGGTAGCCAATGCACCGCGGACGCGCGGTGCGACCTTATACGCTTACGCGTGATTTCAGCGATTCTGAAACTCGCGTATCGCCCGATACTGGCTGCCGAGCAACTCTTTCAGCGCATCAAACTCGTCTGCTGAGAGGCTTGCAAGGCTGTCATCAGTGGCAAAAACTTCTGCCAGCTGGGCTACTCGCTGAGTATGTTTTTGTTTATCTGCGTCGTTACCTGCCCCTGTCCCAGATTTATCTTTTGGCGCAGTCGCGGTATTGGCAGTGGATGTACTGTCAACAGATGCTGATTGCAGCGGCCCGCCGCCGATTTTTCGCACATTCCCTTTGGCACCGGCAGCACCGGCAGCATCGGCAGCACCGGTCTCCGGTGTGCCCGCGTCCGGCGAATCTTGCGACTGCCGAAACGAATCTGACAGGTTCTCCGCAGCGCGGTTAGCGGTGGCACGAAATTCCTCACCGGCCTGCCGCAGTGCCGATACGAACGGATCGTGCCGCCCGGATTCTGACCATGTCTGGCTCTCCCTGTTGACCTGTTGTCCAAACTGTTCGGCGGCGGCAAACAGCTGCCCCAGCACCGCGCCAGCCTGCTGGCCAAGCTGTGCAAATCTGTCGTCAGCGCCGCCTGAATCGTCTTTGTGCCCGTCGCTCATTGGAACGCTCCATCTGACCTAGTATCATTGAGATGGTGGCTGATCCACTGGAACTCCAGCGACAACACGGATGTTTTACAAATTTTACGAAGTAGCAGCAGTATTTAGGCAAATTCCCGGCAAACAATCACGCTAGACTACGGTCGCACGCAGCGGTGTAGTCGACGACGGAACGGTCCTGGCGCACTGCCGGTGAATTAGTAGGCAGTAATAGCAGTGGCGCGCGGATTTGCCGGGCACAGCAGCGCCCGCACGTGGTAAGACATCCGAACGAGGGAAAAATCATTTCGACAATCGATTCTCAAGCAGACGACGGTCTGGCACTGGCGTCAGCAGACGCGGGCAGCCCTTTTGTGGCCAATCCGGATTTGCTGCTGCAGGTCAACAACCTGTCCATCGACTTCAATATACACGGCGGTAATATCGCTGCGGTGAAGGATGTCTCCCTGTCTATCGAACGCGGCGAGACACTGGCTTTGGTTGGTGAATCGGGCTCCGGCAAGTCAGTTACCGCCCAGGCGATATTGGGCATCCTGCCAAAAATCGCCCAGATCAGCCGCGGCAATATTCTGTTTGCTGATCCCGACCGCGACAATCAAGTGGTTGATATCGCACAGCTACCGCGTGACAGCAAAGCCATGCGAGCCATTCGCGGCGGTAGTATTTCCATCATTTTTCAGGAACCCATGACATCGTTGTCGCCGGTCCACACCATCGGCAACCAGATCAGTGAAGCGCTGTTTCTGCACCGCAACTTTAGCAAGCGCGACGGCATGGCAGCGACACAGCACATGCTTGAGCAGGTCGGGTTTCCACACCCCGCAAGAGCCATGAAAATGTATCCGTTTGAGCTCTCGGGCGGGCTCCGGCAACGCGCCATGATCGCTATGGCGATGGTCTGCCATCCGGCGCTGCTGATCGCAGACGAACCAACCACCGCACTCGATGTGACGATGCAGGCGCGTATTCTGGAGCTGATCAATCAGTTGCAGCTGCAGTTAAACATGGCGGTACTGATTATTACGCATGACCTCGGTGTGGTGGCCAACGTGGCCGATCGGGTCGTTGTGATGTATCACGGCGAGATCACCGAGAGCGGTCCGGTGGACAAAATTTTCAGTGAACCGGGACACCCGTACCTTCGTGCACTGCTGCATTCTGTACCACACTTTGACATGCAGCCGGGTGAGCGGCTAACGCCGGTGCGCGAGGCCGAGTACAGTCTCGACGCTATGCTCGAGGATCAAAAGCCCGCCGGCACCGTACCCAAAGGGCCGCATCTGGTTGTTTCCGAACTGAGCAAATCGTTTTCGATCAGAAATACCGGCATGTTCGGCGGTGGCAAGTCGAGTGTCGTTAAAGCGGTCAACAATGTCTCCTTCACCATCGATCGCGGCGAGTGCTTTGGCCTTGTCGGCGAGAGTGGCTGCGGCAAGACAACGCTCAGCAAAATGCTGATGCTGGCGCAGAAACCGGATCATGGAGACATCGTCTTTAATTGCGAAGATGAGGGCAGCATTGCGCTCGATACACTTGAAGACGACGCACTGATAAATTTCCGCCGCAAGATGCAACTGGTTTTTCAGGATCCGTTCGCAAGCCTGAACCCTCGTATGACAGTGCTCGACATTTTGCGCGAGCCACTGATCATTCACGACATAGGCGACGAGGACTATCAGCGCGAGTGGGCTAAGTCACTCACGCGCCTGGTGGGGCTGGACCCGCGCTTCCTTAGCCGCTACCCACACAGCTTTTCAGGCGGGCAGCGGCAGCGCATCGGAATTGCGCGGGCGCTGGCCTTGAAGCCCAAACTTATTGTCTGCGACGAGCCCGTATCGGCACTGGATGTATCGATACAGGCACAGATACTCAATCTGCTGAAGGACCTGCAGCAGGAACTGGGGCTGACATATCTTTTTATAACGCACAATCTCGGCGTGGTTAACTATATAGCGGACCGCATTGCAGTGATGTGCAAAGGCCACCTGGTAGAACTGGCCACCAGGGAACAATTGTTCGAAAACCCGATACACCCCTATACGCGGTCACTGCTGGCCGCCGTTCCGCACCCGGACCCGTCGAAGCCGCTCGACTTCGCAGCGCTGGACGGTGCCAGTGGCTCTGACGCCGACCAGTGGCCGGCGCAGTATGCACTGAATCAGACCACGGAATTCAGGGATATGGGCAATGGACATTTCGTACGCGAAGGTGCTGCAAGCCAGCACTGAGATACTAAAGACACCGGATATTGATGGATTGGGGAACCGCAACGACATGAATGCACAACCGCAAACAACCAGAACCTTGTCATTATTCAGGCATCGCTGGCTGGCGGCCTGTTTGCTGTTTATCACAACACCCGCACTCGCATCTGACTGGACGGGCTCCCCCGCATTAAAAGATGCGGTTAGCTCGGGCGCATTGCCGCCTGTTGCCGAGCGACTGCCCGCCACACCACGCGTGGTTCAGTTTGGCGAGGGTCAGACAGCCGGTGAGTACGGAGGTTCATTGCGACTGCTGATGGGTAAAGCGAAAGACATTCGACAGATGACCATCTATGGCTATGCACGACTGGTCGCTTACGATACCAACCAGGAACTGCAACCGGACATCGTCGAATCATTTGATGTGCAGGACAATCGTGTATTCACCTTTACGCTTAGACAGGGCCACAAGTGGTCTGACGGCGCGCCATTTACCAGCGAAGACTTCAGGTACTTTTGGGAAGACATAATTCTCAACGAGGAGCTGGCCGAAGGTCGCATGGAAAGCGCACTGAAAGTCGACGGCAAGCTGGCCAAGTTTGAAGTAGTCGATGAACGCACAGTGCGCTATAGCTGGGAGCAAAGCAATCCGTACTTTTTACCCGCCATTGCCGGCCCCAATCCGCTTTACCTGTACAAGCCTGCGCACTACCTGAGTCAGTTCCATAAACAGTACATTGGTGAAGAAGCCATGGCTAAAATGGTTGAGGAATCCGGCAAGCGCAACTGGATGGCGGTGCACCACGGCAAAGACCGGCCCTACAAGCAAAACAATCCAAAGTTACCGACGCTGCAGCCGTGGCTCAACACCACTAAACCACCATCTGATCGTTTTGTATTTAAACGCAACCCTTTCTTTCATCGCATCGACAGTAACGGTAAGCAGCTTCCCTACATCGATGAGGTTGTCATTGCAATTGCCTCGAACAAGCTGATTGCCGCTAAAGCCGGTGCCGGTGAAGCTGACCTGCAGGCGCGTTACATCCGACTGGATAACTACCCGTTTTTGAAAAAAGGCTCCAAACAACACCCCTACGATGTGCATCTCTGGTCAACTGCCAAGGGTTCACAACTGGCGTTGTACCCGAATCTCAATGCCAAAGACGATGCGTTCAAAGCGCTGATGCGCAACGCCGATTTTCGTCGCGCGCTGTCCATGGGCGTCAACCGCAAACAGATCAATCAGGTGGTGTACTTTGGACTTGCGAAGCCAAGCAACAATACCGTGGTCAGTGAAAGCAGCCTGTACAAACCCGAGTACGCTGAAACCTGGACGCAGTTCGACGTTAAAGCCGCCAATCAGCTGCTCGACAACATCGGACTGACCGAGCGCGACGACCGCGGTATTCGCAAATTACCCGATGGCAGACCACTGGAGATACCGGTCCAAACTGCCGGCGAAAGCACTGAGCAAACCGATGTGCTCGAGCTGATACACGACAGCTGGCTTAAAATAGGCGTCAAGCTATTCAGCGTACCGTCGCAGCGCGAAGTGTTTCGAAGCCGTGTGTTTTCAGGCGAGGCAATCATGGCAATCTGGGGTGGCCTGGAGAACGGACTGCCCTCTGCCACATCCGTTCCACGCTGGATCGCACCCACCAGTAAGTACCAGTACCAATGGCCCAAATGGGGCGAGTTTGTTGAAACCGGCGGCCGCGCCGGTGAAGCACCAGACCTGCCCGAAGGCGAAGCGCTGGTGTCGCTATACAATGACTGGCGCATGGCTGCCAGCGATGCAGATCGAGAAGCGATCTGGCATGAGATGCTCGCAATCAATACTGATCAGGTTTTCAGTATTGGTATCGTCAACGGTGTAAAACAGCCTGTAGTAGTCAACAAATATCTTAATAATGTACCTAAAGAGGGTATCTACGATATCTCGGTGACTGCCTACTTTGGTGTGTATCAACCTGACACATTCTGGTTTTCCAAAGAACGGCAATAAAATATGTTTGGTTACCTTATTCGTCGTCTGCTGACGATGATACCCACGCTGTTTATTATCAGCGTGCTGGTTTTTGTCATTATTCAACTCCCGCCCGGCGACTATCTGGAAAGCTATATCGCCGAGCTGCAAAGCCAGGGAGAAGAAGTTAACGAAGAGAAAATTCAGTACCTGCGCAAGGAATACGGGCTGGACAAATCCATGCCCGAGCAGTACTGGACCTGGGTCACCGGTATGCTGCAGGGTGACTTTGGCTACTCGTTCGAATACGAATTACCGGTCAGGGAAGTGATCGGCGACAAGATGATACTGACAATCCTGATCTCGATCGTCACCATCATATTCACCTGGATTATTGCTTTTCCCATCGGTATTTACTCAGCGACACATCAGTACAGCTGGGGAGACTATGGCTTGTCGTTCCTGGGTTTTATCGGCCTCGCCACGCCTAACTTTCTGCTTGCGCTGATCATGCTGTATCTGGCCAACGTCTATTTCGGTACCTCAATCGGCGGTTTGATGGCACCGGAATATATCGATGCACCATGGAGCTGGGACAAGGTCAAAGATGTACTGGCGCACCTGTGGATTCCGGTGGTGGTGATCGGCACCTCAGGTACCGCCGGAATGATTCGACGCATCCGCGCCAACCTCCTTGATGAACTGCAAAAGCAATACGTGACCACGGCAAGAGCCAAGGGTCTGCCACCCGGCAAGCTGCTGCGAAAGTACCCATTGCGAATCGCGATGAACTTTTTTGTCGCTGATGTCGGCAATCTGCTGCCGCAGGTGATATCCGGTGCCGAGATTGTCGCCGTTGTCATGTCGCTGCCGACGACCGGCCCGATGCTGCTCGACGCACTGCAAAGCCAGGATATGTATCTTGCCGGAACGTTTCTGATGTTCCTTGCCGTACTTACCGTCGTAGGGGTTCTGATATCCGATCTCGCGCTGGCCGCACTCGACCCCAGGGTTCGATTGCAGGGGGACAGCCGCTGATGGATAAAAACGAACACTATGTATCGAGCGCTCCGTTTGATGCCAAATCGATTGAGCAGCTGACGCCGGAACAGGAAAAGGTCTATCTGGCGTCACAGTGGCAGCTCATGTGGTGGAAGCTTAAGCGCCACCGCCTTGCGGTTGTTTCCGGTTTGGTGCTGCTGTGCATGTATGTATCAATCCTGTTCGTTGAGATCATCGCACCCTATAACCTGCACACCGGCAACGACGACGCGACCTATGCACCGCCACAACGCGTCAGGCTGTTTCACGAGGGCAGCCTGGTAGGTCCGTTTGTCTACGACCGCAGTGTGCAGATGAATATGGAAACATTCATACGCGAGTACACGGAAGACACCAGCGAGCCGCGACCCATTCGATTTTTCTGTTCCGGCGATAGCTACAAGTTCTGGGGCATGATCGAAGGTGACTTTCATTTGTTTTGTCCGCCGGAAAACTCCAACCTCTACATACTGGGCACTGATCGCCTCGGCCGCGACATGTTTTCACGCATTATGTACGGCGCGCGGATATCCCTGACCATCGGCCTAATTGGCATCGCAATCAGCTTCGCTTTCGGTATTTTGTTGGGCGGTCTGGCCGGTTACTACGGCGGCTGGGTTGATTTCATCGTACAGCGCACCATCGAGGTCATTCGATCATTTCCGGAACTGCCACTATGGATGGCGTTATCCGCTGTACTGCCGGTGAACTGGAGTCCGCTGCTGGTGTTCTTCGGGATCACCGTTATTCTGGCGATGCTCGACTGGACCGGGCTTGCTCGGGCGGTGCGCTCCAAACTACTGGCATTGCGAGAGGAGGACTACTGCACAGCTGCAGAACTGATGGGCGCCAAACCAAAACGCATCATTATGCGCCATTTGCTACCCGGCTTTAGCAGTCATCTTATTGCATCAGCCTCACTGTCGGTGCCGAGCATGATACTAGGAGAGACAGCGCTAAGCTTTCTCGGCCTGGGTTTGCGTCCGCCAATCACCAGTTGGGGAGTGCTGTTAAACGAGGCTCAGGACATCAATGTGGTGGCGCTGTACCCGTGGCTGATTCTGCCGGTCGTCAATGTGATTATTGTCATCCTTGCGTTTAACTTTTTTGGCGATGGGCTGCGCGACGCGGCGGACCCCTATAAATAACCGTGTTCATCACTCGCGATACGTGCCCGGCCTGTAAACGCGATGCATTTTCGACACTGTGCGATATAGATTTCGCACAGGCTGATCTCGCACGTTTTCTGGACGAGTTTTATCAGTCGCGAATTGAACCTCCGCTGCTCAAAGGCCATCGCTACACCCTGTGCGAATGCCAGCATTGTAAGCTGATATTCCAGCAGCATATTCTCGACGATACCGGTATGTCACTGTTGTACGAACAGTGGATAAGCGCCAGTGCCAGTAAGCGCAAGCGCCAGCATGGCAAAAAGAAACAATTTCGAAAGTACGCCGCAGAGTGCGAAACCATCGCACGCATGATTGACAAGCCACCGCACGACATTCGCGTTGTGGAATTCGGCATGGGCTGGGGTTACTGGAGTCGAATGGCAGTCGCGTTTAACTATCAGGTAACCGGACTCGAGCTGTCATCAGAACGCATCGCACATGCACAGTCACTGGGTGTGCAGGTAGCCACTGACTTTGATCAGATACCTGAGTCCAGTGTTGATTTTATCTACGCCAATCAGGTTCTGGAACACATTGCCAATCCGCGCGAAATACTGACGCAACTGAAAGCACTGCTTGCACCCGACGGTATATTACTGGTGCGAGTGCCGGATGGTCGCGGTGTTGCACAACAACTACGCCGTAGTGGCTGGACACCATCGATGAGCGCTGTGCATCCGCTTGAGCATATCAACGCATTTACACGAACGTGCCTGCTAACAGTTGCCAGCGAACTTAAACTCAAGGAAACACGCGCGCCAATACGTTTGAGTGCACATACGCCAGCACAGTTGTGGCGCAGCGCCATGCGAGAATTCAACGACAGATTTCGTTTGCCGCACATTTATTTGCGCAAAAGCTAACCGCCACAAAAAACGGTAACTGGTTTAACCGTCGTTATTGTTGCGCCAGCTTTCAATCAGGAAGCGTGCAATAGAGTCCGGGCGCGGTAGCTTGGGCCCGGCTGAGTCATCGCCCCAACTGCCAAATTCAGCAATGTCTGAATCTTTAAACCACTGCGCTTCCGCCAGTTCATCAGCGTCAATTGTGATGTTTTCGGTCTCCGCCGTGGCAACAAAGCCGAGCATAATAGACTGCGGAAACGGCCAGGGCTGGGATGCCTGATAAGTCGGGTTACTAACTATGATGCCTGCTTCCTCAAATACCTCGCGCGCCACTGCATCCTCCAGTGACTCACCGGTTTCAACAAAACCTGCCAGCGTTGAATAAACGCCCTCGGGCCAGGCGGGACTTCGACCCAATAAACAATAGCGATCTCCGTTTTCGGCGATGCGCTCCACTAACATGATCACCGCAGGATCGGTACGTGGAAACACCTGTTTTTCGCACTGCCCACACTGCAGCATGTGGCCACCGTTGCACAGGTTATTGCCACCGCCGCAGCGTGCACAAAAACGATTGTTGTGCTGCCAGTAAAGTACACCTTTGGCGTATGCCAGCAAACCCGCTTCATCGGCAGGTAATACCGGTCCGGTAGCGCGAAGATCGGCAAACTCCGCACCCGGCACCAGCGACAACCACCGCTCAGCGCTTGCATCGTCGCAGTTTGTGGCAAAGATCGCGTGATCATCCTGCAGGCCCAAAAAGGTACCATCAGTCGGTGTTACACCGACCTCCAGGAGCTCTGCGCGTGATCTGATAATTGCACGACAGCTGTCGGTGTCGACAAAATTGCCGTTGCGATACAGGGGCACTACGCGTGTTGAGTCATGCGTCCAGAGGTCACGGATTTTTTGTGGATCTTTGCGCAGCGCATCGGCGCGATCAATTGTCGCGCCGGTGTAGTGGAGTGCCATTTTTTTGCGTGCGCCCTGCTATTCCAAAGCAGTAGACGATACACCAACGAGAGGCTGTGATGAAGCGCGCTTAGGGTCAGTTAGAACGACACACCAACGAAGGCCGCCAGCGTCGTGCCGTCCACAATGTCTGACTCATCAAAGTTTGCCAGTCGTGGCGTATACTCAATACCCGTAAATCGCAACCCCAGCCGCAGGCCGGCCATCTGGCTATTCCAGCCACCACGTTTACGATAGCCTCGGTAATAGCCATTGTTTAAATTAACGGCATACTCAAGTGTGTAGCCAAACGCGGAATCAAATTCGACATCGCCGGCACAGATTGTACTGATATTGCAGTCATAGCCTACGGATGTATGTGTGGTCAAACCAACCCCGAGCTCGTGCGGACCCAGTGCCCGGATAAGCGTTAAGTCAAACCGCAAACGATCAAACGTCGAATCACCGTTTACCCGACTCACTCCATCGGCCTGGTAGCCAGTGGTAAGGCGCAGACCCGTGGAGGGATCTACAGCCAGCATCAGTCCGCCTTCAAGCAGCAGGCCACCGCCACCACGCACTTTGTCGATCTCTCCGTTGCTGTCGGCAAAGCGACCCACCTCATTGCCACCAAACCCATAGCCGCCACCAAGATAAAAGCTGAGCGGCCGATAGGAACGTGATGAACGGTCATAGCGATCACTTCTGTCATACCGGTCACTGCGGTCATAGCGATCTCCACGGAGATGATCAGCGCTGGCTGCCGTTGATAAGAGCAGTGATAAACCGATGAGAAGTGTCTTGCAGATTCTGGCGGACATTGATCGAACCCTGATATTAACGTGGCTCTATTGTGTGCCTGCCCGCCTGAACAACATCTGTCCAAGCACTAGTGGCACCAACAATAGCCGGGCGCCGGCAATGCATTAACTGCGCGTTCAGTCTGAAGCGTTATCTTCCACCAGCCTGCCTTCATGCAGATGTAAATGCTGATCAAAAGACTCATCCTTTTCTGTAACCCCTGATACCAGCACCAGTGACTTACCTTCTTGCGCTTTTCTCAGCACTTTAATGATACGTTGCTCTGCTGATTCGTCCATCGCATTCATAGCATCATTAAGAATAAGCACATCCGGCTGCTTTAATAGACAACGACAGAGTACCAGTGCCTGCCTGAGTGAAGCACTTAGACGTGCTCCACCGACACCCACTTCATAATTGAGGCCGGTATCCAGAATACGACGGTAAATACCGATATCACTAACTGTCGCGTCAATAGCGTCCATCACTTTTTCTTCAGCGTAAGCTTGTCCGTAAACTACCTTACCGAACAATATATTTTCCTGCACTGACAGTGATGGCTGGTACTCCTCGGAAGAAAAAGGAAAGTAGTCGAGTTTAGCGCTAGTAAGACGCTTTGCCAGCATATTGCGAGCTTCAACTATCTTCTGTTGTAGTGGCTCATCAACCAGGCCCAGTCGGTGCCTGGAAACAATTAACTGAAACGGCAGTGAGCTGACAATATTACGCTCTGACTTTGATATACCCTTATCACCACTACCCGCCTCCCGACGTGATAAGAACTTCTGCAGTTCTGCCAGTTCATCAGGCCCCACAAAACTAAACTGATCAAACAGTTCGCTACCCGGCTCCACATCGGCAAACAGTTCAACCATCAATTCCGCCAACTGTAAACCAATGCTATTGAACGTGCTGTCAAGACCAGTCTCCTTCAACACGGTTTTCATCTGTGGCAGATCGTACAGATTTTTTACCGAGTAAGTATCGTGCTTGAGGTTGCCGAACAACAGGTTTTCGGCAACACTCATATTGACGTTGTACTCGTTGTTGTTAAACGGCTCTACCAGTCTCGACAATTCGCCACTGTCTATCTTTTTTAGCATCGCCTGACGCGCACGCTTAATGTCGGAGATAACTGCCGTATTGCTGTTACGCTTTAGTCGACTCGACATGCCAAAGCGAAACAGATCAGCGCTAAATCCCAGCTCCTCGATTAGATCAATCACCTTTTCCCTGAGTGACTCCAGATCCTCGACACCGGCCATTGCATAGTCATTCCAGTCGCCGGTTTCCTCATCGTGCAGCGTGTGCTGCAAACCGTAAGCAACATTGTCGAAAATACTGCCTGAAAAGAGATAGCTGACCTGTCCCGCATATCCGATGCGTCGGCCGGTTACCGCCTGCGGCAACGTCGAGGTCGCACTGCCATTCAACAGAATGGATCCACTGGTGGGCATATAAAAACGCGCAATCAGACCGGCAAGATCAGACTTGCCACTGTTGTTGTCACCAAGTATCTGTAAATGCTGGTTAAGATCGATGCTGGTGTTCAGACGTCGAATGCTGCTGGAGTTTTCTGTTTCGGCGTAACTGACATTGCGTAGCTGTAGCTCACCGGTCAGGGATGCCACAGAAGACGGTGTCTGATCGAGCAATTCGACGTCGAGCAGAGTATCCGGTGTGAATTGCTCAACGATCTGCAAGTACTTAACGCGGATATCCTCTCGGCGCTGATAGTAACGCAGCAGTTCTTTCCAGGGACCGGCAAGATCCTTATTCGCCGCCAGCACCGCAATCAGAGCACCGAGCGAGAGTTCACCCACAATGACAAAGTAGCCACCGGCCAGATAAAAGAAAAACGGCGTAAGCTGCGCCAGAAAGTTATTGAGAAACTTAATGAAGAATTTGCGCTTGTAGATGTTAAAGCGCAGGCTGTAGATATCGTTCAGACTCTTTAGGAAAAACGCACGCTCGCGTCGACTGGTATCGTTACCATGTATCTCGCCAATACCGGATACCGTCTCACCTACTTCGGCGGATATCTCCCGCATCTTGCGGACCCGCTGTTTGGCAAGCTGGTTAACGGCCATTTGCAAACGCGGGATAATCCACATTTGAAACGGATAGAGCGATACTGCCGCAAGCCCCATCCAAAAGTTCTGCATAAAGATAAAAATCAGATAGGTGAGTAGTAATCCGCCCTGTTGTATTGGCAGCGAGTAAGACTCACCGATAAACTCGCCAAGTGGTTCTGTTTCAGCGGTGATCATAGGAATGATCTCGCCCTGCGACATGCGTTTAAACGTAGGCAGAGGAAAGCGCAGCACCTGCTCGTACAAAGTCGCGCGAAACTGACGCAATACCTGCTCGCCAATCACACCACGCAAAACGTTAATTACATACTTAAGCAGACCTACAATCGTTACCGCAGATAAAAAACCTACGCAAAGTACAACCAGATACCGGATCTGATCCATCGGATAGCCGAACAGCGTATCCGGCACACCTTCACCGCCGATGGCCTGATTAACAATAAGTTTGGGTAGTTCGAGAGTGATGTAGACAATCGGCATCGACAGCAGCACCAGCGCCAGCAGGATCACCTGCTGTCTGGAGCTAAGCTTCAATATGTAGCGATACAGCGATCTGTCCATAAGGGTGTAACCAGATCCAGATTAGCGGATGCCAGGCGCCGTTAAAGCAAGCCCTGTGCACAAACTTGGATGCAACTCTCCTGCGCCCGGCGCGACGTCTTTCAACGGTGCCGTGTGGCAAAACCTACTGCAGAACTGCACACCGGTGCCACGCCTGGAAAGACGACAGAGCCGTATTCGGAACATTGCCATCGGTGATTGAGTGGGAGTTTTAAGAGATCGATTGTCTCACCTGCAGTACACTTGATGCCCACCACTGCGGCGCAAACAGCGGTTTCGCAGTCGCTGCAATTTACCATGAAAATGCCGAGAATACCGATGTCTGAACGCGCGCCCGAGAAGCACGCAACCCTGTGTGTCGTTCTGAAGGGCTACCCACGCCTGTCCGAAACTTTCATTGCTCAGGAGATCAGGGAGCTGGAAAAGATCGGTTTCAACCTGCAAATTATATCACTACGTCATCCATACGACCCGGCAACCCATCCTATACACGACGAAATCGTCGCAGATGTCCTGTATTTACCGGAATATCTACATCTGGAACCCCTGCGTTCGGTAGTTGCACTCGGTAAATGTATGCTGAAATGGCGCTTTTGGCCGACGTTGTGGCAGTTCCTGCACGACCTGGCGCGGGACCGCTCTCGCAACAGGATTCGTCGCTTCGGACAAGCCTGTGTTATGGCCACCGAAGCGTCACCAGCGGCTCGCCTGTACTACGCGCACTTTATGCATACACCTGCCTCTGTCACCGGCTATGCCGCCGCACTCACCTCAACCCCCTGGGCAATTTCCGCACACGCCAAGGATATCTGGACAATTCCACCGTGGGAGAAGCGCGAGAAACTGCGCAGCATCGAATGGCTGGTCACCTGTACGCGTGCAAACTTTGAACATCTGACAGAACTTGCGGCTGAAAGCACAACTGCCGGTACAGATACCGCCACAGGCAACCGTGTGCACCTCGTCTATCACGGCATCGACCTGACACGCTTTGCCACCCCGCCGCCACGTGAGTACAACGCCGATGGCAGCTCATCAGCGCGCAGTGTCACACTGCTGTCAGTTGGCAGAACTGTCACCAAAAAAGGCTATCGTTATCTGCTTGAATCCCTGTCGAAGCTGCCACAAACACTACACTGGAAGTTTGTTCACATTGGTGGTGGCGAACTGACAGAGGACCTTCAGGCGCAGGCCGAAGCACTGGGCATTGCAGATTCCATCAGCTGGCTGGGTGGACAACCACAGAGCGTGGTACTCGATGCCTTACAAAACGCTGACCTGTTTGTGCTGCCGAGTATCATTGGTGAAGATGGCGATCGCGATGGATTGCCAAATGTACTGATGGAGGCACAAAGCCAAAAGCTCGCCTGTTTAAGTACCAATATCTCCGGCATACCCGAGCTGATACAACATGGAGAAACAGGCTGGCTGGTCGATCAGCGTGATGTTCAACAGTTAACCGATGCACTGAATAGGTTGATAACCAACCCTGCTGAGCGCAAGCGGCTGGCTGAGAACGGCTACAACAATCTGCACGCCAACTTTTCGCACACAGTCTGTCTGACGCGTCTGCGTGCATTACTCGACGGCAGCATAAGCTGACCTACAGGGCCGTACCTACCGGCACCATATATCACCTGCGCCCAGCCACACACAATTGTCATCGGCGGTCACTCGTTCGGCAAACTGCTGGCAAAAATCCCATACCTCGTCGCTGTGATCGAGATGATGCGATAACAGACCAGTCGGTTCATCACCGAGTTGTGGATACTCACGACGCAGGCGCAGATGACAAACCAGCTGTTCCATCGCATCGTGTACGCCTATAAAACCTCGGTCACCACGCCACTCAATCGGATCAATATGCGTATTTACCTGCAACAGGCCAGGCCCGGTCTGCCGCGACAATGTTGAAGGCTGATTCGGGCGCGCCCACATGGCGCTGATACCACGATATCCATGCTGTGCCAGCGCCGGCACAAGGCTGTGGTCGTAGCGGTTCCATGGCGGCACCAGTACCGCATGAAACTGATCGTCAAATTCTGCCTGGAGAATCTCCCGACCTTCAATGAGTTCGCACAGCATTACATCTATAGTGCGGTGCGCGCCGTATTCTGCTTTTTTGACACCGGCCGGGGCATTGTTTTTGTGGTGATAGCCGTGCTGCAACACACTGATTAAATGCTGATCAGCAAGGCGCTGACGAAGGCTGCTGTCGAGCTTTGCGGGCACCACTGCCAGTGCCACTGGAGCGCTACAGGCCTCACTGATGCCAACCAGTCTGTCGAGTGCTGCTGTTGCCATACAGGCATCGTCGTCACGCCACCAGAAACTGGCTTTGCGCCCTGCCGCCGACCATAGCGCAAGTTCATCATCAAGGCTTTGCCAGCTGTATGTCACAGGGACTCAAGCCAGTATTTTATCAACTGTGCCGAACGCTCCGCACCATCCGTATCGAGATCAACAGCTGTACCGGCAGAGGTTTTTAACTGACGGGCCTGTGCCACTGCATCAAGCAATGATGCTGCGTTCAGAGACAACTCACCCAGTAATACGGCAGCGCCTGATGCCGCAAACCGGTGCGCACGAATGTTTTGTTCCTGTTCACCACCTTTTGCATAAGGTATCAGCACCGCTGCGGCACCTGTGCGCAGCACATCAACCATGGTGTTGTAGCCTGCCTGCGACACAGATACCTCAGAGGCTTTTAACAGAGCGCGAAAATCCGGTCGGTTGCGCTCAACCACCACATTGGCGCTCCGGGAAGCCTGCAGAGATTGATACTCGGACACACTGATATTTGGACCAATCAACAGTCGCCACAGACACCGGCTGTCTGACTGCGCAGCCGCAAGCGCCGCTTTATAAACATGCAGCCCGGCTGCGCCGCCACCGGCAGATACCAGCACATCAGATGTTGTTGACGCGGCGTGTATATCGCTACTGTCAGTATCGACGTAACCGGTGTAACTGATGGGTGGATGATCCGCCGTAACGACATTGGGAAATGTCTCATCAAGAGTGGCGATGCGCTTATCACCGTGCACCAGTACCTGATCGTAGTACTGCTTGAGTATGTCGCTTACCTCCGTAAAGCGCTTTGCCTTGCGCTTCGGTTGTGGAATGTCTCGCACGGAACATACGTTGATCTTACTGAACGAGTGGCTGCGACTTGCCTCGAGCAGCGGCAGCAGTTCATGACGCATCATGCGTCTGGCAAAGGGATATGACTCGGTAAGCAACAGCGGTGCACCACTGTCACGCCAGGCACTCAACAGGCACTCGCATCGATGTTGCCACCAACTCGCATCAATGGGCTGGCCACGCTCATCGACCAGATCAGAAAAGTTCGCGTCGCGCGCGCTTACCGGCGGCAGCTGTGTAAACGTAACATCGTCGTGCAAACCCGCGTTAGGTACCGGCCTGCCACCACTGGCCAGGTGCACCGATACATTATTGTGCGCCAGGCGATTTGCAATGGCTATCGAGCGGCGCAGATGGCCAATGCCAAGCAGGTGCTGAACATAAAAGAAAACAGACGCCATAATCGTCCGCCGGCCTGATTCAGGCCTTCAGCGCCTGTGATACATCAACGCGTTCAGCATCCTGTATCAGGGGTTCGACCAGATCCGCTACCCGGTCAAGTCCGTCGAGCATGCCCGGATCCATAACGGTTGATGGCAGCGGCTGATCAGCCAGGCCATTCAGTGCCTTCGACATTAGTGAGGCCTCCGGGTAACGCCTTGCGTCAAGCATATTGACCAGTCCAAGCTTGGCGGCATTGCGCACCCGAACGAGTTGTTCCTCTCTCGGTGTATAGCGCGGCACCAGCACAGCTTTTTTGTCGAAAGACAAAACCTCGCAAAAGGTGTTGTAGCCTCCCATCGCCACAACCCCTACTGCATCACGCATCAGAAACTCAATGTTGGAATCGAAGGTCAGTGTTTCGACGTTATCGAGGTCGCTGGCGCGATTGTTAAAATCAACCTGATCATCGGCCGGCATAAAGGGCCCAAGTACAATAACCGCGCGCATTGCTACATGATGTTGTTCATAGGCGCGCAACACCCAGTCGACCAGTTCGGTGCCATCGCCACCCCCGCCGGTAGTCACCAGATAAAACGGGCTGTCGGTATCGACCGGGCTTGGTTGTTTGCGTTCGGCGGCAGCGTGGCGCCTGAGATAACCAGTGTATTGAATCTTCGCAAGCGTCCTTGGTGTAAGCTCAATTGAGCTGATCGGGTTACCCATTTCCGGCGGCCCGTAGACCCACACACGATGGTAGCTGTTCTCGATAACCGGTACAGCTTTCTTGCGTTCCCACTCGTCTTTAAGTGCCTCTGGATCGTCCATCACGTCACGCAGACCAAGAATATTGGTGCAGCCCTGTTGCTTTAGCTGTGCCAGTGTCTCTACCACCTCACCCTGCAGACCGGTCGGTTCCTTATCGACGAGAAATATATCCGGTCTGAATGATTTTGCCGTGCTGAGGATAATAGCCTCGCGCAGGGCGAGCGTCTGATGCAGATCAATGTGCAGTGCCAGCGATGTGTACTCACCACTGTGTAGTTTGATAACGCCAGGTATACGCACGAAATCCACCCGTGCACGGAAATCGAAACTACCGATGATCGGTGACCCGGAAATGATCAGAATGGAAAGTGACTTGTATTTTTCAACCAGTGCATGGGCGATAGTGCGGCAGCGCCGCAAATGCCCTAAACCAAAGCTGTCGTGACTGTAGATAAGCACACGAGCACCATTGGCTAATTGCATACCTTGATTACTGGACTCGTGCATTAACGCCTCGCTACTGCTGACAGGTATTGCTTAACCTGTTTAACCGGGCACGCCGCCCAACTGCTCCCGAAGACTTTCAACCTGCTGATGCGAAACCGCAAGTTTCTGGCTGAGCTGTTTTACCACATTGAGCGCAAGGCCGGGGCTTTCTCGAATGAGCTCGATAAACATTGATTCACTGATCTTCATTACCTTCAGATCCCCCCGTGCACGCAGTGTCGCGCTGCGCGGCTCGTCGTTGAGTAACGCCAGTTCACCGAATATCTGGTTGGCGGACAAAAGCGCCACCACAGCGCCCTCGTCAACACTACTCAGTATTTCCACATCCCCTTCCATAATGACGTAGGCGCAGTCACCCGGCTCACCCGCTTTGAACAGCACTTCGCCGTCCTGAAAATTGATCATTTCGCTGGTGAACGCGAGTAATTTCAATCGAGCCGGTTCGAGCTCCTGAAATAACGGTACTTTGCTCAGGAAATTGGATTCTTCTGTCAGTGTCATCGACTTATCTGTCTCAGTCCGCGGTGGCGCATCGGCACACCCTGTGTTCGTCGATTTTTAACACAATTTCGCATCGCAGGTAACGGATAGTGTAATAATTCAAGCATGTTATTGATTAAATTAACAACAATCCGTTATACACGCGCTGCCAAAAGGGTGCGGTGCAGGGCTGCCAGCGCAGCAATTGCAGCCCGTACGGAGGAGTTTCAGCCATGTGCGGTCGAATGAATATCTCCGACCACGAGGGCATACAGTGGCTGCTTGAGCAACTGGGGCTGGTGCTGCCGGAAGCGCAGTTTACGCCAAAATTCAACGTGTCTCCCACCGCTGCAATTTGGGGGCTATCAGTGACCAGAGCAGCGCTAACACTCGAGCCTATGCAATGGGGCTTTGTACCGCCGTGGGCGAAAGAAGGGCAATTCAAGCGCCCCTTATTCAACGCCCGCGCCGAAACCCTGTGGGAGAAGCCCTCGTTTAAAAATCTGATCAGGCGCTACCGGGGTATCGTTCCGGTAAATGGTTTTTACGAATGGAATCGAGCCTCCAGGGGAGACAGCAGGCAGGCGCACTACATTACCGTCGATGGCGCTCCGGCTATGGCGTTAGCGGCGTTGATACAAATGCATGGTGATGGCTACAAACAGTGCTGCCTGATTACCACCGAATCAAATGATCAGATGCGTGCAGTACACAATCGGCAGCCGGTTATCATCGCGCCCGATAAAATCGAAGCGTGGATTGAAAACGATGATGCCGATTTTATCAACGATTGCCTGACACCAATCGACAGCGGCTCGTTTAACATTACGCAGGTCAGCGACTACGTTAACAACGCTCGCAATGACGGACCCGAGTGCCTGGCACCGCCGCAGGCGAATCAGCAATAGCGCTCAAGTTACCCGCCCGCTGACCGCTACACGCGCAACTACCAACCGCTATTATTCACGGGATTCGGCGTAAACGTCGCCCGATGCATGATACCGGCTAAGATCGTCGTCAATAATAAAAATAAAGTGCGACACATGCTTGAAAAAGACGGAGTTCGACAGGACGCGAACTCAATTAACATTCTGATTTGCACCGTTGGCCTGACCGCCATCGCGCTATTACATGCACCACCGCTGCTGCAACTTGTCGCTCTCCTGTGCTTTGCCGCCTTGCTTTACACACAGTATCAACAGCGCAAAACACTGCAAACGGTTATGGCGCGCTCGCGTTGTTTCTACCGGTTAGGCAGACGTCTGGTGCGGCTGAAGCGCAATCGGCAACGCGACACAGATCTTGCCGTTAACGTGCTGAACCACATGGTGAATCAGTCACAGGTTGCCGGCAACACACAGATCTGGCAGCGACCGATGGGTGACTTTTCAGGCGATGTCGCGATCAGCTGCAAAAGCCGCTGCGGAAAAACCTACCTGTTGCTGGCAGATTTAACCGGGCATGGTATCGCTGCAGCGATAGGTGCGACGCCCGTCGCTTCGATCTTTCAGGCCACTGCCTATCGGGGCTTGTCAGTACAGGAGATACTGGTCGAGTTAAACGACAAACTAAATAAACTGCTGCCGTTCGGCCATTTTTGCTGCGCTGCAGTCGCCGTCTGTCACGACGATACGCTCGAAGTGTGTAATGCTGGCCTGCCTGATCTGGTTGTTTGCAACGAGACTGGTGTTGTTGTGGACCGTGTCACAAGTACACAGTTACCTCTTGGCATCGAACACCTGGATAGCAACGACGTAGAGGTTTTTACCAAACATTACGCAGTGCCGCATCAGCTCTACGCCTTTACCGACGGGCTGATTGAATCACGCGGGCAGAATGATGATGTGTTCGACAGCGATACGGTTGAGGACATACTCGCATCAGGCGAGTCAAATCGGCTACAGCACGTGGTCAGTTGCTTCGAGAGGTTTTCTAAAGGAATACCACCACACGACGATATCTCAATTGTTGAAGTCAAAATCTGCTGACGGAGTGCAGTCGATACTGTCTGCTGGCCCGGATAGTAGCAGAGCCGTACCCTGAGGATGATGATTTCGACAAAATGAGACTTACTTTCTCATAAATGGCGGTAAATTGGTGGGTGATGTTACGACAGATCCCACCCCTTTACTCACCCACTTGACAGTACCATCGCAATAGCACGCTCCCTCCGTGCGTATTAGCATCCGTTACTCCCGGCACACGGGCCGCGCACAAGCCCTCGCACCGCGATCTATGTGTGTGCGACCCTGCAATACACTATTGGCAACACGGCAT
>CAYMFQ010000003.1:80021-84567 GCA_964389335.1 uncultured Granulosicoccaceae bacterium
CGCACCGCGATCTATGTGTGTGCGACCCTGCAATACACTATTGGCAACACGGCATCGGCACCTGTTTTGGCTGTCGCATTGTTTTCTGTTACTTTTGCCACCGACTCTGTAGTTCCCGCGAACCGCAATGTCACGATTCGCGACCACTGATCCCCGGTTGCGCAAATGGCAGACGCTCACACGTGTAAAAGAATGACCAATATTGACTTTGACCGGCTTATCAATCGCAAAGGCACCAGCGCGATCAAGTGGGAGAAATATAAAGATTCAGATGTCATCCCGATGTGGGTGGCAGATATGGAATTTGAGACTGCACCGGAAATTATCGATGGCATCAGGCAGCGACTCGATCATGCGATTCTGGGCTACACGCGCGCGCCTCAAAGCCTGAACGAAACGGTACAAAGTTATCTGTTGAACAGGCACGGCTGGAACATTGATCCGGACTGGCTGGTATGGGTGCCAGGTGTGGTACCGGCGCTTGCCGTTGCCTGCGATACCGCAGGCACAACGGAAGATGAAATACTGGTTTTTACGCCGGTATACCATCCGCTGTTGTTACTGCCACCTAAAAAGAACCGGCGTCGTGTTGATGTACCGCTGCACTATCAGGCCGGTAGCGACGGGCAGAGCGGGCGCTGGGTCATCGATTTCGATGCGTTCGAACGCGCCATCACAAAAAACAGTCGCATCCTGTTACTGTGCAGCCCGCACAACCCGGTTGGCATGATGTTCAGTCGCGATGAATTGCGAAAGCTTGCGGAAATCTGCGCGGCCAACAACATTGTGATTATTTCAGATGAAATTCATTGTGATCTGGTTTTACACCCGACGCAAAAGCATGTGCCAACCGCACTGGCCGCAGATGATCTGCAGCAACAGGTTGTCACACTGATGTCGCCAAGCAAAACATTTAATCTTGCCGGCGCGAACGCATCGTTTGCGGTCATACCTGATTCTGAGCGCCGCAAACAATTTGCTGATGCTTGTTTATATAACGTGCCTATAGTGCCGACACTGTCATACACCGCAGCAGAGGCTGCGTATCGACATGGCTGGCATTGGCATGAGCAATTGATCAACTACCTGCGTGGCAACCTTGCCCTCATAAAGGAAACAGTAGATGCAACACCGGGCCTCTGGATGGACGATGTCGAGGCCACCTATCTGGCCTGGATTAATACCGCCGGATTACCGGTTGATGATGCGTTTGACTATCTGCTGCAGGCAGGGGTGGGACTGTCACCCGGCGCTCAGTTTGGCAATGCGGACTACCAGCGCCTCAATTTTGCCTGTAGTCGTGAACAACTCAACGACGGACTGCAGCGTATTGTCGAGGCAGGCAAGAAGCTATAACAACCGGCGCGCGCCGGTCACGGTGTCGGTGGCAGCGTAATCACACCGTCACGCATGGCTTTAAGCAGTTGCAGTGTCATGCGTGCGGTGGCACCCCATAATCGTTCGCCGTCGTAGTGTCTGAAGTACACCACTTTCAACTCAACCTGCCGACGCAGCTCAGCGGACGGAAACTGCCGATCGCGCAGTTCAATATTGCGTCGGTCGCACAGATAAGACAGTGGAATGGAAAATACCCGATCAACCTCGGAAGGCTCTGGTACAAACTGATACGGGTGCGGGATTAATCCGACAATCGGGGTGACCAGGAAGTTGCTGCTGGTGTGGTAGGTATCGAGTTGTCCGAGTATTTGCACGTGATCGCGCTGCAGCCCCACTTCCTCCCAGGCTTCGCGCAGTGCCACATCAGCTGCGGTGGTGTCATGTTCGTCGCGCTTGCCGCCCGGAAAGGCCACCTGCCCGCTGTGTCGATCACGCTCGCTGGTTACGCGCCGGATATACAACACGCGCCATTCAGACGACGCGTAAAACAACGCAATCAGTACCGATGCCGGTCGCGACGGTCGCTGCTGTCGATGCACATGCGCAGGGATGTCCGACGGCTGTAGTAAATCTGCCATCTCGACAATCCAGTCGAGCGAGTCGGGATCGACAGTCATGATGGACCGCCATTACTTGATAGGAAGTTGGATTGCACAGGAAAGAACAGAAGCACCTCGATGTTGGCACGAAACGCGCGCACATAAACTGGATGATGGTATCAATTTAGCATAGTGGGCTGCCGCATATGGCGCTAACCGTGCCCCCGTTTCTTCATAGCGTGACGAATGAAACCACTACAGCAAGAGTCTATAACAGGGAATCATTTCGGCAACACACTGCGTGTGCTTGTTGCCGAGCAGGAGCAAGCCGTTCGGGACATGCTGGTTCAGCAGGTTTTTGAAACGCTTGGCGTGCATGCCGACGCCGTAAATACGTCGAGTGCCGTCAGAAAACTGTTGAACACACAAAACACCGACTATGTATTGGCGATTGTCGATACTCGTCTGCCCGACGCACCCAACGGCGAGGTTCTGGAATCTCTGCGTGAATACCAGATTCCGACAATTGCTGTGTCATCCGGTGTTACGGAGGCAGTAGCGGACAAACTGCTCGAGCGTCATGTAATCGACTGTGTGCTGCGTCGCACAGACGAAGACCTCGAGATCATTGCCGATATCGTGCGCCGCACCCTGCTCAACAGCGAGCGCAAAATTATCTATTACGCGCACAACGACTTTAATCGTAAAGCTATTCGCGAGATGCTCGATATTCATCGCTATACGATTATCGATGTTCGCTCCGAAGTGGAAGTTCGCCGGCAGCTGGACAATCACCGCGATGCGTCCATGGTACTCATCGATGACAGTGTCACACGCGCTGACGAACTGGGGCTGATCAACAGCTTGCGACAGCAATACCGCCGCGAGGACCTCGGTGTTATCGCGCTGTGCGAGACTGATGATTCCAATCGCGCTGCCCGCATGCTGAAGGCAGGTGCAAACGATGTCCTCAGTCGGCCGGTGCAGACCAGCGAGTTTTACTATCGTATCCGACAGTGTGTCGAATCAGTTGAACGCGTGAGAGAAATTAAATTCTCCAATATGCGAGATACTCTCACGGGTGTGTACAACCGTGACTACCTGTTCGATGTAGGTGAAAAGATGTATGCCAGTGCTCAACGAGGCGATATCAGCCTGACACTGGCGATGCTGCAGATTGATCACTTCGATCAGCTAACCATTGATCACGGAATTGAAGCAAGCAACCAAATCCTTAAAACCATTGCTCCGCTGTTGCAGAGTGAAGTGCGCAAGAACGACGTTGTCGCCCGCTACAATGCCGGTACCTTCGTAGCACTGGCATCGAACGTTGGGGATCACAACGCGCAGATGGTGCTCGAAAGAATCAGGCAGCTTATTGCCAAAACACCGGTTGACTGCGGCACCACTGTGCTGAATATCACCGGCAGTATCGGCGCTACGACTTATCCGGATGAATCTTTTGTCGCGATGATTGGCAATGCACAGGAGTCACTGCAACAGGCACTGGCCAGCGGCCACAATCGCGTGGTGGTCAATCACTAGCCCGAATATTTGCGCAGGCTGGCATTTGTCAGTTCGGCGCTGCCCACACTCGCACGCCGCTGTCTGCTTTTGCTACGTGCCAGACGCATGTTTAACTGATACTGGTCAGGTCGATAATAAACCTCGATCAGCTGCAGTGGCTCACCGCGGTCGTTCTTAACCACGCGTTTGATGTTCAGCAATGCTGAACCAACCGGCACTTCCAGCACACTTGCGATTCGACTGTCTGCCACAATTGCCGTCACCGACTGCTGCGCCTCTGCGATGCTGTGCCCGGCACGCTCGATTAGCGCCAGCACCGGTTGATCACTCAGATTATCTACAGAAATGGCACACCCGATGGATTCCGGCAAATAGCTGATGCTATAAGACAAAGGCTTGTCTTGCTTTGAACGTTTGCGTTCGGCTCTTTGTACGGAATCGCCAGCCTGTAACTGCAATGCATCGACGACATTGGCCGGCGCTGCTACATAATCAAACGACAACACCTCAACGTGGGTTGATTCACCGATGGCAATCAGTGTGTCCATAAAGTCGGTGAAGTCAGCGGCTACCGTGGCAGAGGGCATCGCGTAGCTGACAATCGTGCCACGCCCACGCTCCCTGGTTACCAGCTCATCGCGTGCAAGTTCGTCCATTGCGCGTCGAGCGGTGATACGTGAAATACCGTAGGCCGCTTCCTGCGCACTTTCACTGGGCAGCTTATCTCCACGCTTAAGACTGCCCGATAAAATACGCTGTTTGTACAACTGATAAATCTGATAGTACAGCGGCAGCGGATTTTGCTGGTCCGGTTTTGACCACGGCAACAGCGTTTCTTCGGCGCCCGTGTCGTGATCAGCAGGTGTGGTTGATTGCGGCTTGCTCACAGTTGTCTGCAACTGGTTTTAACCGGTGGCATCAGCACGCATTTCAGACCAGCCAGCAGGCAGCCCTGCATCGGGAACAAATCCATACAAAGGCTCTGAGGGCAATGCGGATTGCAAAATGGATCGGGTTTGCACCAGCGCTTCGATATCGATGCCGGTGTTCAATCCCATTGATTCCAGCATAAACACCAGGTC
>CAYMFQ010000003.1:84667-86334 GCA_964389335.1 uncultured Granulosicoccaceae bacterium
GAAATTTTCGTCGCGCCTGCCTCTATCGCCGCTCGGGCACCCTTCAGATTAGGCACCAGTGCAGCGACTGCCAGCCCGTTTATCTGCCGAGCATGGGCGACAAGTGCGGCGGTATCGGCCATTTGCGGCAACAGCCGGTAGTTTACAAATGAGCCCACCTCTATCTCGCTGACCCCCGCCGCCGCTTCGGCTGATATCCAGCGTTTCTTGGTCTCCAGATCGAGCGTTTGATCAATGCTCTGCAAACCATCCCTGGGGCCGACTTCGCTCACAATGATGTCGATTGTCATAACAACCAGGCCTGTGGCAACTGGAGTCTTTCAGGGATTTTCATAGAGTGATACTCATATTGATATATCTATATACCATTTGTATAATTTTGCCCTGTAACGTTCCCCTGTGCAACCACGGCATCCACTTATGAACTTCCTGAAGCACATCCGAGTGATTGAGTTCTCGCACATGGTGATGGGGCCGTCAGTGGGAATGATCCTCGGCGATCTCGGCGCCGAGGTTATTAAGATCGAACCGATCAGTGGCGACAAAACCCGTTCTCTTCCCGGCTCCGGCGCCGGTTTTTTCGCCATGTTCAATCGCAACAAAAAAAGTCTGTGTCTCGATATCAAAAGTGAGGACGGCAAGAAGATCGTCCGACAGTTACTCGCAGAGGCCGATGTGCTGATTGAGAATTTCCGACCGGGAGCGCTGGATAAACTCGGGTTCGGCTATGAAGATGTCAAAGCCATCAACCCTGCAATTATCTATCAGTCATCCAAGGGCTTTTTAAGCGGCCCGTATGAGCAACGCGCCGCACTTGATGAAGTGGTTCAGATGATGGGTGGTCTGGCCTATATGACCGGCCCGCCAGGACGACCGCTGCGCGCCGGCTCATCAGTGATTGATATCACTGGTGGAATGTTTGGTGTGATCGGTATATTGGCAGCACTGCTCGAGCGACAGCACGAAAATGTACCCGGCAGCGGTGCACACATCACATCCGCTCTGTTCGAAACCACCGTGTTTCTGGTTGGGCAACACATTGCCCAGCACGCGGTCACAGGCGTTCCGGCATCGCCGATGCCCGCACGCCTGTCGGTCTGGGCGGTGTACGATGTTTTCGAAACCGCAGACCAGCAGATGTTTGTTGGTGTGGTGAGTGATGGTCAGTGGCAAAGCTTCTGTCGGGTATTTGATATACCCGAATGGCAGGACAACGATGACTTTCGCGCCAATGCCGACCGGGTTAAACAACGAGACACAATCATTCCCCGGCTGCAGTCAATATTCGCCACCATGACTTCCGATATACTGTCACAGCGGTTACTTGAAGCCGGGTTGCCTTTCGCGCCGATCACTCAACCCGAAAACCTTTGCGATGATCCTCAACTGCAACACAATGGTCTGTACGACATAACCCTGCCGGATCAGGACAAACAGGTTAGGTTGCCGAAGCTGCCGGTTGAAGCCAATGGTGAACGAGCGCCACTACACGATAATCCACCAAAAGCGGGTCAGCACACACAGGCCATACTTGAATCCATCGGCTACAGTGCCGCCGACATACAGACACTAAGCGACAACGGTGTTATTGCATGAGCGACCTGCGTTCAGAGCCGCTGCCTGAACCACCGCCGGAGCAGCAATCTCGCCGCACCCTGTACGACAAG
>CAYMFQ010000003.1:86434-88235 GCA_964389335.1 uncultured Granulosicoccaceae bacterium
GCCGCTGCCTGAACCACCGCCGGAGCAGCAATCTCGCCGCACCCTGTACGACAAGTTATTGCAGTCACACTGCATTCATCGATATGAAGACGGCTCATCTCTGGTATTGGTTGATCGTGTATTGCTGCACGAACGCACCGGTGCAGTGGCATTGACAAACCTGCGCGCAGATCAGCGCGAGATCATGGCACCTGCAACCGTATTTTGTACCATCGATCATATTGCTGATACGCGCCTCGGTCGACCACAGCAGTCTCGTATGCCGGGTGGCGAGGTATTCATAGACGCTATGCGCACCCAAACCAGTGATATGGGGCTCACGCTGTTTGATATTGATGATGCGCGTCAGGGCATTGTGCATGTTATTGCACCCGAGCAGGGCATCGCGCTGCCGGGTATTACTCTGGTCTGCCCTGACAGCCATACCTGTACGCTGGGAGGTCTTGGTGCTTTGGCATGGGGCATCGGATCAACTGACTGCGAACACGCACTGGCCACGCGCACACTGCGAATCAAGCCACTTAAACAACTAAAAATTGTACTGAGTGGCGAACAGCCGGCGTGGATCAGTGCCAAAGATATCATTCTGCATTTGATCGCCACCCACTCGGCATCGCGCGCAGTTGATCATGTTATTGAATTCAGCGGCCCGGCTATTGATGCGATGGATATCGAACAACGTCTGACTCTGTGCAATATGGGCGTTGAAATGGGTGCGTTTACAGCCTTGATTGCACCCGATCAAAAAACCATTAACTACCTGCATGGGCGCAGCTACGCACCAACTCACGAGTGGCAATCAGCCGTTCAGTACTGGTCACAACTGCACAGTGATGCAGGCGCCTGTTTTGACGACGAGATTCAACTCGACATCAGCACGCTGTCACCGACAGTCACCTGGGGCACCAGCCCGGAACACGCGGTTAGTGTTGACCAGCCGATACCAGACAACGCTGACACCACGCGGCGCAAAGCCCTTGACTATATGGACTTGCAAGGCGGCCAGCACTTAACTGAACTGCCAATCGACACGGCCTACATTGGTTCATGCACCAACGCACGCCTCAGTGACCTGCGTCGCGCCGCATCCATCCTGAAAGACAACCATGTTGCGCCAGGCGTCAAAGCGATCTGCGTACCCGGATCAACCCGGGTTAAAAACGAAGCGGAGGCAGAAGGTCTGCATCAGGTATTTATCAATGCGGGTTTTGAGTGGAATGAGTCCGGCTGTGCCATGTGTTTTTATGCCGGTGGTGACAGCTTTGGCAACCGCAGTCGGGTAATATCATCAACAAACCGAAACTTTGAAGGCAGGCAGGGACCGGGCAGCAAAACTCATTTGGCGAGTCCGGAAACCGTTGCTCTGTCAGCAATAAAAGGGAAAATTGCGAACCTGAAGCATCACTACACTGACCAGCAGCGAGACAACCCGTGAAGCCGCTGAAACCCGTGACGCCGGCACCCGTGACACTGGCAAAGGGTATCCGACAACATTCGGGGTCTGCCGCTTTGATGCTGATCGACAACATCAATACCGACCAGATCATCCCGTCGCGTGAAATGAAGCGCGTATCCAAAAAGGGTCTGGCCGATGGCTTGTTTGCCAACCTGCGCTACACCGATGCGGCAGACGGTGGCCGCAGCCCTGACCCTGACTTTGTTTTAAATCAGCCATCATCACAGCGGGCCAGCATACTCATTGCCGGTAAGAATTTTGGCTGTGGATCTTCCCGCGAGCATGCAGCGTGGGCACTGCATGAATATGGCTTTCGGGTTATCGTTGCGGAAAGCTTTGGCAGTA
>CAYMFQ010000003.1:88335-89490 GCA_964389335.1 uncultured Granulosicoccaceae bacterium
TGGGCACTGCATGAATATGGCTTTCGGGTTATCGTTGCGGAAAGCTTTGGCAGTATTTTTTACGACAACTGTATTAATAACGGCATTGTACCGATCATGCTGGATCACGCCAGCATTACAAAGCTTGTCAGAGCCACAACGCAACAACCGGTATCGCTACAAATTGATCTGGAGCGGTGTGAAATTAAAACCGATAACCTGTCATTGTCTTTTACCATCGATGACGACAAGCGTCATATGCTGATGAACGGCCACAACGCAATTGATCTGACACTGACACAACGAGATGCTATTGAACGCTTCATCGCACAAGACACCACAGTCAGACCCTGGCTCTACGAAAACACACAGAGAGCCACACTATGAATGATCCGGTTCTGTTATCCGTGTTGCGAGGTCGGCTCGAGCAGGTAGCCGACGAAATGGACGCCACTTTGTTCAAAGCGGCTTTTAACCCGATCATTGCTGAAGCGCACGATGCGAGCCACGGCTTCTATCACGCTACAACCGGTGACACACTGGTACAGGGCAAGTTTGGTCTGCCGGTGTTTGTAGGGGCAATGGCATTCGCGGTACGCGCTGTGATTGCCTACACCGAAGAGTATGGCACTGCTGAACCTGGTGATGTATTCCTGTTTAACGATCCGTATGACGGTGGCACTCACCTCAACGACTTTAAGCTGGTGCAGCCTGTGTTCCAGGGTGACGAAATATTCTGCTACATGGCATCGGTTGCGCACTGGCACGATGTAGGCGGCAATGTGCCCGGTAACTACAATCCGGCTGCCACTGAAATATTTCAGGAAGGCGTCTTGATACCGCCGGTAAAACTGGTACGTGGTGGAGTACTGCAACAGGATATTTTAAATATTGTCGCTGCCAATACGCGCCTGCCAACTTCCATGCACGGCGATCTGAACGGTCAGCTTGCCGCACTGCGCCTGGGTAAAGAACGGCTCGCAGAGCTTATTGAACAATACACGGCTCCGGTGCTGCAGGAAGTTATGACCGAATTGCGCAAGCGCGCCGCAAGCCAGATGCAGCGCCACATTGCAATGATACCCGATGGCACCTATACCGCCGTCGATTATCTCGACAACGATGGCATAACCGATCAAAGCCTGACCGTGCAGGTTTGCCTGACGGTTGCCGGTG
>CAYMFQ010000003.1:89590-99761 GCA_964389335.1 uncultured Granulosicoccaceae bacterium
AAAGCATTGCCCGACAAGCTGAACGGATGCGCATACGGCACCATTAACGCGCTTTCCATTGCCGGCTATCACGGTGATACCAATCAGCGCTGGGTGATGTTTTCGTTCTTTGGCGGCGGGCACGGCGGGCACCCGCAGGGTGACGGTTTGTCGCATGGCAATGCCCCTATTTCAATGGCGACAATTCCACCGGTAGAAATACTGGAGGCGCGATACCCGGTGCGCTTTACTCAGTGGGCGCTGCGAAATAACTCCGGTGGCGCCGGCAGGCACCGCGGCGGTCTTGGCGGACTGTACGAAATTGAAGTCATGTGCGATGCCAAAGGATTTCTGTTTGGCGAACGCGGCCGCTTTGCACCACCCGGTGTGGTCGGTGGTGGCAACGGTGCCCTGAACGAGTTCAACTATGATGGAGCAAACGCAGATGGGCAACCAGAGCAGGGTGAATTTTCACAGTCCCCGGCAATGGTTTCGAAGATAACCGGTATCACACTAACGGAAGGCCAGCGCGTACGACTGCAGACACCTGGCGGCGGCGGTTACGGCAATGCCCTGCAACGCTCAGTCACGGCGGTACAAACCGATGTGCGCAACGAATTTATCTCTGTCGAGTCCGCACACGCGGACTACGGAGTCGTAGTAGATAAAAACGGCAATGTCGATACAAACGCGACCGAAAAACTGCGAGCACAACGATTGCAAAGCCAGGAAGCCAGCGGCCAATGAGTAAGCAGCAAACGCTGATAGGCATAGACGTCGGCGGCACCTATACCGATGTATTTGTTATTGACCAGGCGACTGGCGCTACTTCCGTGCACAAGGTCGCCTCGACGCGCGGCCGCGAAGCAGATGGCTTTTTTAATGGTATGACAGCCGGTGTTGACGATTTCGGTTGTGTCGCTGCCATCATTCACGGCACCACGGTTGGCACCAACGCGCTGCTGGAGCGCAAAGGTGCGATGGCCGGGCTCATTACCACCCAGGGTTTTCGCGATATCCTGCACATGCGTCGTCGTGACCGACCCACCACCTGGGGGCTATGGGGTCAGTATCAGCCGGTCATAGAAAGGGCTATGAGCGTGGAGATACCCGAGCGTACTCTGGCCGATGGCACCATTCATACACCGCTCGATCTGGAAGCGGTACGCGCGGGTGCCGATAAACTACTGGCGCAGGGAGCCGAGTCAATTGCCGTGGTGTTGATTAACGCACACGCAAACGATCACAACGAGCGCGCAATAAAAACACTACTGCAGGAACACTGGCCAAACCAGCACGTTTCACTGTCCAGTGAGCTGTTGCCGGAGGTCAGAGAGTTTGAGCGCGCCTCAACCACCGCACTGAATGCCTATCTTCAACCGGTGGTTGGCAACTACCTGACAACACTGGACAAGCGTCTTCAACAACAGGGCTTTAACGGCGAGTTTTTAATTGTGCAGTCGAATGGCGGGTTGATGAACTCGGTAACCGCCGCGCAAACACCGGTAAAGACCGCGTTGTCCGGCCCCGCAGCCGGTGTCTATGCGTCGGCCTATCTGGCTACCGAATCGGGTTTTGACAATGTTATTACCTGTGACATGGGTGGCACAAGCTTCGACATTTCAGTGGTAGCAGAGGGCGAAGCTGCGCTGACTTCACAGTCGTCCGTGGACTTTGGTCTGGTAATACGTTCACCAATGATCGAGATCACCACCATTGGTGCGGGCGGTGGCTCAATTGCATGGATCGATGGCGAAGGTATGTTAAACATCGGCCCTGAAAGTGCCGGCTCAATACCCGGCCCGGTCTGCTACAACCGCGGCAATGATAAACCCACAGTCACCGATGCCAATGTGGTACTGGGTCGCATCAACAGTGACCGACCCATCGGCGGACAACTATCCAGTCTCGATCGACAGGCTGCCGCCGACTCAATAAAAACCTGTATCGCAGATCCACTGCAACTGGATGTCATGGCAGCGGCTGAGGCGATCATTGATGTCGCCAATGCCCGTATGGCAGGTGCCATTCGTCTGGTGTCGATCGAACGCGGACACGACCCGAGAAAGTTTGCCGCCATGCCTTTTGGCGGAGGCGGTGCGCTGCATACCTGTGCGCTGGTGCGGGAAATCGGCCTTGGCAGCGCACTGGTGCCGAGATACCCCGGTATAGTCTCAGCCCTTGGCTGTGTTATCGCTGATATGCGACAGGACTTTGTACGCACTTATATAGAACCGCTGTCGAGCATTGATATCGCCGACGTTAAAACGGTTATAGACAATTTTTATCGTCGCGGTGAACAACAACTGCGTGAAGCCAAAGCCGAGTTCTCTACGATAGAAAATCGGGTGTCACTGGACATGCTGTACCAGGGGCAAACGCATACGGTTGATGTTGTGTTGTCCGAGGCAGAGGTTTCAACTCTCAGTTACGACACAATCAGGCTTGCATTTGAACGGCGCTATAAACAAACCTACGGGCGCCTGCTCGAAGGTGTCGGGATTGGCGTTATTAACCTGCGCACAGCGGTCATTGGCAAACGGCCCAAGTTTGATCTGTCCACACTGGCGCCCGACAATCTGCACACGGTGGCTGACTCGCAAACCGGTGTTAGACCCGTTTACTTTAATGGCACCATGCACGACGCCGCTATCTACGATCGACTGCGGCTGCCGGTAGATGCAACCATAACCGGCCCGTGTGTACTGGAACAGGCCGATACAACCATATGGATCGAGCCCGGCTTCAGCGCACGCGTCGACTCACTTGGTAATCTGATTTGTTCGCAGAGATCAATAAGAACGTACAACTAACAGCGTGGCTGTTTGCGGAAACCATAAATGAAACTCGAAGGTATTAAAGTTGTCGATCTGTCGCTGTTTCTGCCCGGTCCGCAAATGACAGCTATGATGGCAGATCACGGTGCGCAGGTACTCAAAGTGGAGCCGCTAAGCGGCGACCCATCGCGCCATTTTGGACCGTTCGAGGCGGACCACTCGGTTTGGTTCCGCACGTTGAATCGCGGCAAGTCATCAGTCGCACTCGACCTTAAAAGCGATGACGGCTTACAACGGCTCTATAAACTCGTTGAACAGGCCGACGTATTTGTCGAGGCTTTCCGCCCGGGAGTTGTCGATCGGCTTAAGGTTGACTACGACACTCTGTCCGCAATAAATCCGCGGCTGGTTTACTGCTCCATTTCCGCATTCGGCCAAAACGGCCCGCTGCAATCACATCCGGCCCACGATATGGCAGTGCAGGCCTATGCAGGCTACCTGAGTGTCAACGATGACAGCAGCGGCTCCCCGGTAGTGCCCGGTGTTGCCGCATCAGACATGGCGGCTTCCCTGACTGCCCTGTCGGCGGTGTTGATGGCAATCATTGGGCGAGAAAAATTCGGACACGGCGACTATCTGGATATTGCGATGTACGACAGCATACTGCCCTGGTGCGCACACACTGCAGGCCATGCGATAGCCAGCGGCGAGAAAGTAATCTCGCGCGAGCAACGATCCCTCGGCGGCGCCGCTTTCTATCAGGTCTATACCACCGCCGATCAGCGGCACCTGGTACTGGGCGGCCGAGAGGAAAAGTTTGTACGCAACCTGCTCAATGCACTGGAGCGACCGGACTTAATCGATATCTGCCTTGGTGAGGCCGGTGAGGCTCAGCGACCGGCGGTGGATTTTTTTAACGATACCTTTTCGCAGCAACCGCTTGACTACTGGGTCGACTGGTTTGAGGACAAAGATGTTTGCTTTGCACCGGTCCTCGACTTTGCCGAAGCATTTACCAGTGAACAGTGCGAGGCTCGCAATATGCTGATTACCGGTGCTGACGGTGAACATGTTATCGGATCACCCATCCGCTTTGCACGTGAACCTGCGGCAGTGACAACAAAGGCACCAAAGCTCAATGAGCACCAGGGTAAGGCTTTCTGATTCAGGCTGAAGCCAGGGTCAAAAGAAGCTTCTTTACAAGAAGCCTGGTCATAAACAGCAGGATCACAACAATCGGGTTTTCGTGGTTCCGCAGCGGCTGCAGCGATACTCGGTAACCAGCCTGCCCTGTTTAACATCGAATTTACGCTCGGTTTGCACCTGCCATTTGTGATGGTTATTCGCGCACAACGTTTTTCCCTTTGCTTTTTCGGCTGCAGTTTTTTTTCGAAACGGTAGAATCTTACTCATGATCAATTCAGATTTTTATGCGCGATGCCTGTGTGCGGATTGGCGCTGTGATCATTCCTCAGTGATAATACCGACAGAATTTTCAACTTACAGGTTCAGATAATGGATGACATCAGAACGCTGCGCAAAATACTTGGCGAGTACAAAACACTTGCCATCGTCGGTGTTTCCAATACCACACATCGACCAAGCTACTTTGCCGCCAAGTATATGCAGCACCATGGCTACCATATCATACCGGTAAACCCTCGCTATGAAGAGGTGCTCGGTGAAACCTGCTACCCGGATCTGCAATCGATCCCGGTGCCCGTCGATATTGTCGACTGTTTTCGCAAGCCTGAGGAAACACCGGAGCTGGCACGGCAGGCCGTGGCCCTTGGTGCCAAATGTCTTTGGTTACAGCTGGGCATCGAAAACGACGAGGCAAAAAAAATCGCAACCGACGCCGGTCTTGATTTCGTCTCCAACCGGTGTGTGAAGATTGAACATGCGCGACTGTTCGGTGGACTGGGCTTTGCCGGAGTGAATACTGGTATCGTATCGTCGCGTCGGCAGACGTACTAAGCACTCTGACTCCCGCTCTATACCGCGCACAGCCTTTGAACAACCTGGAATCTATTTATGTCTGACCGAGTATTTGCCGACGAAACCCTTTGCCTGCACTCAGGCCAGATTCCGGATAAAGCCACCGGTGCTCGCGTTGTACCCATCTACCAGACCACATCCTATGTTTTTGACGACGCCGAGCATGCGGCAAGTCTGTTTAATCTGCAAACATTCGGCAATGTCTACGCCCGCCTGAGCAACCCGACCTGCTCAGTACTGGAAGAACGTGTCGCAGCACTTGAGGGCGGGCGGGCCGCACTGGCGGTGGCAAGTGGTATGTCAGCACAAATGATTGCACTCCTTACCCTGTGCAACCATGGCGATGAAATTGTTGCCGCACGCACATTGTACGGTGGCAGCTTTTCACAACTGGACGTTAACTTTAAAAAGCTCGGTATTAAAACAACATTCGTAGATTCAGATGATCCGGAGAACTTTTGTCGCGCAATAACCGATAAAACGCGACTGTTGTACGCTGAGACCATTGGCAATCCAAATCTCAACGTACTCGACATTGAAGCGGTTGCAGACATCGCACACGCGGCAGACATACCACTGGTTGTCGACAACACCGTACCGTCTCCATTTCTGTGTAAGCCCATTGCACACGGCGCAGATATTGTCATCCACTCTGCAACCAAGTTTATCGGCGGCCATGGAACCTCGATGGGCGGGATTATTGTTGAATCAGGTAAGTTTCCATGGGACAACGGCAAGTTTCCGGAGATGGTCGAACCGTCCGACGGTTACCATGGCGTGCGCTTTTTCGAAACCTTTGGCGACTTTGCATTTGTCACCAAGGCGCGTATGGAATATCTGCGTACTCTGGGCCCTGCCATGAGTCCGTTTAATGCGTTTGCATTCCTGCAAGGTCTGGAAACCCTGCATGTTCGCATGGAACGTCACTGCAGTAATGCGGTAGCGGTGGCAGAGTTCTTACGCAACCACGATAAAGTCAGCTGGGTTAATTACCCTGGCTTGCCTGACAACAAGTATCAGCCACTTGTCGAAAAGTACCTGCCACGAGGAGCGAGTTCGCTGTTATCGTTTGGAGTTAACGGTGGCCATGAAGCGGGCGTACAATTTATGGACTCGCTTCAGTTTTTAAGCCACGTTGCCAACATTGGCGATGCAAAAACACTGGTTGTTCATCCGGCCTCAACCACGCATCGACAATTAAGCGAAACAGAACAACTGGCAGCCGGCGTCACCGCTGATATGATTCGGCTCTCAATCGGCATCGAGTACATCGATGACATTCTGTGGGATATCGACCAGGCTCTTTCACAGGTTAAATAAATAAGGCTGACAATCCGGCAGCATCCGGTGGCAATTTTTGTAGCCTCGTCTAGGCTGAAAGCTAACCCGAGTTCCGCAAACCGCATAAACCCAATTTGCAGAGCTCACAAATTCCGGTTAGTTTGTAAACTCAAGGCGCATTTTCCTGCAACAGGAAAAAGGAGGCAAATTGAAAACCGCTACGCAATTACTTGCGCAAAAGGATCCGGTTGTATGGACGGTAACAGCGGATCACTCAGTACTCGACGCCATCACCCTGATGGCTGAAAAAAACATCGGCGCGCTGCTGGTAACCGAGTCCAATCAACTCTCTGGTTTACTGTCCGAACGCGACTACGCTCGGAAGGTAATACTAAAAGGTAAAAACTCCAACAGCACCAGGGTTCGTGAAATTATGAGCAGCAATCTGGTGACTGTGGCACCAGACGCCGATGTCGACACCTGCATGGCACTCATGACCAAACATAAAATACGACACCTGCCAGTGATGGATGGCAAACGTATTGTTGGCATACTATCCATTGGCGATATGGTGAAAGCGATCATTGCAGAACAACAACAAACCATACAACAACTCGAAGAGTACATTCACAGTTGAGTGAACGGTACTGATCGCTGAAACCAGTTGTACTACACAAGCCATGTAGCCTGAATTGCCACTCGCAATCGTGAGTGGCCATTGCCAATATCTATTGTCCGTTCCGGGCGCCTCACTGTCTCCAAAGCTGATGCGGCGACCTGTCGCTGCCATCGACTGACAAACCACCCGACTGACAAGCCGCGCTATACTTACGAGGTATTAGAGACCGGTAAGCCGGTAATCCTCTGCGCAGCATTAAATCGGATAGTTATGACTCAGGAACAACTTACCATCAGCGGCATTTTGCTGGTCACGCTTTTTTTCTTTGCGTGGGGTCGATACCGACACGACATCGTCGCGATCTCCTGTTTGGTGATTGGCGTGGTTGCTGGCGTCGTACCGTCAGACAGCGCCTTCAGTGGCTTTGGCCACGCGGCCGTCATAACTGTAGCGGCAGTGTTAATTATCAGCCATGCGCTTAAAAACGCAGGCGTGGTAGATATGATCGCATCACACCTGACGCCTTTCACCGACAATATTTATATGCACATTGCCTCACTGACCCTGGTGGTCACTGTTGCATCGGCTTTTATGAACAATGTCGGCGCGCTCGCGCTAATGCTGCCGGTCGCCATCGCCACCGCACATCAGGCCAATCGTTCCCCGGCACTGGTGCTCATGCCATTGGCGTTTGGCAGTATTTTGGGTGGCATGACGACTTTAATCGGGACGCCCCCCAATATCATCATTGCAAGCTATCGCGCCGAAATAGCAGACGCACCATTCTCGATGTTTGATTTCAGTGCGGTCGGCGTGGTTGTCGCAACCCTGGGGCTCGCATTTATAACCCTGGTAGGCTGGCGCCTGATTCCGGCGGGCCGGAGCAGTGGCGACGGCGCCAAATCACTGTTTGAAATATCCCACTACCTGACAGAGATCGAAATTAAGCCTGACTCTCCGCTGGTCGGACAGTTGTTTCGAGACAATGAGGCATTTGCCTCGGAAAAGATCGACATCGTGGGCTTCGCTCAGAAGAACGGCTTTCCGCGGCCATTACCACGTAAGTACGTATTTACCGCCAACGATATTTTGCTGGTGCAGGGAGACCCTTCACACCTGCAGACACTGGTTGAGGAGAACGGCCTGGAGTTACTAACGAGTGCGTCAAGCGCGTTCGTACATCCGGAATCCGATAAGGAAATCATGCTTGAAGGGGTGGTTGGACAGAATTCGGCGCTGGTCGGCCGAAGCGTTGAATATTTGCGCACACGTATGCAACGCACTCTTGCACTGGTGGGCATTGCCCGCAATGGGGAAAAGATCACCAATCGATTAAAGCGTGAACGTTTTAAGGCCGGTGATGTACTACTGATGTTTGGTGATGTCGATGCCATTGATCAGCAGTTTAAAGAGCTTGGACTGTGGCCACTGGCTAAACGTCCGCTGGCGTTAAATCGGCAACGCAAAATCATACCGGCACTATTAATATTTGCCGGCGCCATCGCACTGGGTGTCGCCGGTGTCGTGACATTACCGATTGCATTTCTAATAGCCATTGGCTTCTACGTTGTGCTGAATATTATCTCTGTCAGAGAACTCTATGATGAGGTCGACTGGCCGGTGATTGTATTACTCGGCGCGATGATACCTGTAGGTCGCGCACTTGAAAGTACCGGCACCACTGACTGGATGGCCAATGCCATTCTCGCCGCCACTGAAGGTATGCCGGCCGTGGTGCTACTGACGATGATACTGGTCGTGACGATGTTCCTGTCTGACATCATCAACAACGCCGCGACGGCTTTGGTGATGGCACCGATTAGTGTGGCAATCGCAACGTCACTTGGCGTTAGTAGTGATGCTTTCCTGATGGCGGTGGCAGTGGGAGCGTCGTGCGCATTTTTAACACCGATAGGGCATCAGTCGAACACGCTGGTTATGGGCCCCGGTGGCTATCAGTTTGGTGACTACTGGCGCATGGGACTGCCACTTGAAATTATCATCGTGGCGTTGGCGGTGCCGATGTTGCTGATAGTCTGGCCGTTGTAACCGGGAACGGTAAAAGGGAGGTAGAGAGGCGGTGCGACTTTAGTGTCGTCGCACCGCACGGAGTTTTGCTAGACCGGCGAGCGGAAGGCGCTTGCCTCACGGCCTTCTACAATGGTCTTCAAGTATATTTCTACGCGTCGATTGCGCTGCCTGCCCGCCTCGGTGGCGTTGTCACTGATTGGCATATTCTCACCCTGCCCCTCGGTGCGTGTACGCGGTTCTGCCACACCTCGACGCGTCAGATAGGTGCGTACGCTGGAAGCGCGACGCAGTGATAATGAGTGGTTGTATTGCTCAGAGCCGACACTGTCGGTATGACCAATAATATGCACCGCCGTATTTGGATAGTCGCTCAATACGCCAGCCAGTTTATTCAGACTGGTGTGAAAGCCCGGGTTGATGGATGCACTGTTAAATCCGAAAGAAACTTCGCTGTCCAGATCAACCTTTAGCGTATCTTCCGACAGGCGCGCAATATTGATTTCATCAGATGCCTGCTCTGCGCTAAGTTCGCGCTCAAGCTGACGTTGTTGCTCATCCATATAGCGACCCACGGCATTACCTGCGATAGCGCCCACGGCAGCACCGACAAAGCGACCCTTGTCACCATCGACCTGATGGCCGAGAACCGCGCCTGCGACCGCACCAATTGCTGCACCTGACTGCCCACGAGTCAGTCCACCTTCACTGGCGCAACCAGTGACCAGCGCCAGTGCCAGACCAGCGATTGCAATCTGTTTTACCGCAATGAATTTTCGTTGTTTATCCAGAGGTTTCATCAGCCCTTCCATTCGTTGTCGACAGACGCAATACCGCCTGTCTCTCGTGTGCTGTTAGCGGCAAATATTACGCACCGTTGATAGACAAAGGCTGAACAATACAAAATTGACACAAAGAGTTGATGTTACTGAACTTATTCTGAACCGGGGGGTTATGAGCTGAAGCGCTGTTGCGCGGCATTGATGAGGCTTTGTCGTACGGGCCCGAATGGCCCGTACAGCGGGGGAATTAGTGAGTGCTAGTCGACTCTGATCTCAACACGGCGATTGGCTGTACGACCGGCGGCTGTGCGATTACTTTGCACCGGACGGCTCTCGCCAAAACCAACTGCTTTCATGCGTGCCAGATCAACACCGCCGGTATCGGCCAGGTAACTGACTACCGATGCGGACCTGCGCTGCGACAACTTCATATTGGCCACTGCTTCGCCACGATTGTCGGTATGTGCCTCGACAGCAATTTCTACCTTCGGGTTAACAGACATTGCATGCGCCACCTCGTCGAGTATGCGCCGGCCTTCATCGGTTAACTGGTCGGAGCCGGATGCGAAGGTAATCCCTTTTAAAATGCCGCTAAACGCGCAACCTTTGGCATCGACCAGCGCACCGACTTTGGTATCGGCGCAACTGTCATATTCGTCCAGAATTCCGTCATCATCTGCATCCCAGTCCGGAATCGGTGGTGGTGG
>CAYMFQ010000003.1:99861-101723 GCA_964389335.1 uncultured Granulosicoccaceae bacterium
CTCAGGCACCTTTGGTTCACCGGCAACTTCCTCCGGTGAAACCTCCACCATGCCGGAAGGAACGGTCAGATCCCGCTCACCTTTGCGACCAAAACGCTTGATCAGAGCAACATTGATATCGCGTGCATCTGCATCGTGGTTAAGGAACTCGGCGCGCAGGGCAAAGCCATTGTTGAAGCCATATTCAAGGCCGACACCGGTTGCGATGTGAGTGCTTTGAAGCCTCACAAACTCAATGTCGTCGCTGGTGTTTTCGAGATAGCCAACACCCGCACGGCCATACAGCATTAGACCGGTTCGGTTGCGCAAACCCAGATGGCCGCGACTGCTAACGACATAAAGCAGGCCGCTCACGCCGGCAGTCTGGTAGAGAATAGAGCCGCTTTCATTACCGCGGGTCAGCTCTGATTCGCCCAGATAGCGGTAGTAGCCTTCCAGACTTAAGAAGCGGGTCAGATCGCCACCCAGAAAAAGCTGACCGCCTGCATTAAGCGATTCGCTTACCACAAACTCTGACTGATTGACTCGAGGCTCCAGTTCAGCGGCAAGAGCACCGGCGCCAATATAGAAACTCTTGTCAAATTGTTGCGCAAATACGGGGGAAACAGTGCCCAGGGCTGACAGCAGCATCAGCCCCGAGCAGGCAATCGACAACGCTCGCATGTAAGTAACCTAAGGGATTCTAGTTAGTATCCCTATAAACATAGCTAATCTGAGCGGACTTGTTGGCTTTTTCGTCGAAATAGGCCAATTCCGGCCAACGCGGCCAGTAACAGCAGCATTGGGTCGAAAGCTGCACTGCGCGAGTAGCTGCAGCCACCGCCCTTGAGCCCGGTTTCGATCAGCGTATTGGCAATACCCGACTGCGGGTTCACTTCAGGTGATTCGCCATCTCCGATACCGTCATTGTTGGAGTCCGGGTCGCGCGAGTCCGGAATGCCGTCACCATCGGTGTCGATCAGACCATTGCCCTCTTCGTCATCCGACAGGCCGTCGTTATCGTCATCCGTGTCGATATCATCCGGAATACCGTCGCCATCTGTATCCGTCGATACATCAGTACCGTCCGGCTCCTGGGAGTCCGGGATACCATCATTATCTGCATCACCGGGTTCGTCAGCGTCTGGAATGCCATCATTGTCAGAATCGGTATCCAGCGAATCCGGAATGCCGTCGCCATCGGTATCAATCAGGCCGTTGCCTTCCTCGATATCAGTCAATCCATCGCCATCATCATCGGGATCTACAGCATCGTGTAAACCATCGCCATCGGTATCGATAAACAGGATTTCCGGGTCGATGGAGTCATCGATGCCGTCGAGGTCTTCATCGATACAGCCACTCGCCGTGATGGTCCAGGATACGGGCTCAGAGGTATCCGATCCGCCCTGCCCGGTACCAGAGGTATCTCGCAGCACAGCCGTGACGGTAGACATTGTGCCAGCGGGTGTACCGGGCTTTAACCGGTAGCTGAGCGTCAGTGAAGGCCAGCTTACAAAGGGATACTGGATGTAAATGTCCGCGTTGGAGACGCCCGTTATACGGAAGCCTAAACCGGAGGTTTCGCCGTCACCGTCGGTAACGTTCACGGCCCAGTTGGGAATTCTGATTTCACCATCACAGGCGGAGGCCGCGGGTACAACACCAGCCTCGAATGACGGTGGATTATTTGGGGCAGCATGTGCCGGTGCAGCAACGACTGCAGCCAGCGCCGCAGTGACGGCCAGCCGGGTGGCGGTAGGAGCAAAAAATTTCACAGTTGGTGTCCTCGTCGACTTTTCTGTCGCAACTTAACTTAGCTCGCCTTATTAAAAGCGATTAGCCCTGTCGCGTCTTCGAACCAGACTGTGTTTTTTACAACA
>CAYMFQ010000003.1:101823-104557 GCA_964389335.1 uncultured Granulosicoccaceae bacterium
CAAAGTGAAAATTTGTGCTGTTTACAACATTTTTCACTGGCATCTGAGCGGCTAGTGCAAAACCAGCGGCTCGTCTTCAGTTGCCATATCAAACTCATCCATATGTAGCTCAGGCTCGGGGGAAGAGTGATGCAACATCATGCGCCAGCCGCTGGCGCCGAGATGATAGATATTGGTCGACAGCATCACGCTGACCAGTTCGCCGCCGATCGCGATCTCCTCACGAACCAGGTGAATAGCCAGATGGCTGTCCTGCGTGATGCGCTCATCGCTGAGAGAAAATTCCATATTCGGGCCAGACTCAAAGATCTCCTGCCAGCTTTCCTCGATGAGTTGCCTGCCCTCAAGCCTTGGTGCACCCGGATGAATACAGACGGTGGCATCATCATCTGACCACACGGACATCATCGCTCCGAGATCAGCCTGCTCTATGGCGCGGTAGAACGCTTCTTCAGCCTCTCTAGGCGTGCCGTATTGAATATGGCTCATGGATACTCCCAAAAAGGCGGAAATGCCAGCAATCGGGTTGCTGAGATGAGACAAAAAGTCGGCCGCATAGCCTACAGTATTTGCGGCCATTGGTGCAGATTTTACTGCAGGTCAATTATCGAAGCGCAGAACACGCAGTCAGATTGGGTAAAAAGCAGATGCTGACACCTGCCCGGTGCGCTGTGTAACGGTGCGGCTGTACGGCCCGAGTCAGGATTCCTGAACGTCGCTTTCCAGGTACTCAGACCAGTTGCGATCACCATCGCCAAATACAAAAAAGTGCGGATTGAGCAGTGAATCTTTGGTGTTGTAGCGCAGGTCATTCATTTTTGTATCTGTCACATGACCGCCCGCTTCCTCGACAATGCACTGTGCGGCGCCGGTATCCCACTCACACGTTGGCCCAAGCTTGGCGTAAAGATCGGCGGAGCCCTCGGCAACGAGACACGATTTCAGCGAACTGCCCATCGAGACGATGGTGTGCTGCCCGAGCCGATTCAGGAAACGCTGCAGCGGACCGGCTGTCAGCGGTGCGCTACTGCGCGTCACAGTGACACACTGATCCGATGCGGTTCTGACTTTGATGTTGACTGGAGGCTTGTCTCCGCACTGCTTCCAGGCACCAAATCCTCGACACGCCCAGTAAGTGACATCCAGTACGGGTGCGTGTACCACACCGAGCACTGGAGAACCCCTTTCTATCAGCGCAATGTTGACGCTGAATTCACCACTATGTTTAATAAATTCGCGCGTCCCGTCTAACGGGTCCACCAGCCAGTAGGTATCCCACTCATGCCGTTCGTCAAACGAGATACCACACGATTCCTCGGTCAGGATTGGATAGGCAGGCTGCAATTCTCGCAGCGCGTCGATAATTAACTGGTTCGCGGCAAGATCTGCCTTGGTCAGCGGCGTGTTATCGTGTTTGGACGAGATATCCAGATCAGTGGAATCGTACAGCTCCAGAATCTTAAGGCCGGCCTGACTGGCAATGCCAATAATACTGGTTAACAGTTCATTTAGTTCGTTGCGCTCAAGCGCGCAATTCGCACTCATGACTCACACCTTCGATGCGCTGTTCCGTCACGGTGTGCGCTTATCGACGCAAACACCGGTAACTGACGCTTTACTGGTAGCGTCAAGGTGGAGGGTGGCGCAAAAGACACGTCTGACATAACTTTATACTTGTTATTTACGTTAGCTCTGACCAGCGCTTAAAGTGTCTGGCTCTGCTGCATACGCAAGGTCGAAACCATCACGGACAAACTGTGTCACATCAGGTCGCGAATGTTACCGTTATTGCGAATTCTATAGCTTCCATCACTGGCACGCCTGCCAACTGCTCCAAGTACTCCGCTCAATTCAGGTGGCGTTGAGCTATTCGGCGCGAGACGAATATCTGCCCGGTAGTTACCAATCTGATCGAGTTGGAACTCACCGTTGATGTCGAGCTGGCCGCTTTGATTACTCAATGTGCCACGGTGCATCAGTTGCTCGCCCTGCTGCTCGGGAGTTATATCCAGCACCACCTGGCCCAGCTGCGCATTGACTGCACCGCTAACCACCGCCTCGCGCCAGATTACGGATCCGCGTGTGCTTTTTAATAACTTATTTTCGATTTCGAGTTTTACAATATCAGCCAGCATATTGCCGCCAAACTCCGCTACCGGCAGTGGTAAAAACTGTTCGAGATTCTTCGCCGGTACATTGACCTTGCCATCTTCAACAACAATGTCACCGGTGAGACTGCGTGCTACATCCGCAGTTGCAGTACCGCCCAGTATTTCAAAATCGAGTCGTGCTGCGGCGTTGCCGGAAAATATCTGTTCCGGCTTAACACGCCACTGCACATTGCTAACCGGCAGTGCCGGTGGAGGAGCAACGACCTGAGCGGCAGAGCCACGCCACACGGTACCACCAACGCCTTTGATCGAAACCGGGTTGGTGTTGACGTGCGGCAATACACCGGCTGCCGGAAATTTCCAGATCACCGTTGCAGCAAAGGCCAGCAAAAATAAAAACAGATAGCCGATAACTTTCACTGCTCAACCTCCAGACTAAGCCGGGCACTGACCAGGCCTTCGTCTTTCTTGCTGGCGCTCAGGTTTTTAACGGTCAGCCCATAGGTCTGCTCAAGGCCACCGAGTACCTGTAGTAACTTGTCAAACTCGACATTGGAAAACTGCGCTCTGGCGCCCTGGCCGCCATCAGGCGTCACCCGGTCTGGCTTGGTGATTTTGGCCGT
>CAYMFQ010000004.1:0-10659 GCA_964389335.1 uncultured Granulosicoccaceae bacterium
GAGCTTGAAAACGTCAGCGTTGACATCGGTTCCACCGCCATTGTGCACGATGTGAGCTTTGCGCTTGAGCAGGGCCAGATCGGCTGCCTGCTCGGCCCCAGCGGCTCGGGCAAAACCACACTGCTGCGCGCCATCGCGGGTTTTCAGCCGCTGCGGCAAGGAACCATCACCCTGCGCGGCGAAATCATGAGCAGCCCCGACACCATGGTGCCGGCTGAAAAGCGGCGCATTGGCATGATGTTTCAGGACCTCGCGCTGTTCCCACACCTGAGTGTTGCCGACAATATTGCCTTTGGCATTAGTCACCTGTCGCGCAAAGACACCAGGGCGCGGGTCGATGAGCTGCTGCAAATTGTCAATATGAAGGCCCTCCGATCAAAGTATCCGCACGAACTCTCCGGTGGACAGCAGCAGCGTGTTGCGCTGATTCGTGCAATGGCGCCACGACCAGACCTGATGCTGCTGGACGAACCCTTCAGCAGCCAGGACACTGAATTACGTGTACAACTGGTGCAGGAAGTCAGAGAAATTCTCAAGGAAGACAACGTTACTGCCATTCTGGTTACACATGATCAACACGAAGCGTTTGCCATCGCAGACGGTATTGGCGTGTTAAATCAGGGGCGATTGTCCCAGTGGGACACCGCGTACAATTTGTATCACACACCAACCGATCGATTTGTCGCCGACTTCGTTGGTGAAGGTGTGCTGATCTGCGGCAATATTATTGATGGCAAAACGGTGCAGACGGAACTGGGCGATGTCAACGGCGAACTGGCTTTTGACCTGCCGAGAGGCATGGAAGTCGATCTACTGGTGCGGCCTGACGATATTATTCACGATGATTACAGCACCTACCGCGGCACTGTTTTAAAAAAGAACTTTCGCGGTGCTGATCATCTTTACACCCTCAGAATGCCGGGTGGCACCAATGTTATGTGCCTGGCGCCGAGCCATCACGATCATAAGCTCGGTGAGAACATTGGTGTGAGACTGCGGATCGATCATCTGGTGGCGTTTCCAAAGACCACGCCCTGAAGAACGCGTGCTCATCGCACGCGTTACTTCGTTAGTAGCCGATCGCACCGGGCAGATTGGGTGCTTCAGGATCAAACGCAGGTTCAGATTGGGCGATGCTGCGCTTGGTTAGTACCGGGGAGTTACAGGTACCGAAAACCAGATAGTCGGCGCCACTCTTTACCATGCCTTCGATAACGCCACCAGTTTCGACTCCAAAGTCTCGCGTAACATCGTCTGAAGCTGAACAATCTGCCGAAAGACCATTAAAGACGTTGACGCCATTGGCGTTGACGCCCTGTGCCGACATTGCACTAATGCGCTTACCGCAGAACTCACGGCCGATAGAAATGTACGGTTTGCCAGAGGTGGTATCACCGACGATCACGACATCGATATAGGGCCGCAGCGAGTTGATCACGATTTCTGAAGCGGAAGCGGTTGCGCTGGTGGTTAACACGACCAGTCGTTTCAGATCGAGCTGAATCGATTGAGGCTCAAAGCGCCGCTCGTAGTTAAGAGCGGTATATTTGTTGTTGTGCTGGTACTCAATCAACAGCTGGTCGTCAGTGCCGGGACCGGCAATCTGACTCATAAGCTTTCGCGCAATGCGTGTCAGGCCGCCACCGTTATAGCGCAGATCAAGAATCAGGTCGTTAATACCGCTTTGCTGAAAAGCACCCAGCACACGGTCGAGCTCTGCCTCTGACGGACTAAGAAACTGTTCAAATACCAGATAGCCAATGCCGCCATCGTATTGTGGGTGCGTAATGACCTGTGAATGCAGCACGGTGTTAACGGTATATACCGCAGACGTCAATTCAACCGAGCGCGTTTCACCGGTATCAGAATCGCGGAACACCCAGGTAGTGGGTAGTGGATTATCACGTGTTCCAACAAAGCTGTTATAGGTTTCTGTGTCGAGGTCTCCCCAGTCGACCCCGTTTATCGACACGATGATATCGCTACGTTTAACACCGGCACGGCCCATCGGAGAATCACTGTGTACACGCAGAACTCTGAAGTCGCCATTGGCGTCGCGTCGCCAGCGAAAACCCATACCAAAAAACCCGCCTTCTTCGATGAGCTCCACTGCCTGAGCGGCATCTCGGATGCCACTAAACGGATCCAGATCGTTCACACGCAAATCACGAATCAACGCTTCAGGACTGCTGTAGTCGTCAAGGTTCAGTGAAGGCACTCGATCGTAAAACAGGTAGTAGTCGCGCATTTCCCGATCGACCCACCGATTTTGCGACGACACAGTACAATCATAGGTTGCATAAATCTGGAAGTCGGAGTCTGTACTGCCGTAAACGCGCGCAATTCTGGCCTCGTCACTGTGGCAACTATCCTCTATGTAGGGCAGGCTGGCAGCGCAAACGATATTATCGTTACTGAAATTGCTATCGGGGTACAAATAGAGATCCGCATCGCCGGACTGTGTCGTGAGGACAATCTGACTGCCGGGGGGTATTGAGAAAAATACGCTTTCGCCATTGGGCACAGATCCACTGACTGCAACACCGTCAGCTGAAAGCTCTGTCACATCACCACTTTCGGGCGTAACGACCGGGCCTTCCGGACCCTCGGGTGGATCGTCACTACCGGATGATCCGCCGCAACCACTAACAGAGGTCACCAGCAGCGCAAGTGCGATGGCAATGCCAGAGCGAGCAATGCTACAACGAGCAATGCCACGGCGCCCTTGCAAGCGATATTCGCTGCGATTGAAGGGCAGTGAGAACCGGCTGAATCCACTGGCTCGTTCGATGACTTCCCGCATAGTAGTACTCCCTGCAGATATCTGGTTACGGCGTGTATTGCGTACAGCACTTGCACGGACAAACCGCCGAGCGTGTGGCTGTTTGAACTGTCAAGCTTGCAATACTTTAATCCGTATCCGTCAGAGCATCAACTGACCTGGCTGCAGTTGTACACTACCCTCGTCACATCTTGACGTCGAATTTACAGAAATAGACCAGACCCCGAACCAACCTAATAACCATAATTCATAGGAAGCCGGGAGTCTGCGTGGTAGACGCCCCCATAGCGAGCGTGCGACCGGTTGTGCTGTGCAGACTCCTAGGGTAGGTTTTTTTTGGCTCGCTTTAAAAATACCTGCATTTCTTTTTCCGCCTGTTTATCGCCTTTTTCAGCGGCGATGGCGATGCCTTGCTCAAGCGTATCAGTGGCCTCGGCATATTTTTCAGCATCCAGATAGCTGCGCCCAAGTATTTTCCAGGCGGCGCTGTAAGTGCGATCGTGTTGTAACGCAGCCTGCAGATGCTCGATGGCCAGCTCATAGTTCTTGTCGACGAAATACGCATTGCCAAGCGAATACCTTAACAGCGCGTTATCCGTACCGCTTTCGAGCATTTTTAAAAAAGTGCTGACTGTGGCCATGAGTTTGTCTGCCGTTCGTGGTTATGTGCTGGTGTTGGTCGGTTTTTGCGCGACCAGACAGGACTTGTTACGCACACCCTGAGCACAATCACCGACTGCCTGTTGGTCGAAAAATACTCGAACCGACAGACCGCGTGTCAGTTCAAGCAACTCATTGTCATCGAGTAAAAACTCCGGATTGGACGGACCGACTGCGGTGTCGGTTTTATTTTGAACAAAGGTTTCATAAAACAGCAGACCACCGGGCCTTAGTGCTGCGCAAAGGCTTTCGAATAAATCTCGCTGCAGAAAGTTGGACACAACAATGACGTCCCATTGCTGAACTCCCAGCGATTGTTCAGACAGTGTCTCTGCGCGTGTGGCAATCATTTGCCCGTGCGCCAGTGCAACAGACGACAACTGCTCCAGACCCACCGGAGAAATATCTATAGCAGTGGTTTGCAGACCGGCACGCGCCAGTAACAGAGCATTACCGCCACGTCCGCTTGCAGCATCGAGCGCCCTACCAGCCGGGGGTAGTAGATAAGCATATTGGGACAATACCTGACAGGCAACCGGTTCTGCTGCGGGGTCTTTCTGCCGATAAATATTATCCCACTTGCGCTGCGCGTCCATTACTTCCTCCAGAACACAGGCGTCAGGAGCAGCAGCAATGTAAAGATCTCCAGTCGACCAAGCAGCATTGCAATGCACAGCAGGCTGAGTTGTACACTATTAAGGGAACTATAGTTCAGACTGATATCGCCGAGCCCCGGGCCAAGGTTGTTAAGACACGCCACCACTGCGGAAAAGGCGGTTTCCTGATTGAGGCCGGTTGCCATAAGCAACAACAGCATCAATGTAAAAACCACAACATAAGTGGCGAAAAAACCCCATACAGCATCTATCACGCGGGGCGGCATACTTTTGCGCCCGAGCTTTACCGGTACCACCGCAGCCGGATGCACCATACGAGTTAATTCACGATAGCCCTGCTTGAACAACAATAGTACGCGTATGACTTTCATGCCGCCGCCGGTTGACCCTGCGCAGCCACCCACGAAGCTGGCAAACAACAGCAGCACCGGCAAAAAGCCGGGCCAATTGAAATACTCCGCAGTGGTAAAACCGGTGGTGGTAGCAATAGAGACCACCTGGAACAGCCCGTTAAAAAACGAGCTTCTGAAGTTAGTGGTATCAGTGAAGTAAAGATAGCTAATTGTCACGACGCTTAGCGCCAGTAACAACATCACGTACACCTTAAATTCGGTATCTTCAAAGTAAACCCGCAGAGAGCGGGAACGCCAGGTCAGATAGTGCAGCGCAAAGTTGACCCCGGATATAAGCATAAATACCACGGCAATCATTTCGATTGCCTCACTCTTGTAGTGTCCTATGCTGGCATCGTGCGTGGAAAAACCGCCGATCGCCACCGTTGAAAAACTATGGCCAACCGCATCAAACAGCGGCATACCGGCAACCCAGTAACTGAGCATGCACGCGATAGTCAAAAACAGGTACACATACCATAGAATCTTTGCAGTATCGGCAATACGCGGGGTTATTTTTTCCTTTTGCGGACCGGGAGTTTCTGCACGGTATAACTGCATCCCGCCACCGATGCCAAGCAATGGCAGTATCGCCACCGCCAGCACAATAATACCCATACCCCCAAGCCACTGAACCAGCTGCCGGTACATCAAGATACCCTGCGGCAGAGAGTCGAGACCAACGATAACTGTCGCACCGGTGGTGGTAAAGCCCGACATCGACTCAAAGATACTCTGCGCCACCGTCAGGTTAACGGTTTCATCTAGATAGAGCGGTATCGCGCCAAACAAACCCAGTACAGTCCAAAACATCACCACGATTACAAAGCCATCGCGCAGCCTGATTGGCGCCTTATAATTACGCAGCGGCAGAAACGCAATTAACCCGATACACAGCGTCAGTACAAAGCCCCACAAAAACGACGATGCGGAACCGTCGCGATAACCAAACGATACCAGTGCCGGCACCAGCATGGTGACACTGAAAATCGACAGCAACAGGCCCAGTACACGCAGAACCACGAGAAACTGCATCGCCCTACCCCGAGTGCAAGCCGCACGAGTTGCGTCGACAAACGCCGAGCGCGTAACGCAATTGCTGAGTAAATATCATTAGTAGGTCACACCAACCTGAAACAACTTTTCTACTTCAGGGATATGATTCTTGTCGACTACCAGGATGATTACATGGTCTTCTGCCTCGATCACCAGTTCATCATGCGCAATAAGGACATCAGTACCGCGCACCACGGCGCCAATGACACTGGTGCTGTGCAATGGTAAGTCACAGATGCGCCGGCCAACCACCTCGGAAGTTTCCATATCACCATGAGCGATTGCTTCCAGCGCTTCAGCAGCACCCTTGCGCAATGAATGTACGGCTACAACATCACCGCGCCTGACGTGTCGCAACAACGCACCAATCGTTACATTGTGCGGGGAGATCGCAATGTCAACAAAAACATTTTCAACCAGATCCACATAAGCGGGCCGGTTAATCAGGGACATCACTTTCCGCGCCCCCATATTTTTTGCCACCATCGCCGATAAGATGTTCGCCTCATCGTCGTTAGTCAGTGCGCAAAAAAGCCCCATTGAGCTAAGACTCTCCGCCTGAAGCAATTCCTGATCAGCCACATCACCCGCCAGTACGCTGGTGTCCTGCAACACTTCTGCAAGATAGTTTGCACGCTCCGGATTTTTTTCAATCAACTTGACACGATATCTGCCGCGCTCCAGTTGTTCTGCCAGCGCCAGACCGATGTTGCCGCCGCCTGCGATCATTACATGCTTAAAGTGTTTCTCAACCTTGTGAAACTGCGACATAACCTCAACTGTTTTCTCACCAGCCGCAATAAAAAAGACAAGGTCACCTTTCTTGATGGTGACTGATTTTTCATCGGGCAGTATCGCCGCGTCATCCCGATAGATAGTTGCCAGACAAATGTCGAAGTCTGGTAGTAACTCTTTAAGATAGGCAGGCTCGCGTCCGCACATTGGAGCATCTTCTTCGGTGACCACACCAACCAGTCGCACGCGGCCATCGGCAAAATCCACCACCTGCAGTGCACCGGGGTGTTCAATGATGCGCGTGATGTGGTCAGTTACCAGTTGCTCCGGGCTAATCAATACATCAATGGGTATATGTTTCTTTTGAAACAGCGTGGCTTTTTCTTTCAGGTACTGCTGTGACCGCACGCGTGCAATGCGACTGGTGGTACGAAACAGGCTGTAGGCGATTTGGCAGGCGATCATGTTAGTTTCATCACTGCTGGTTGCAGCGATAATCATATCCGCGTCTTCAGCGCCTGCTTCGGTCAACACATTAGGATGCGCTGCGTGGCCACGCACAACTCCAAGATCAATCGACCCAAAGCTGTCGAGCGCACGCTTATTCATGTCCACTACAGTTACATCATTGCCTTCCGCGACCAGATTTCTCGCCACTGCAGAGCCTACCTGACCGGCACCCAGCACAATAATTTTCACAGTGCTACCCGCTGCCCCATTGCAAAACATGAGACTTGCTGCAGACCAACGGCCTGACACATCATCGGGCATTGCCCGTTTGGCTGAAAATTGATCACACGATCATCCATAGTTATCAGACGAGAGTCATGGAGCCGGACAGTGGCAATGTGGCCTCGGTAAACCTGACATCCGAATGCATCAGAATTTTTCACCGAAGTGGCTGTGTTATCAGGGTACCGGACGCGGGACGAGCCACTAGCCGCGCTTGCGACCCGCCTTGATACCAACACTGCGGAGTTTTCGATACAAATGTGTGCGTTCCATGCCAACAATGCGCGCCAGCTCAACGATATTGCCATCGACCTTTTCCAGCTGACGCAAAAGGTAAAGCTTTTCAAACTCGGTACGCGCCTCGCGCAGCGGCACATCGAGCGGTAACTTCATGACATCGCCACTGTTCTCCCAGGAACGCTCGCGATCATTGCCCTGCAGTTGCTCAACTTCACTCAGGTCAATTTCAACGCCGTTACCCAGTATCAGCAGTCGCTGTACAAAGTTAATCAACTCCAGCACGTTGCCGGGCCAATCCATGTTTCTGAGTTTGTTCTGTGCAGACACGCTAAAGTGTCGGTACGGCAAACCCTCCTGCTCTACCAATCGGTCAACGGTATAAGTTAACAGCGCAGGTACGTCTTCACGATGATCTCGCAAAGGCAAAGTATTAATGACCAGCACCGCCAGTCGGTAGTACAGCGCCTCGTTAAAGTCGCCGTCGGCAACCAGACTTTGCGGATCGGTCGCACAACACGCAACAATGCGCATATCAAACGGAACCTTCTTACCGCGAACCATCAGCTCACCGCTCTCCAGTGCGGCAAGAATGATACCCTGTGCAGTATTCGGCAGCTCGTCGAGGTCTGTCAGGCACAGAGTGCCGCCGTTGGCCGAGCCCAGATAACCGACGTTGTTATCGTTGCCCAGCAATTCACGCTCGGCATTCATATCAGACAAACTGTCGCAACGCAGCGTGACAAAAGGTTTGCTGCCTCGACTGCTCGCCTGATGAATATGCTGTGCGATTAATAGCTTGCCAGTAGCGCGCTCACCGACAATCAATACACCGCTGTCGCTGTTGGTTGCGGATTTTTCAATCGTTGCGCGTAACTCGGTCGCATACTCACTGGTGCCAACAATCAGCGGCAGCTTGCGCTCAACTGCCTGTGCGCTCTGATCAGGCAGCGTAAAGTTACTGATGGCTTTTTCAGCTGCGAGCAACAGTCTTGCCAGTGACAAAGGCTTCTCGATAAAGTCCACGGCACCGAGCCGAGTTGCCTCAACTGCCGTTTCAACCGTACCGTGACCGGAAATCATCACCACCGGAAACTTAAGCTGCCCGGCATCACGCCATTCTTTTAGCAGACTGATACCGTCCTGTTCGGGCATCCAGATATCCAGCAGCACCAGATCCGGTGTCTGTTCGCCGATAGCTTCACGCGCGACGCTGACATCTTCTGCCACGATAACGGCATACCCTTCGTCTTCCAGTATTTCCTTAACCAGATCGCGAATATCCGGTTCATCATCTACCACCATCACCAGGGATTGACTCATGCCGCATCTCCGTAGCTGTCTTTTTCGATTGCCGCTGCTGTTTCAGTGTTTGTAGCGACAGGCGTGTGGCTCATTGTCTTTTGCTCCACCGCCGGTATGAGAATCGTAAGCTTGCCGCCGCCGTCATCGCCGCGGATATTTTCCGCTCTGACCAGGCCGCCGTGCTCCTCAACGATTTTCTTAACAATAGCCAGTCCGAGCCCTGTGCCTTTACGCTTGCTGGTTACATAGGGCTCAAACAGACGATCGTGCAACTCGGGCGGGAAACCCGGCCCATTGTCTCTGACAACCAGTTCAACGGCAGGCTTGTCTTTGTAGCTGCCGAGCCGACTGGTTAGGGTCATCTCCTGCTGCGGCTGACCAACCATCGCCTCAAGTGCGTTTTTTATAACATTGTGCAGGACCTGACGAATGCGAACCGGATCGCAGGAGATCAATGGCAGTTCGCCCTGTAATTGCAGTGAAATGGCATCGAGTTCATTGCCTTCCCGGTATAGCCAGCTGATCTCGGTCACCAGTTCGTTGAGCTGAATTAACTGAAACTCTGCACCAGGACTGGTGGCGTAGTCAGCAAATGCCTTGACCATGCCCTTCATTGATTCAACCTGCTGCACAATAGTGTTGGTGAGTTTTTTCAGTGTTGATGCATCATCACCGTGCAGCTTGGACGCATACTTGTGCTGCAGTCGCTCGGCGGATAACTGTATGGGTGTCAGCGGATTTTTGATTTCATGCGCGAGGCGACGAGCAACCTCGCTCCACGCCGCGTTTCTCTGAGCCTCAACAACGTCGCTGATATCATCGAATACCAGCACCTGACCCGCATGTTCATCGCCACCGCCCCGCATGCTGGCCCCGCGACACATAACTGGCTGACGGCCCTGTTCACCCACCAGTTCAAACTCGACACTCCAGTCGGATCGATTGGCTTTGAGCATTGGCGTAATATTGCTGAAAAACTGGCTGACAAATTCATCGTCACTCGCCGCAAGCGCATCAGTTGATTGCAGCTCCTGCACTGAAACACGCAGAATTTTCGCAGCACTGGCATTGCAGGTTCTGACGCGATTATTTTCATCGAGTGCAATAACTCCGGTGGAGATTCGACTCAGCACCAGTTCCAGGTATGCGCGTTGATTTTCCACCAACAACTGACTTTCCGCAGCACTGGCGCGGGCCGCTTCAACACGGTCAGTCATGTCGTTAAACGACTGCACCAGATCGCCCAGTTCATCGCGTCCGCTGGTAGTCAGGCGCGTGGAGTAGTCGCCGTCTGCGACCAGTCTTGTGCCTTCGACCAAATCGTGTACCGGCACCATCAGACGGCGCGCCGTGTAGAACGCAACCCACACCGCCATCATCAGACTCAGAAAAACGGCCAGTGTAAGGGTGGCAATGGAGCTTTGTTTAAGCGGTGTGCGCAGGTACGCAAGCTGACGATAATTGCGAAAGCTCTCCTGCACATTGGCAGCCAGTACACTCGAATTTCTCGGCACCGGGTAAGTTGCATATAACACCGGCGTACCGCGTGATGGATCGGCCAGCGAGATCGGCACCACGGACAACACCTGTAATTCGCCATCACTCGACGGGTCGATGCTCAAATAGGAGATACCTGCACGAGCGCGCGACACGATATCGTCAGCCGGACGCTCCGGGGCAACAGACAAATCGTCGTCAAATGCAGTGGTTGCGATGACGCGGTTGTCGGCGCCAATTAGTGTTAGCTCCAGCGCATCAGAGTCGGCGCCAAAATCATTGAGTACCAGAATCGCCAGTTCGTCGGGTATCTCCGTCAGGCGTTCCGCAACGTTCAGGGTGGTCTCCTGACGCATGCGCATGTACACATTCAGTGATTCACGACTAAGCCCCAGCGCATCATCGAGCGCGCGCTCAACCTCGACATCAAACCAGCTGTCGATATTCGAATGCAGAAACTTGACCGAAAATGAATACACCAGCGTGGTTGGCAGCAGCGCCATCACCACCAGTATAACCACCAGTTTAAGACTCAGCCGCGAGCCGGATACGTTGTTGCGAAGATCAGCGACCAGACGCCACAGACTGACCACAATGAGGATGCCAATCAGCCCCAGTGCGATCATGGTGCCGAACATCCACCACT
>CAYMFQ010000004.1:10759-19881 GCA_964389335.1 uncultured Granulosicoccaceae bacterium
ACAATGAGGATGCCAATCAGCCCCAGTGCGATCATGGTGCCGAACATCCACCACTGATAAGAGCGGCCAAAGCTGTCCAGATGCTCGCCGGTGTTGGCAACGAAATACAGCGTCGCCATCAGGAACAGAAACAACACCAGCATCAAAGACAGGCTGTTGGCGAGGTTGCGTATCAATTTAACGACCACTGAAACTCCTCCGTTTCTAGTTGCCATTCACTCGATCGAAGCGCCTGCGCCATCAGCGGTCCCGGTAATCGGGTCAGGTCGAGCTCAAGTTGTATGCTCGCGGTGTATTGTCTGCGTTTATTGATCTGGTTTGCCGGCAACAGGGAGTAGCGCGACAGGCTGCCAAGCTCCCGCAATGCGGCGGCGACACTGCGAAAGTTTTCACTCTTGCCGGACTGCAGGTCCGTCACGCGATAGTGCTGTGTTAATTCATAGTAGTCGAGCCGGTAGCGCAGGCGCCGCTCGAGAATAGGTGTGTCAATCCACCAGCGGCGCGTTTTATAGATGGCAACGTGCACCAGAAAGTGCAGCTCGACGCCATTGACCAGCGCCTGAACCGGCTCGGCCCCCAGGTCGACGCGCGCAAACGCGTCCAGGTAGTAATTGTCGTTACTGACATAGGTGCCTGCGCTTTCGTAGCGCATGGACCCGGCCGCAGCGGCACCAACGCACACCAACACAACCATCGCCACTCGCAGGCAATACTGCATACCGGTCAGCAATCGAACATATGATGGGACCAAAAACATCGTTTCAGCACGCATCCTCGACGGGTTTTTTTCTGATTATCGCATAATAGAAACCATCCGCTTCATGCTGACCCGGCAAGATCTGCCGTCCCGCCTCACAGGCGATTCCCCACGAAGCGTGTATGGGCTGCTCTGTGGCATCGTCGTGTTGCGTCAGAAAATTGGTCACTTGCTGCTGATTCTCTCGCTTGAGCACTGAGCAGGTTGCATAGATCAGCTTCCCTCCAGGCTTTACGGTCGGCCACAACGCCTCGAGCAAACGCTGCTGTTGTGCGCACAGCGTGTCGATATCGTGCTCGCGTCGGAGCAAGCGGATATCCGGGTGACGGCGCAACACACCGAGTGCTGAACAGGGTGCATCCAGCAACACGGAGTCAAAGGCTTTGCCATCCCACCAGCCATCGGTGTCGGCTGCATCGGCACAAAGGCAGTCAGCTTTCAGTTGCAGCCGTTGTAGATTTTCGTGCACACGCTGCATGCGCGTTTCACTGTTGTCGACGGCTGTCACCTCGCAGTCGGGCTGCATCTCCACAAGATGACAGGTTTTGCCACCGGGGGCAGCACAGGCATCGAGGATGCGCTGCCCCGCCTGCGGGGCGACCAGCTCGGCTGCCAGCTGCGCCGCACCATCCTGAACCGAAAACCAGCCGTCTTCAAAACCGGGCAGCGCACTGACCCGCGCAGACGACTCAACAATCACCGAGTGCTGTCCGAGCGGACCATCGCGACCGCTGAGCCCGGCCTCATCAAGCGCCTGCTTATAGCGCAACCGCGTGCATTGCAAGCCATTCACTCTAAGGGTCAGTGGCGCACGCGTGTTGCCGGCCGCCACAATTGATTCCATTGAATCGGGCCAGTCGTGGCGCAGCTGTTTAAGTATCCAGGCCGGCAGCGATGAACGCCCCTCCGGTTGTTTATCCACCTTTGCGACAATGTCTGCCTGATTGCGCAGGAACTGCCGCAACACACCGTTAACCAGTGATTTGGCCCATTTTTTTCGCAAACGACCAGTCAGACCGGCATAGGCATTTACCACCGCGTAGTCCGGTGAGCGCATGTACTGCAGTTCGTATAACGCAAGCCACAACAATGCGTTGACGTCTGTATCCTTGCGACGCAGCGGCTTGGGCATCAGCAACGCAAGCTGACACTGCAGGCGCCCCGACCAGCGCGAAGTACCAAAAACCAGTTCCTGCAACAATGCCGCATCACGGGCAGACAGCGGCTCCTGCGCGGCGGGCAGCAGTTCACCCAGTGAGCTGCCATCTTTCACCACACGGGTCATTAGCTGCGCCGCCAGCTGACGCACATCGGGTGTATCACTCGCCAAAACGCTGCCCGGGGCTGATGCCACTGGAATTGATAAACTCATGTGCGGCAACCGCTTTCTTACCAGGAGCCTGTACCTGCAGCAGCCTCAGCGTGCCGTCGCCGGTACTAACATCAATTCCATGCTCTACTGACACCACCGTGCCCGCTGCAGCGGCGGCGGCCTGTTGCAGCAGTTCCGACTGCCATACTCGCAGCACATCACCGTCAAATGACGTCTGCGCCACCGGCCACGGGTTAAACGCGCAAATCTTGCGGTGCAGTTGCTGCGCCGGCAGTGTCCAGTCAAGCAGGGCTTCAGACTTTTCGAGCTTGTGCGCGTAGGTCACCAGCGCTTCATTCTGCACTTCAGGCGTTAGCGCATTGGCCTGCAGTTGATCGAGCACTTCGAGCAGTGCGTCGGCCCCCAGCAGTGCAAGCGCATCATGCAGCTCGGCTGTGCGGGTATCGGACTCGATGGGTACCGATTTTTTTAGCAGCATGTCGCCGGTATCAAGCCCCGCCTGCATTTGCATAATCGTGACCCCGGTCTTCGCGTCTCCTGCTTCAATGGCCCGATGGATAGGCGCCGCGCCGCGCCAGCGTGGCAGCAAGGATGCGTGAATATTGATGCAACCATGTGTCGGCACATCGAGCACCGATTGCGGCAGTATCAGACCATAAGCAGCGACCACCATCAGATCCGGTTGTAACGCCGCGAGCTCTGTCAGCGCGTCATCCGTTTTAAACGAATCTGGCTGCAGCACTGGCAACTCAAGCTCGAGCGCTGTCGTTTTTACCGGTCCGTGCACCAGTTTACGGCCACGACCGGCGCGGCGGTCCGGCTGGGTGTAGACAGCCACCACCTCGTAGCCCGCGTTTACCAGCGCCCTTAGCGCAGGCGTGGCGAAATCCGGGGTGCCCGCGTAGACGATCCGCATTGACTGATTGTTCATGGGTTAATTGAAGGTTGGGACGCGGCCAGCCGCGGTTCAGTGCTTGACACAGGCAGGCTGAAAACCGGTGGCTACTTCTCTCGCTTGAGCATTTTCTTTTTAATGCGGCGCTTTTTAAGCGCCGACAGATAATCGACAAATAACTTGCCGTCCAGATGGTCGATCTCGTGCTGCACACACACCGCCAACAGCCCCTCGGCCTTCATCTCGTAGGGCTCTCCGTCCCGGTTTAGCGCCTTGAATACTATTGCCTCGGCGCGGTCGACGTTTTCATAGATTCCGGGTATCGACAGACATCCTTCTTCCCCGGCGTGTTTGCCGGCCGAGCTGACGATTTCCGGATTGATGAGCGTGAGTGGCTCGTTTTTGTGCTCAGACACATCGATGACCACAATGCGATAATGGACATCGATCTGGGTCGCGGCCAGCCCAATGCCAGGTGCGTCATACATGGTTTCGAACATATCGTCGACCAGCTTGCGCGTGGCATCGTCAACCGTCGTAACCGCCGTTGCTACCTTGCGCAACCGGTCGTCGGGGTACACCAGTATGTCGAGTAATGCCATCGCTGTTGGTCGTGAGATTCAAATTCAGCCGACAAGTGTAAGCACCTACACCCCGATATCAAAGCCCTATCTTCATCAATGCTTACCAAAGGCCCCTTTTTGCGACAAAACCCTGCATGGTTGCCATTGGCTTGGCACTGATTTTGGTTCATCAATCGACACCATAGTTGAACAAACACGTGAGATTTGCGACTGAGTTACGTCATTGCGACGTGGCCGGACGCAGCCTTCACCCCACTATCAGCCTTGCGATCCGGATCAATATGACATTCCAAGCCCCGCTGACCGCTTCAGGTCTCAATTTGACCAGCTCTCTGGCCCGCCTGGGTCTGGCGGCCACTGTGCTCGTGCTGAGCGCCTGTGCCAACCAGCCTGGCAGCCCGCAGTCTGCTGTACTACCTAACCCGGCTGGCGACAACGCTGCAATTAGTGCCGCCAACCTGACCGGCACCGCAGCCATAACCACCGGCACCAACCGCAAACGGGCTTTGCGAGCGCTGGCGGAAGGCTCCGTACGCACGGATAACCCCGGCAACTACACAGTCGTCAGAGGTGACACATTGTGGGATATCTCAGAACGATTTCTGAGCCGCCCATGGCTGTGGCCCGAGATCTGGCATGTGAATCCGCAAATCGCCAACCCGCACCTGATTTACCCCGGTGATCAGATTGCTCTGACCTACGTCGATGGCAAGCCGCGCCTGGAGCTGATTCGCGCCAGCAGCACAAACAGCGCCCCCATTTCGCCGTTTCCGCTGGATTCAATCAAAGAGTTTCTGATCGAGCCGAAGGTAGTCTCAAATGACGAACTGATGGCAGCGCCGTATATCGTCGCCGCTGAGGAAGGCCGTCTGATCAGCTCCACCGGCAGCCACGTATTTGTTCGCGGCGACACCAGCGAACAGCGCTACAGCGTGTTTCGCCCAGGCGACGCCCTGGTTGATCCCGACACCGGTGAAGTGCTGGGTCATGAGGCCGTGCATGTCTCAAAGGCCAGTCTGGTAAAGAGCGGCGACCCGTCGAAAATGATACTGACCAGCAACAAACGCGAAACACTGGTTGGCGACCGTCTGATGAGCAATCCGGACATGCAGCACATGTCCTTCCAGCCGCGCACCGCCACCGTCACCAAGCCGGGCAAGATCATCTCTCTGTTCGACGCGGTATCACGCGCCGGTAAAAACCAGGTTGTGGTACTGAACCTCGGTGAAAACGATGGTGTGCAGGCGGGTGACGTGATGTCCGTGATCAGCGATGATCGCCGCATCCGCGATGTCGTCTCACGAAAGAAAAATGACTTCGTGACAATCCCCGGCGACCAGTCCGGTGTAATTATGGTGTTCCGCACCTTTGAGCGTGTCAGCTATGCGCTGATCATGAGCTCAGCCCGTTCGATCAATCTGTATGATCGCATCGACACGATGGTGCAGTAACACGACGACTGTACAGTAAAAACTATGCGGTAATATCTGTTATCCACGCCGGCGGCAGTCGCTGCCGGCGCTCTGCCCCATCCGGCAAGCCCACTCCCCTCACACTAAAAAACACACAGCCACTGATGCAACCGCGGGTCATGGCAGTTAAACTGTGGCTCCCTCGTTTACTGGCGGATTAATCGTGTTGTGCCGCTCACACCCCTTTGAATTCAAACCATGGAATTCAAACCATGGCTGAGTTGAGAGACTGGCTCGGGCTGGTACATTGTCGAGGCATAGGTCCGCGCACAGTGTATAAGCTCCTGCAGGCTTTTGACTCACCCGAAGCGTTGCTGCGTGCGTCCAATGGTGAACTCAGTCGCGCCGGTTTAAGCAGCAAAGTCATTACGGCACTGCGATCGGTCGATGAAAGCGCCATAGACGCAGACCTGCACTGGTGCGATGAAAGCGACGATCGGCATATCGTTCCGCTGTACGCAAAACAGTATCCGGCAATGTTGCGGCAGATAGCGGATCCGCCACTGGTCCTTTACGTGCGCGGTGATATCGATGTTTTACATACACCGCAGGTAGCGATTGTCGGCAGTCGCAAACCCAGCACCAGCGCTGCAACGCATGCTAACAACATGGCCCGGCAACTGTGCCACTACGGTTTAACAATCTGCAGTGGACTCGCGGTTGGAGTAGATGCCAGCGCCCACCGCGGGGCATTGCAAGCAGACGGACTAACGGTAGCAGTGACCGCAACCGGACTCGATCGCGTGTATCCCGCAGCTCATCAGCAACTTGCTCAGGAGATCACCGTGAGCGGCGCTATCGTTTCGGAGTTTCCGGTTGGCACCCTGCCAAAGCCCGCCTACTTTCCGCGACGCAATCGAATCATCAGCGGACTGTGTTACGGCACGCTGGTGGTTGAAGCAGCACTTAAAAGCGGCACTCTGACTACCGCTGCACACGCCACTGAACAATCACGTGAGGTGTTTGCCATACCCGGCAACATCGATAATCCGCAAAGCCGTGGCTGCCACGCACTGATACGCAATGGTGCAACACTGGTTGAGTCCGTCGAGGATATTCTGACCCAGATCGCACCATTGTTACCTGCTGCAGCCACTCTCGAATCTATTGGCGCACCGACGCAGCAAACGGAAGCAGCGTCCGCATCTGAATCTGAACCTGCATCAAGCCCTCCGGAGCAGCCCCCGCAACCCACCGGTAACACCAAACCCGGTTCGTCAGCCAGTACCACCAGGCATACCAGCGACCAGCAAAAAGTGCTGGATGCCTTTGACTACACACCACTGGCGCTCGACACTATTGTCGAGGCCACGGGTTTTGATATAGTGACGGTGACAAACCTTGCGTTCGACCTGGAACTCAGTGGCGCGATTGTCGCCGCCGCGGGCGGCAAGTATGTTAAAAGCCAGTAAATGCACACAACGCAGCGCAATCAGCAGACAAATTTTAATACTGTATTTAGCTACAGTAGTTGTGCAGCAGCACTGACAATTAACGCTCTTCAAACCGATACTCTTCAAATTCAACATCCTGCAACCAATGCCCCAACAATCAATGCCCTTACAATCAATGCAACGCGGTACGGACATCAACAAGGCAGCAGACTGTATCCGCAGCGGTGGTATCGTCGCGTATCCAACGGAAGGTGTTTTTGGCCTTGGCTGCGACCCCGATAACACCGACACCCTACAGCGACTAATTGATTTAAAACAACGCGACGATAACAAAGGCCTGATTATCATTGCAGCCAGCCGTGCGCAGTTAAACCCGTACATCGCTACTGTTAGTGATGCACTTGAAGAAAAGTTATCTGCTGTATGGCCCGGTCCGGTCACCTGGATACTAACCGCAGGCACACATGCCTCAGCATTGTTAACCGGCAATCGCGACACGGTAGCCACACGCGTTACCAGCCACGAAACCGCAGCGAATCTCTGCATTGCCTGCGATAGTGCTATTGTGTCAACGTCTGCCAACGTCAGTGGTGAAGCTGCCTTTACAGAGCCACAGACAGTTGCAGACTGTTTTGGCGATAGCATCGACTATTTACTGGACCTGCCGGTGGGCAATCTGCAGGGTCCGACACCGATATTCGACGGCAACACCGGCAGACAACTACGATAACTCGCGCGATAAAATATGACCAACACGCTTGATATTTCATCTGTAGCTGACTATCTGACCAGCCTGCAGGACACGATTACCAATGCTGTTATCTCCATTGATAACACAGCAACGCTCACGGAAGACAGCTGGCAGCGTGATGCCGGTGGTGGTGGTCGCAGCCGTGTGTTTGCCAATGGCGACATCTTTGAGCAGGCAGGCATCAACTTTTCCCATGTGTTTGGCGACAATCTGCCACCGTCTGCCACTGCGGGTCGCGAAAACCTGGCCGGACGCAGCTTCCAGGCAATGGGTGTGTCACTGGTATTTCATCCAAACAATCCGTTCGTTCCAACCACACATTGCAACGTAAGGTTTTTCGTTGCGGAAAAACCTTCGGCAGAGCCGGTATGGTGGTTTGGGGGCGGCTTTGATCTCACTCCCTATTACGGTAACAGGGAAGACTGTAAACACTGGCATCAGGTAGCCAAAGATGCCTGCGATCCATTTGGTGATACGCACTATGACCAATATAAAAAATGGTGTGACGACTACTTTTATATTAAACACCGCAATGAACCACGCGGTATCGGCGGTGTTTTTTTCGACGACTATAACAACCAGAGCTTTGAGCACAGCTTTGCGTTTATGCAAAGCATTGGCAATGCGTTTTTACCAGCGTACCTGCCCATCGTTGAACGTCGCCGCGACACTCCTTTCAATGATAACCATCGGCAATTTCAGCTTTACCGTCGCGGGCGCTATGTCGAATTTAACCTGGTACTCGATAGAGGCACGTTGTTCGGTTTACAGTCGGGCGGACGGGTAGAGTCCATTCTCATGTCACTGCCGCCGCTGGTGCGTTGGCAATACAACCACACCCCGGAAGCCGGTACCGCCGAGGCAGAACTCACGGACTATTTTCTGCAATCGCGAGACTGGCTCAACGAGCAGTAAAAGCGCCTTTTTTAAGCATAATTACACATCGGACAGACTTCTCAATCCTAAAAAATTCTGTGAAATGTGGCACACAACCACTTCAGGTCAATCGGCACCATGTGAGGCCCTTACAACTCACCCGGTGAGCTGACGCACACAGATTCACTACACAAACAAATACGAGCTGCATGCGCTATGGAATGGTGCATCGTTGATATTGCTGTGCCTAACAACTCAATCGGCACAGCAATGGGTTTCCAAACTCGATTTGTATCGTGTTGATCAGCCACTGCCTTTAAACAAAAATTCGGGTTAACACATGAAAGCGTTAAAGATCGCAGCGCTATGCTGCTCGGCTTTGTGCGCCTCAACCACTATGGCTGCAGACTTTGTAGCAATTAAAGTTGAAGCTGAAGACTATTTTTCAAAGGATGCACGCTGGAGACTGACGAGCAACACTGTCAACTCAGGCGTTACACCTGATCCGGATGGATCACACCACAGCAGCGCCAGTGGCCAGGCTTACCTCGAACTATTATCAGACACCCGTGTCACCCACGGTGATCCGTTGATTAACGGCGTGAACTTCTGGTCAACCGGTGGCTCTGGTCCCGCGATAGACTACATCGTTAACATTCCGGAAGCCGGACGTTACACCGTGTGGGTAAAAGCTTATTCAACCGGCACAGAAGACAATGGTATTCACGTAGGCCTAAACTCATCAAACCCGGCCAGTGGTGAACGCATTCAATGGTGCAGCGGTAAAAACCAGTGGACCTGGTCCAGCGCTCAGCGCATGTCCGATAACCATTGCGGCACACCACGCACCATCTACCTCGACATCGGCAGTGCGGGTGCCAACACCATCAGGTTTACCGCAAGGGAAGATGGCTTCGAAATGGATCAATTTATGTTGATCAAGGAAAACGTCAGCGGCCTGTCCTGTGCACCGCAGGCTAACGATACCGTTGGTTGTAACCAGCCAGCCACACCATCACAGCCGATTGCACAACCGGAACCCACACCGGAGCCAGCACCG
>CAYMFQ010000004.1:19981-37520 GCA_964389335.1 uncultured Granulosicoccaceae bacterium
AGCCACACCATCACAGCCGATTGCACAACCGGAACCCACACCGGAGCCAGCACCGGAGCCAGCACCGACAACACCTGAACCGGCGCCAACCACACCTGAACCGGCGCCAACCACACCTGAACCGGCGCCAACCACACCTGAGCCCGAGCCAACCACACCCGAGCCCACGCCAGCACCAGAAGTGCCGATGCAGGACGACGGTGGTAACACAGCCGCTCTGCCTGCGTGCAGCAGCGCTGCTTCAGACAGTGACGGCGACGGCTACGGCTGGGAGAACGATCAGTCCTGCGTTGTGACGAGCTCGGGCACTGACTCTGGTAACAGCGATGACAACGGCTCCGACTCGAACTCCGGCCTGCCGACCTGTGCATCGGCAGCCAGCGACTCTGATGGTGATGGATGGGGTTGGGAAAACAATCAGTCGTGCCTGGTCAGCAGCGGCGATACAGGCTCAAGCGACTCAGGAACACCGTATTGCTCGAGCGCCGCCAGCGATAGTGATGGCGATGGATGGGGCTGGGAAAACGATCAGTCCTGCCTGGTACGCTAAACCACCACCACAAGTGAACTATCGGTTGCATACGAACCGATAGTTCCACCGTGGTAGTCTCGGAAAGGGAGCAGTCTGCTCCTTTTCCGTTTTAATCCGATGATCCGTTTAGTCAATGCAGCCAGCGCCAGTTGGTAGGCGTTTGCAATCTTCCGCCACGTCGAGGAATAATCTCTGACAAAGACTGCGGAGGAACAACATGCTCACTGACATAGAGATCCATCAGTATCACGAAAACGGGTATGTCACACCTGACTTCCGACTGCCGACTGATCTGGTTGAGCAAATTCGCGAACGCCATGCTCGGCTTTTGACAAAGCACCCGGAGTTCACAAACTATTGCCCGGCGTTACTGGCATACGATACCGGCTTTCTGGATGTAGCCAGACACGCAGATATTCTGAATATGGTTGAGCAGTTGATCGGACCGGATTTCGCGCTGTGGAATTCGAGCTTTTTTGCCAAGCCTGCCGGCGGCGGCCATGCCACACCATGGCATCAGGACGGTGAATACTGGCCAATACGCCCCCTGGCCACCTGTACGGTTTGGATCGCACTGGACCCGGCCACACCGGAAAACGGATGCCTTGAAGTAATCCCCGGCTCCCATAAGCAACAAACCCTGCTGCAGCACAATACCAGCGATCGCCAGAATATTACGCTGAACCAGGAACTCGCTGCCTCTCAGTACGACGCTGGCGCGGCACAGCCAATTGTGCTGGAAACCGGCCAGATCTCCCTGCACGACGTGTATCTTGTGCATGGCTCTGCAGCCAATGACTCCAGCCAGTCGCGACGTGGCATGACACTGCGCTTTATGCCAACCACCTCGGTGTATGACAGGTCTCTGGCGCGTTCAATGAGTCAGGCTAAAAAACTAACCGATCAAAGCGAGCGCACGTTGTATCTGATGCGCGGGGGCGATGCCAGTGGTAAAAATGATTTCAGTGTTCGGCACTAGCCAATGCAGCAGGTAGAGGAAATACAACAAAATCTGGCCAGCGCGGGCTACATTGCCGACATTGACCTTGCCAGCATTCTGCATTTGACTCAGGTGTTACAACGGCCCCTTCTGCTGGAGGGCGATGCCGGGGTTGGAAAAACCGCTGTAGCCATTGCGCTGTCGCAAATGACTGGATACGAGCTTATTCGCTTACAGTGCTACGAAGGGCTTGACGCCAGCACCGCGCTGTATGAATGGAACTATCAGCGCCAGTTGATGGCGGTGCGGCTGCGCGAAAGCAAAGAAGTAGGCGAACCCGACGTCGTTGAGTCAGAACTCTTCAGTGAAGAATACCTGCTGCCGCGACCTTTGCTGCAGGCGATCACCAGCGCCGAGCCGTGCGTGCTGCTGATTGACGAGATTGATCGGGCAGACGATGAATTCGAAGCGTTTCTGCTCGAAGTTTTATCTGACTTTCAAATCACCATTCCGGAAATGGGCACCATCACGGCCAGACACAGGCCAACAGTGATACTCACGTCAAATGCAACGCGCGACCTCAGCGATGCGCTACGCAGACGCTGCCTGTTCCACTACGTTGACTATCCCGACGCTCAAAAAGAACAACAAATTTTGTCGACACAGATTCCCGATCTGGATCGACAACTGGCGCGCGCCATCACCCGCTTTGTACAAAAGCTGCGTAAAGACAATCTTAAAAAAACACCAGGTGTCGCAGAAACACTTGATTGGGCGGCGGCACTGCTGCATCTGCAAACGCACGATCTCGCGCAGTCAATGCAACAGATTGAAGCCACGCTGGGCTGCCTGCTAAAAACACAAGCTGATCGGGAACTGGCCACACGCGACTGGCTGCAGCAGCACCTCAGTGAAGACTAACACAGACAATCCGGTTGCGATCGTGCGCAGCCGGATGGATGCATTTATTCAAACACTCAACAACGCCGGGTTCGAAACTGCACCGGCACAGGTGCAACTGGCTTATCAACTCTGCTGCACACCAATCATAGAATCAGCACCGGTATGCCGAGCATCGCTGCGTGCGCTATTCAGCCAGGATCGTGATCAGTGGCAACGCTTTAACGGCATCTTTAACCTCTATTGGTTCGCGCCGCCGGCTGACGGTGAAGCGACTGAAGCCAGCTTATTAATATCCCGCAGCGCGGGCGCCAGTGCCGGTATGGCCTTTTTTTCAGAGTCGCAAACACAGGACTCTGCATCGCCAATGACATCAGAGGCCGGCACTGATCTGGTTGCCGGTGGCGCCGGTGAGGCGCGCATGTTGTCAAAGCGCGATTTTAGATTTGTGTTTAACCCGCAGCACATGCGCGCTATTGAACGGCAGGTCGACGAACTGGCGCGCCGGGTAAAAAAGCAGGTACTCAGACGCAATCATTCCACTGCAAATAAAGGCCGTATCGACGCCGCACGGGTGGCGCGTAAGAACCTGGCCACCGGTGGCTGGCCTTTCACACTTCGTTTTAAACAACGATCGAGAAACCCGGCGCGATTTGTCCTGCTGCTGGATGTCAGCCAGTCGATGGAAATATACAGCGCCTTGTTTTTACGATTCGCACGTGGCGTGTTGCAGGCGTTCGCAGATACAGATGCATTCGCCTTTCACACCGACCTGGTCCCCATAGGCTCCGAGCTAAAGGAAAAGAACCCGCGCAAACTGGAATCAAAACTCAAAGAGCTGTCGAGCGGATGGCTGGGTGGCACCCGCATCGCATCATCGTTGCATCGATTCAACAGCGAGCATGCCGCCAGGGTTATCAATCGTCACACGATTGTTTTTGTTTTTAGCGACGGTTACGACAGCGGCGACCCGGATGACCTGTTAACCGAAGTACTCGACATCAGGCAACGCTGTAAAAGACTGGTATGGGTAAATCCGCTACTGGGCAGGCAGGGGCCGGACGATGTATCTCTGCCTATAGAACGATGCATGAACGCCGTCATTCCTGAAGTCGATCAGTATCTGTCGGCACACAATATTGAAAGCCTCAAACAACTAACACCGGCGTTTTCTCTGCGCTAGGAGCCTCCTGGTTGCAATCACTAGCCCCCACAAAGCCGCGCCGAACATAAAGTGCTTTTTATTCACGCACACAAAAAAGCCCGCAGCAAGCGGGCTTTCGATAACATTCGCCGACCCGGTGAAACCGGGCGGTGCAGTTTAACGCTTTGAGTACTGAGTTGCGCGACGTGCTTTACGCAGACCCACTTTCTTACGTTCAACCTGTCGTGCGTCTCTGGTCAGGAAACCGGCTTTACGCAGATCAGAGCGCATTTCTTCGTCGTACTTTAGTAACGCTCGGGCGATACCGTGGCGGATAGCACCGGCCTGTCCGGTATTACCACCACCGCTGACGGTGATTTTGAAATCAAATTTACCAGTCATTTCGAGACTTTCGAGCGGCTGTCGAACCACCATGCGCGCCGTCTCGCGACCGAAATACTCGTCCAGCGGGCGGTCATTGACCACAATGTCACCCTTGCCGGCGCTCATGAAAACACGTGCGCTGGAAGTCTTCCGACGTCCGGTACCGTAATACTGTTCAGCCATGATCTATCTCAGTCTATCTCAGCTCTAGGGGTTCAGGAGACTGCGCAGCATGCTGATGATCCTTGCCTGCGTACACCTTCAGCTTGCGGAACATCGCGCGACCCAGCGCATTTTTAGGAAGCATGCCTTTGACAGCCAGTTGAATGGCTCGGCCCGGTGCTTTCTCCTGCATCTTTTCGAAGCTAATCGACTTAAGGTTGCCGATGTAGCCTGTGTGATGATGGTAAATCTTGTCAGTCGCTTTCTTACCAGTCACAGCGACTTTGTCCGCATTGACGACGACGATGTAGTCACCGGTATCGACATGCGGTGTGTATTCTGGCTTGTGCTTGCCACGCAGTACGTGTGCACAGGTGCTTGCTAGTCTTCCCAGCGTTTTGCCTTCGGCATCAATGACGTACCATTGACGCTTGACCTCGGCCGGCTTGGCACTAAAGGTTTTCATACGGACTCCGAGAATCAGAGGGGGAGCTATTATGCCCGGAAAAGCCCTCCATTATAGATGATGCCTTCTACACTAACAAGCTCCGCGCCTGATTTGCGCGAATGTCTTATCGATCCAACTCATTCTTGCGTAGCCAGCGTCCTAATTAACACAACCAGCGCATCACATGCGCGCAGCAAGAGAGCCGGGAATTTGGTGTTTTGCTTAAAGCGACGCGGCCAGAGAGGCCGCGTCTAACCATCTTTGGAGGATGGAGGAGGAAATCTTTCCACTAGTTTACGGGGTGATACACCATATTTCAATACTTGGCGAGCGCTTTGTTAACTACAGCCAATAATGACCGACTCTGCTCGCTGTTGCTGCGCACCGCCACGGATTTGGTCTGTCGCAGGTTTTGCTTCGATTCAGCTCGATTCCTGACCAGAGCTCAGCTCAATAACTTCGGTCTCGAAACCAATCTCAACTTCCTTCTCGAGCATTTTGGTCACCGAGCAGTATTTTTCGACTGACAGCGCTACGATTCGTTCCACCTGCTTTGCAGAGAGCTGCCTGCCCTCCACAACAAACTTGAGTTTCACTCGCGTGAACACCGCCGGCACCGCGTCGGCCCGCTCCGCTTCAATCAACACCTGACAGTCAGTCACATCCTGCCGCGCTTTCATCAGCATCAGAATGATATCGATTGATGAACAGCCACCGAGCCCCAGCAACACCATTTCCATCGGACGCACTCCCAGGTCGCGCCCGCCGTGTTCGGTTGATCCATCCATTACGACGCTGTGGCCACTGCCGGATTCACCGACAAAGCTCAGATAATCCAGCCACTTTACTCGTGCTTGCATTGGTTTGTTCTCTATTCGACGAGGCTGACACGCAGCCGGGGGTAGTTATCAGTTAATCAACATGGCAGGCATTTCGCCCCTGCAACGACATGCCGCACGCAGGGCAACTCAGCACATCGGGCACACACGCCGTTAACGATGGCATTCCGGCCCGGGCCAAAAGGCAGACATTTGGTTCAAGTTCACAGTTCGTCACACGGTTTTCGTGCCCAGGTCGCACTGTGAACAGTTTTTGCTCTATCTCGGGATATCTCGAAGCCGACAGTGAACAAGCCCGGAGAACGGACACATGCTTCCACCTCGTAACACGCCGCCAAAAGCAGAATGGTTAGAAACGCTTTTACGCCATAGCCATCGCAGGCAGTATCCCGCAAAAACTATAATTATTCACCACGGTGACAAGCCAGACACGCTGTATTACATGGTTGATGGCTCAGTTAGCGTTGTTATTGAAGATGATGAGGGTCGCGAAATCGTCCTTGCCTACCTGAACAACGGTGATTTTTTTGGCGAGATGGGCTTGTTCGAAGATGAAAGCGAGCGTAGTGCCTGGGTTGTAGCGCGTAACAAGTGCGAAGTCGCTGAGATCAACTACGAGCAGTTCCGCCGTTTGGCCGAACAGTCACCAGAAATTCTGTTTGCACTGTCTACTCAGTTAGCTGCGCGACTGCGTAAAACCAGCACTAAGGTACGTGACCTGGCGTTTCTCGATGTTACCGGACGCGTTGCCTCTACCCTGCTCGATCTCGCCAAGCAGCCTGATTCCATTACACACCCGGACGGCATGCAGATTCGCATCACCCGTCAGGAGATTGCCAGAATCGTGGGTTGTTCTCGCGAAATGGTTGGTCGTGTCCTGAAGGACCTGGAAGATCGGGGGCTGATCCACGCTCGCGGCAAGACCATGGTTATCTACGGCACCCGTTAGACCCCGTCTTTGTTCCAACTTTGGCCCGTCACTTCAGACGGGCTTAAAGCTCAGCTCTTTTCCCGCTGCATCATACTGTCAACTTTTTGTCTGCTTCTCAATCCGTTTCCTCTGGGAATATTGTAGAAACTTACTGATTCCCCCGTACCGCGCTGAATACAAAACCACCACTCTGCTTCGATACCTCTGGTGGCATCGCTACTCTGTTGCAAATAACTCAGCTAATGTTTGCCCGGGAGATTCTGCCCGCATAAATGCCTCACCAACTAAAAACGCATTAACGTTGTGCTCACGCATCAGACTGACATCTGCCCTCGACAGGATGCCACTTTCTGTAACGACCATTACATCGTCAGGGATCCGGTCAAGCAAATCGAGCGTGGTCTGCAGCGTGACATCAAAGGTGCGCAAATCACGATTATTGATACCAATCAGAGCCGGTGACAGCTGCATCGCACGCTCAAGTTCTTCGCCATCGTGCACTTCTATCAGCACATCCATATCAAGGTGATGTGCCAGCCCGTACAACTCAGCCAGCATTGCATCCCCCAGTGCCGCAACAATCAACAATACGCAGTCGGCGCCCATCGCACGCGCCTCGTAAATCTGGTACTGATCGATCAGGAAATCTTTTCTGATGACCGGTAACTCGCAGGCGTTACGCGCTTCAGTAAGATATTGCGCAGACCCCTGAAAGAAATCCTTGTCAGTTAAGACCGACAGACAGGCGGCGCCACCCTCGGCATAACTGCGTGCAATGGCAGGCGGATCAAAATTCTCTCGAATCACACCTTTACTGGGAGAGGCTTTTTTTATTTCAGCGATTACGGCGCTTTCGCCACGCGCCACACGCTGCTGCATCGCATTGACGAAGCCACGCGGTGGCGACGCCTGTGTGGCTCGCTGTGACAACGCCGATAAGCTTTCTTGTTCTACAGACGCAGAGATTTCCTCTATCTTGCGTCTGAGTATTTTCTTTAATACATCAGGAGTTTCAGCAGCCATCAGTTGCCACCTGCCGCCGCGTTACTGGCATCGATTAAATCCTGTAGCTTTTGCCTGGCACTGCCATCAGCGATTAACTGACCGGCCATCTCAACACCTTTTTGGTGGTTGTCAGCGACCCCGCCCACATACAGCGCTGCACCGGCATTAAGTGCAACGATATCGCGCGCCGGACCCGATTCGTTGTCGAGCACCCGCCTTACCATGGCAAGACTTTCTTCAGCACCACTGACCCGCAGTGCCGCGATGTCGGATAGCTGCATATCAAAGTCCGATGGCTGAATTTTATAGCAATTGATCACCCCGTCTTTAAGCTCTGCAACACGAGTCGGAGATGAGATACTGATTTCATCCATACCATCATCTGCATGCACAACCATCGCGCCTTCACTACCCAGCTTTTGCAGCACCTGCGCCATCGGCTCAACGAGATGCTCGCTGTATACGCCAAGTACCTGCCGCGGTGCAGAAGCGGGATTGGTTAACGGACCAAGTACATTAAATATAGTGCGCATACCCAGTTCCTTGCGCGGCCCAATCGCGTAACGCATGGCACCGTGATGCTTGGGTGCAAACATAAATCCAATACCCACACTATCAACGCAGTGAGCCACCTGCTCTGCTTCAAGGTTAATATTGACTCCGGCCGCTTCAAGCAAATCAGCGGCACCAGAGCTGCTCGATACAGAGCGATTACCGTGTTTGGCGATCTTAATGCCACCCGCCGCTGCCACCAGTGCACTGGTGGTAGATATATTAAAGGTGCTGTGACTGTCACCGCCGGTACCAACGATATCCAGAAGATCGGACGTGCTGCACTTAACACCGCTCGCAAGCTCTCGCATAACTTTGGCTGCGGCAGCAATCTCATCAACGGTTTCACCCTTGCAGCGCAGTGCCACCAGCAAACCACCTATCTGTGCATCACCACATCCACCCGACATAATCTGTCGCATGGCACCGACCATTTCATCGGCATTGAGGTTTTCACCATCAACTACCCTGGCGATGGTTGCCCTGATATCAGTTTCAGTGTTCATCGGCTGGATCCGCTTAAGAAGTTCTGCAACATGTCGTGGCCATGTTCGGTCATGATAGATTCCGGGTGAAACTGTACACCCTCAATAGCAAGCTCACGGTGCCGCAGCCCCATAATTTCATCTATGTCGCCGTCGGGAGTCTGCGTCCATGCGGTTATCTCAAAACAGTCGGGCAGTGATTCCCGTTCTACCACCAACGAGTGATAACGCGTTGCGGTAAACGGGTTGGATAATCCGCTAAAGACACCACTGTTGGTATGATACACAGGTGATGTTTTGCCGTGCATCACTTGTCCGGCACGCACAATCCGACCACCAAACGCGGCGCCAATGCACTGATGCCCAAGACACACCCCCAGCAGCGGTACGCGACCGGCCAAATCTTTTATCAGCTCGACTGATATACCTGCCTCGGTCGGTGTACAAGGCCCGGGAGATATGACGACGTGGTCGCTGTCTGACTCACGCACCTCTGCAACACTGATAGCATCATTGCGATGCACGGTTACATCTGCACCCAGCTCGCCAAAGTACTGCACCAGGTTAAACGTAAACGAGTCGTAGTTATCGATCATTGTCAGCATCAGACTGCACTCCGCTTCTGCAGTGCATGGCTGTTGAGGCCAGCTTCCGCCAGTGCTGCGGCACGAAATATCGCACGCGCCTTGTTCAGGGTTTCCTCCCACTCGCTGCGAGGGTCAGAGTCATACACCACGCCGGCACCAGCCTGAATCGATAAGGTGCCATCTTTAACCACCGCGGTACGAATGGCGATAGCGGTATCCATGTTGCCGCTCCACGACAGATAACCTACTGCACCGGAATAGATGCCACGCTTGACCGGTTCGAGTTCTTCAATGATTTCCATCGCGCGTATCTTTGGCGCACCACTGACAGTGCCGGCCGGGAACGTTGCCCGCAGCACATCGATCGCGGAAAGTTCCGGTTTCAATTCACCCACCACATTCGACACGATATGCATGACGTGTGAGTAACGCTCCACCAGCATTTTTTCAGTCAGCTTGACTGTGCCGGTCTGCGCCACGCGCCCGGTGTCGTTGCGACCGAGGTCGATCAGCATCAGGTGTTCAGCCAGTTCCTTCGGATCGGCCAGCAGATCCGCTTCAAGCGCTGCATCTTCCGCTTCTGTCGCACCGCGGTGCCGTGTACCCGCGATGGGGCGCACCGTGACCTGATTGTTCTCCAGTCGCACCAGAATCTCGGGCGATGAACCAACCACCTGATGATCACCCAGATCCAGAAAGTACATGTACGGCGACGGGTTGAGGGTGCGCAACGCCCGATACAGGTCAAGCGCCGACGCTTTATACGGCGCACTCAGTCGTTGCGACAACACCACCTGCATACAGTCGCCGGCTTTGATGTAGTCACGAATCTGATCAACGCCGTGCATAAAGCTGTTTTGCCCAAAGCCGGATACAAAATCCGCTTCGTTAAGCTGCGTGGCGACACTTGAGTCAGGCGCCTGCAGGGGTGCACGCAGTGCCGCTTCTATGTCCAGAACGCGGGCTTCCGCCTGCTCGACATCTGCGGCATCAGCGTGTACCACGATTATCAGCTTGCCGGTCAGGTTATCGAATACCACCACCTCCTTCGACACCAGCAACAGGATGTCCGGCGTGCCAAGCGGATCGACCTTTGAAGGATTGTTGACAGCGGCGAGCGACGGCTCAATGTAGCGCACGGTTTCGTAGCCGAAATAACCCACCAGCCCACCAGTAAAACGCGGCAATCCATCCAGCGCCGCGACATCGAACTGCTGCTGAAACGACTCAATCCACTGCAACGGATCATCGACCGTTTGCTCATCGATCAGTTTGCCGTCGGCGTGGTGTTCTATGCGCTTGCCATAAACGGCAATTTTCTCGCGACACGGCAGACCAATGATCGAGTATCGACCCCACTTGTCGCCACCGGTCACCGATTCGAACAGATAGGTCCCGGGCGCATTTGCCACTTTCAGATAGGTGCTGAGCGGGGTGTCGAGGTCAGCCAGTATCTCGCGCACGACCACCACAGATTTACTGTCGCGGTTGTTGCCGCCACCGGCAGAGGAGGAGTTTTGTGTGGACGCACTGCTCGCAGCAGGTTCAGAGGTTGCGTTGCTGGCCTGGGAGTTGGCTGACGTTGTGTTGCGTTTCATGGAGTTTACCGAGTGACAGTTTGCGGGAGGCGACAGGGCGCAGTTGCGCCGATTGGCAAAGTCGCCAACGCCAGGCCCCCATTTGTTTTATGTCAGTCGCTGCCATGATGAATATGTACGGTCGTTGGCTGGCAATTTATCCACTGCGAAACAACGAGTCAAGCGTGAATCCCGCAAAACCACGAGGCCACCACTCGCAATTAAATTACCGGCAGTCAGGTGCCATCGGCGCGAACAACCGCTATATTTACAGCATTCTCCATCTGTGTGACTCGTTATGACCACTATTCATCAGCAGGACGTTATTGATAGCGTCGCCGATGCGCTGCAATTCATTTCCTATTACCACCCCAAGGACTTTATCGACGCCGTGCACGACGCGTATCAGCGCGAGGAGTCAAAGCCCGCCAAAGATGCGATGGCGCAGATACTCATCAACTCGCGCATGTGTGCGGAGGGGCACCGACCCATCTGTCAGGATACGGGCATCGTCACCGTCTTCGTCAAGGTTGGGATGGACGTACGCTGGGATGGCGATATGACGCCAACCGATATGATCAACGAAGGCGTCCGACGCGCTTATCTGCACCCGGACAACACGCTGCGTGCATCCATTCTGGCGGACCCTGCGGGCAGCCGCACCAATACCAAAGACAACACACCAGCAGTCATTCATATGGAAGTGGTCGCCGGCGACCGCGTCGAAGTAGACATTGCCGCTAAAGGCGGTGGCTCGGAAAACAAGTCTAAAATGGTAATGCTGAACCCCAGCGACAGCATTGTTGACTGGGTGGTTAAAACAGTGCCAACGATGGGCGCCGGCTGGTGCCCGCCCGGCATGCTGGGTATCGGCATTGGCGGCACAGCAGAGAAGTCTGCGGTGCTGGCAAAACAGGTACTGATGGACCCGATCGATATTCACGAACTGAAGGCACGCGGGCCTAAAAGCCGAATTGAAGAGCTGCGGCTGGAAATTTTCGAGCAGGTAAACGCCCTGGGTATTGGCGCACAGGGCCTCGGCGGACTTACCACTGTCCTCGATGTGAAGATTGCCGATCACCCGACGCACGCTGCTTCACTGCCTGTCAGTATGATTCCAAACTGCGCCGCCACACGCCATGCGCACTTTGTCCTCGACGGTTCCGGGCCTGCTCTGCAAACGCCGCCGCAGCTGTCCGACTGGCCGGAAATTACCTGGGATGTCGGCCCCAATGCACGCAGTGTCAACCTCGACACCCTGACCGCCGAAGAGACCAGCACCTTCAAGCCGGGGGAAACCCTGCTGCTGAATGGCACACTGCTCACCGGTCGCGACGCAGCCCACAAGCGCATTAAGGAACTGCTCGACAAAGGCGAGGAATTGCCGGTGGACCTGAGCGGCAAACTGATTTACTACGTCGGGCCGGTCGACGCCGTGCGCGATGAAGCGGTCGGACCGGCCGGACCAACCACCTCGACCCGTATGGATAAATTCACCGAAATGATGCTGTCACAAACAGGTCTGCTCGGCATGGTCGGCAAGGCCGAGCGCGGACCGGCAGGTATCGACGCAATCAAAAAACACAAGTCGGTGTATCTGATGGCCGTCGGCGGCGCTGCCTACTTGGTATCACGTGCAATCACGTCGGCGCGCATCATCGCGTTTGAGGACCTGGGTATGGAAGCGATTCACGAGTTCGTCGTGAAGGATATGCCAGTCACCGTCGCCGTCGACAGCCATGGCGAGGCCGTGCATCAAACCGGCCCGGCCACCTGGCGCGGCAAAATACAGAGCGGTGAAGTCCAGCCTGTGTATTTTCGCTAGGCGTCTTTTTCGTGTGAAGTTATACCCCACGGGGCCGCGCGTTGGCACGGCTCCGTCAGTTCCTTGACAGCCTACCGCCCCCCTCACCCGTCACCCCATCGGTGGCGCACTCACCTAAATATAGCGGCGCGTTGTAATCTGAGCGATGATTGATCGTGATAGCATGCGCAACAACATCCGGTAGTGGATGCTGTAACAAAGCACAAGCTTTTGTAGGCGAGATATACCATGCTAACTGCTCCGTCCGGCGTCACAGCGGCATTTGTCGCGCTGATGCTGGTATTGTTTCTGATCGACCTGACCACCTCCTTCACCCGGCGCCATAAGGATTTTCGCTCCATCATCGTAAGCGTCGGGGTACTCGGCACATTTGCCGGTGTATTTATCGGCCTGCTCGGCTTTGACGCCGAAGATATTCGCGGCAGTGTTCCGCGGCTCCTCGACGGGATGAAAATCGCCTTTCTGACCTCAGTCGTCGGCATGGGCCTGTCAGTAATACTGTCTATTTTGCATCGCTTCCGTGCCAGCGGCAGTGAAGACGAAGTCGATGCACTTAACGCCATCAGCAGCAAACTCGACCGTTTGCAAAAACTCGATGCAGTAGAAGATCTGGCGCCACAACTGCACGCAGTGGTCGGCGGCCTGCAGGACATTCGCGGCGATATGCAATACTCCCGACGCGAGCTCGATGCGCACTTTCAAGCCACTAACCAAACGCTGCACGATGCACTGGAGCAAATCTCGCGCAACGCCAGTGAAGAGATCGTCAAGTCACTCGAAACGGTTATTACAGACTTCAACAACAACCTGACTCAGCAGTTTGGTGACAACTTCAAACAACTGAACGCAGGCATCGCCAACCTGCTGGAGTGGCAAAGCCACTACCGCGACACAGTCAGCAGCAATACAGAGCTACTTACGCAAATTACCAATAGCCTGAACAGCTCTCGCGATACTCTCGATTCAGTGGCAAGCCGCAACCAGGAAACACTGGCGGTTTATCAAAACCTGGGCGAGCTCATCAAGGTACAAAAAGAACAATCAGAGCTGCTTAAAGCACAGATGCAGGAATACGCAGACCTGAGTCAGCGTGCAACGGCGGCTTTCACCACCATGCACAACGGCTTCGGCAATATTCAGTCGGGCATGCAGGCGCAGTCGGATGCAGTGGCCACTCTTACTGCAGATATCAGCAAACAACTGCCTGAAGCACTTAATGAACTTGAGAGCACGCTAACCGGATTGACCAACAAGTTTGCACGTGACTACCAGGCATTTCTGGAGCGCTATCGTCTGCTGCTGGTAGATGAAGAATGAAGGGACAACGCAGCGACGAGTGGATTTCCATCTCGGATATGATGGCCGGACTGATGATGATCTTTTTACTGATCGCCGTGGCCTTTATGTATCAGACCGATCAGGAGCGCAAGGCAATGGCGGATATCGCCGTTGAATTTGAGCGCTCTCGCGACGATCTGAATCAGGCACTGCGCGATGAGTTTCGCGCTGATCTGCCAGTGTGGGGTGCTGAAATTCTTGACGACAATACCTTTCGCTTCAACGAGCCACAGGTGCTGTTCGCTCGCAACAGTGCTGAAATTAACGATAAGTTCAAGGTAATACTAAGCGACTTCTTCCCGCGCTATCTGGCCATACTAAGCCGCGATGAGTTTCGCTCCGAAATTGATGAAGTGCGAGTTGAAGGCCACACATCATCCGACTGGCGCGGCGCCAGCAACAGCGAGACCGCCTATATAAAAAACGCACGGCTGTCGCAAAACCGATCCTTCTCAGTACTCGACTACATACACGCCATGCCAGCCAGTGACCCACACCGCAGCTGGTTGCAAAAAGTGCTGAGAGCAAACGGCGTATCCTCTGCCAAGCCGATAGTGACATCAGCCGGTGTTGAAGATGTTAATCGCAGTCGGCGGGTTGAATTTCGCGTAATCACCAAAACCGAAGAGCGTATTTTTCGCATACTCAGAGAAGCTGAAAATCTGTCGTGAGGCTAACTCGCTTTTTTCGTCTGAAGGAGTCTATTCGGCAGTTGCAGGCTCGTGAAGGAATCAACGGCGTTGCCTTTCGCCTGAAGGAAGAACCTTTTCGCATCGACCCGGCCGAGCTTGTTTTTGGCTACAGTGGCATCTTTTATCTGACCAGCACCGGCGCCATAACGCGTGTGGTGCTGTATGACGCAGAGCAACGCGTCGACTCCGAGCGCATGGATCCACTGATACGCTCCAACGTGGTCAGTGGCGGTTTTGATAACCTCTCATTGATTGAAAAACTGCCGCGCTTTCACTTTCTGAACTGCAGGCAGTTACAGCAGGCACAACAATCTGAATGGCGTACGCCACTGGCCTGGCAAATCAGCCACCGCAACAACAGCCGTTTTATTTTCAGTTACACCACCAACAGTGGCGTGCTGTGCGATATGGACACGCAACGGCTGTTGCCGTGCCCTGACTGCATCGAGTCAATGCATGAACTTGGCTATACCAAAGCCGAGATAAGTAACTCTGGTCATATCCTCTCGCTACTCGACAGCAACGAGTTTTACACTCGCATACAGACCATTCGGCCGGCAACCTGCACATCGGTACCAAAGATGTTCTGGCTCGACTGGGCAGAAATTGCACAACGGCATCAGTCTGGTGCCAGTGGCTGTACCAACGGCTGTGATATCACCGATGATCATAACCCGCTCGGTGCCCACTATTCACACAGTGATATCAACCATTCGAGTTTTCACTACCTGAGCAGCCTGTGTCACACCTGCCATAAGAAAAAGCCCGGACACGACGGCCTGCGTAGCAACACGCTCGCACAAAAGAACCGATCACTCGACAACACCTGATACCTGCCGCTACATACCGCACAATAGACGCGGCAAAGTGCCGCGCTGGAGCACGCGGCACAATGGTAAACAGTTCACAAAACAAGGCAGTAGCCACCACCGATACAGCCAGTAACCGTGTACTGGATGTGGATCAGTGGGCTCAGGCGGCTAACGATGACTCGGTACAACAGTTTTTCACGTCGACGCTGCAGGCCATGTCAGAGGCAAACTCGCGCGAACTGCATGTTGAACAGGAGGCTGAATTCTGTCGCGTACGCATGCGCATCAATGGTCGCCTAAGCGAACAAAAAGTTTATCAGCCAGCGCTTGCTGCGGATTTGCTAACACTGCTAAGAACCGCTCAACCCGATGATCAACCATACATACCGGACGCTGGCGAGTTTTTAGTACCTGCACTTATTGACGGCGCATCCTGTAACCTGACCATCTGTCACTACCCGGTGCCTGGTGGTTACTGCTTAACCCTGACCATAGATAACCCGGCTGCAATTCCGGAGGTACTGGAACAAACGCCTCTGGACAACCACGCCATACAACGCATCAGGGAACATTATCAGTCGGCCACCGGAGGTGAAGTCACGCTGGTCTGTGCCCACTCAGGCGAACTGTTAAAAGCACTGTTCTACGCGCTCCTGAGTGAAGTCAACAGCGTTGATCGCAAAGTGATAGCAGTGCAAAACCGTCAACACAAAAGTGTACCGCGAGTCAGCCAGATCATCGGCAGCGCCGGTAACGGCCATCAGTTCCTGACACATATTCGAGCAGCCAGTCAGTTATCGGATCATATCTTTGTCGACTGGCCGACCTGCAGCGACAAACGCACAGTGCAATCTCTGCTGCAGTCGCCGCCCTGTACCCTGGCTACGACTCCCGGCTCACTACCAGGCAACGCCTCTATAACTCTGTTCTGGCTGGGCAGCGCCGCCACCGGCTTGCTAAGCCTGCTGGGGCACTCCGAAACACTGCGTTATCGATTACATACACTCATTGAAATGGAAGAGGCCGGACTCATCTGCCCGCACTGTGCAGAAAGCCACACCCCTGCCCGGCGCGATTACACGCGACTGCCAACAGATGGCTCCATGGACTCTGCACGTTTTTTCACTGCCAGCGGCTGCACGCGTTGCGACGAGACGGGTATATCCGCTCTGACCGGGCTCGCCTCAATATCCCGCGTTAATGACAGGGTCAGGGAGGCAATTGGCAGCGGGTCACTACAGGCTACTGAACGGTCAGTTGCAGAGGCTCAGGGTAAAACCACAATCGCAAGCCAACTCAAGGCGCTGGTTAGGGAAGGGAAAATCAATGGTGAAGAGTGGCTGCAACAGCAGCCATGACGATAACCACAAAACTTTTTCTAAGGTTTCGTTAATCGCCGTCGATACACTGTTTCAACTGAAATACAGGCGGCCTGTCTATTCACGGCCGTTACTTCCATCAGCCGGGCTATACGCGTCCCACCTGAATTCTGATCGGCTGATACCTATCCCTCACGTGCAACCACCTCAGGTCACTTCACCTGGCTACACATTCCGAGATACCTTTCGCACCTGCAGCTGTGTACGCAGTGCCTGACCGCGTATTACCCAACCCATCGTACTAATCTAATAGAGCTGTAGTAACACCATCGCGGGTTCACACCGCCAGTTTGCGCCCGCCAACTTCCTCGATAACCGAAGGCACTTCTCTCGCCTTGCGGTGATCGCGGATATCCACCACGTTGTCGAAGGTAGGCTGCAGGTGAGTTTTATACTTTTCGTCGCACCAGTTAATACCGAGTGCACCTGAGGCATCAGCAATACCCGTGTAAATGCTACCGTTAAGTTGTGTTGTAGAAATAAGATAGTCGCGGTAAACGGCATACTTGTCGGCATCCACCGGCTCGGGCGCACGCCAGAATGACTCCAGAGAACCCTGGTGTGTCAGCCCGGGTATGTCGTAGATCGCTTTACCCAGCGCCTTGACCGGCGTCTGATGGTACATGGAGGAAATACCCACGGTACTGTTGATCAACACCGAGCCCATGGCGCGCTGAAGCAGACTTGGGAGGTCGGTATCGTGAATGTAGTGCACACGACCTTGCAGATTGTACTCCTGCTCGAGCCGCATGATCAGCTTGCGATAGTTTTTATAACCACGGTCATACGGGTGATGCTTGAACACCAGAGAGCAGTCAGTATCAGCCGTCGTAAAGGAGATCATGACGCGATCAATAAAATCTTCAACGCTACCGAAATCCGAGTGCTGCGTGACCTGCATATCATTATGCACCTGCAGCGGCACCAAAAAGAACTTGTCCGAGCCGCGCAGTAGTTTTTTATTAGTCTGGTGTTCAGTAACCTTGTACATCCATTTGCGCAAGCCT
>CAYMFQ010000004.1:37620-58497 GCA_964389335.1 uncultured Granulosicoccaceae bacterium
TAGTTTTTTATTAGTCTGGTGTTCAGTAACCTTGTACATCCATTTGCGCAAGCCTGACCTGATCCACTTAAGACCTTCGGACCGGGTTTTCAGCGGTCGGTGATGGATGTACCTGGGAAAGCGCCAACGCAGCGCAGAGGACGCCATGTAGTATTGCATGGCCAGCGATGTAGCTCTGAAGAACACGTTCTTAACGGGTTTGGAGGTATCCTGCGCGGGTTCCTTGCTGGCAGCAACCTTAAGGTGCGCATCGATGGTTTCCGGATCACAGGCGCCGGAAAACCCGTTAACGCCATCGCGCTCAAGGGTGATGTAATTGGGCCGGATATAACCCTCTTCAAACACGTACACTTCAATCTTTAGGCGACGCGCAATGGCAATAGCCTGGCGGTGATACACGCGGCAATCACCAAACAAATAGATCCGATCAATCTGCCGACCCACCATGACTGACTCAATCCAGTGTGGCCAAACAGGCATTTCATCGCGAAAGTTAAGTACGTTGCCGCTGTGGTAAAAAAACCAGTCACCGCCATTCAGGTTCACTTTTACAACATTATGGCCCTGCTGCTCCAGATCTGTAGCCAGCTTCTTGAAGAAAGGGCCGACAGGTCCCTGTAACAGCAGCACATTACGCGGCATAAGTGAGGCCTTTTTTTATGTTGCGAACAATGTTCACGTATTTTCTGAGTCCGGCTTCTGCCAATGGCGATGACACAGCACGTCGTTCGGACAGCAGCGCGTCGACCGTCTGCTCTACTTTCACGTGCTCACCTGACCCGATATCCAGATACGCCGGATAACGTATGTAACTGATATAAATCAGTTCATCGAGACTGCGTCTTCTGTTGCGACGCGGAAAATCACAACGATCAACGGTCAAACCCCAGCCGGCATAAAACGGTCTACCGTATGTAACGACACGCTTGTTGTAAAGTAGCGCCTCCAAACCAGCCAGTGAACTGATAGTATGAACTTCGTCACAGTGCAGAAGTGCTACATCGATCGGTAATTCTGTCTCGACTCGATCGCAGATCGTCAGCAGGTCACAATTTTTATCGATTCCATCGGAACGGTTGCCACTGACCACATCCGGATGCGGCTTATATACAACAACGGCATGCGGATTTGCTTCTCGCACCGCTCTGAGCAACTCAAGATTGCTGCGCACTGCTCCCGATCCAAACCGCAGTGACGCATCACCATCAACCTGCCCGATTACCAGCAGTACCTGTTTGCCGATATAAAAACTGCAATCGAAGCGCCCGTCAGCAGCACGCGTGTATTTGCTGACACGTTCATTCAACAGCACACGCGTCAGCTGCCGCGCACGATGACTGTCGATGTCATTGCAGTCATCGTGCTGCAGCATTGTCTCCAGTCTGGATGGTCCGGTGGCATCGAAATAGATTCCCTCCGGATCAATCACCAGCGAACGCGGCGCCGTGAAATTACTGCCGAGCCCCACTGAGCGCACAAAGCCGTCTTCCATACGCGTCACCTGGTGACGAACCAGCGCCTGCTCAAGCGGCGACTCCGGCGGCTTTCTGCCCCACACCAAGACCGCGACCGGTTCAGACTGCTGTTGCTCCCAGCGCAGAAACTCACGCACGGACATGTGCCGGTGTTGATAGTCGGCATGAAACAGATAGCGATTGATATAGCGGCGCTTCCACGGGGTAATGCCAACGCACACCAGCCGCCCCCCTACCCGCCGGCGTTGTTCAAGCTGGATATAGATATGATCAACGATCGCCGCGAGATCACACACGCAACCGGATACCGGATCAACATAGGTGGGATAAATCAGATAGGCGGCGATAAACAACTCGGTCAGGTTGCGCTGCTGCTTTCGACGCGCCAGCGGCTGGCGGTCCTCTGTCACACCCCAGCCAGCATAGAATGGCTGCCCGTGACACACCACACTGGCGCCTCGCATCAACGCTTCAAAACCGTATAGTGACGTGCCAACGTGCACACTGTCACACGTGGCCAGTTGTTCGTCGGAAATGTCTCCGGTAATCAGTTGCAGCCCCTGTCGCTGCGCCCGTTCCAGCAGATACCCCTGCTTATTACCGGCCAGCACCTGCGGGTGCACCTTCACGACAACCTGTTCAGGAGCATAGTGGCGCAGCACATCATCGAGCATCGCATTAAAGGCTGCTGTGTCCATACCACCCAGGCGCACCGACTGATCTCCGGCAGTCTGATCCACCACCAGCACAAATGAATCCGGCAGGTTTTCTAGGGTGTTCTGAGCAAGATGATTGTACTTGTTGATACCGGCATCGACGATACGCGCCATCAGTTCACGCGCGGTAGCGTGCATACCGGGGTCATCGAGTTTCCACGACTCTTCGTCCAGTCCGTTTAACAGGTTTTCCAGTCGCGACGGCGCAGTGGCATCGTAATAAATACCAACGCGGTCTTCGACGATCGAGTATTTTCGATGTTTGGAATGCCGGCCAAATGAACACACAAAACCATCTTCAAGACGTATATGTGGCAACCCAAGTCGCCTCGCCAACGGTGCTGCACGACGGCTATATGGCTTGGAGCCCCAGGAATAGATTCCGGCACAGTCAGCACGCGGCAACTGCAACGCAAGTGACAGCGGGTTGCAGGTCAGTTTACGCACACCGAGAAAGGTCTCGATTGCGTGAATCCTGCCGATCCCGGTGGACAGCGTAAACCCGGCTTTCACGGCTATCGAACGAGATTAATAGCGAGGCAGGACATCACCAGACACACCGCACCATCGATCAGCAATGGTTTCCAGTTATCTTTGATCAACTGCGTCAGCTTTTGCATTGACGATAGTCGATCAAGGTCCTCGGTGGCAGCATCATTTGCGGCAAACGTATCAGGCACAGCAGTGGGGTTAGCAGTACCTGTCGGTGCTACGCTGACACTGTCATTGTCATCCGCATCGTTCAACAGTAAATGCAGCTGTCGAATAACCGACGCACCGTGATCATCCGGGCTTTGTCGGGCCGCCTGCCCCACAACACTGAGCAGCCCGCCGCTGATACCGCTCTCACGCGCTACTTTTTGCAGGGTAGTTATTTCTTCCTGCATTTTGACCAGTTCTGTCAGCAGGTCGGCACAATGGGTGCGCTTTTGCTGTGGCGTGCCTTCGTATTCAACCCGCTCAAGGTCAATCGTATCCAGCAGCGATTCCGGATCGAGTTGCCCGGTGGTAACAGCAGCATCGATGATGTATCTGTTGAGCCCTACTTTATCAATGCCACAGCCAATCAGAGCCAGCTTGCCATCGTGCAGACTGGTTACCAGAGAGGTGTAATCCTGAATCAAAGAAGGGCATTGCGCCGCGGCCATGGAGGTTCCGGGGTTTCGTATCCAACGATGTCGAGCAGAAAGTGCGCCACTGCTCAAACTCCAGAGTCGCTTGCGATACGCGCTCTTTAACGATTGCTAATTCATGCGCTTTCACGCCAGGCAATCCGATACAGCGTCAACCCAATGACGATCAATACCAGCAGTATCACCAGCATTGATTGATAACCACCGACCGTCCAGATAAGCGCCCCCAAAAACGGTGCTACGGCTGCCCCAAGCAAGTAGAACAGCGCCAGCATACCGGTCTTGGCGCCAAACGCCTGATTACCCAGTATTTCGCGGGCTATTACCGGCCTCACCACACTGACAATGCCATAGCCACTGCCAAACAGCACGACAAAAGGCAACGCGAGTCCGGCACTCCAGTCGGTGCCAAGCAGCAATAGCATCGCTGCTGCCAGTGCACTAAAGCAGGCCAGTGTCACCATATGGTTACTGGAGCGCCTGTCGATGATCATGATGACGATCCGACCCACCACCTGCATTGGCCCAATAACAGAGGCAATTAACACGGCCTGGTGCAGAGCCAGTCCACGCTCAACAAGAATGGGAATCAAATGATGCAGCGTTGCACCATGCACCACTGCCAATAAAGCAAAGGCCACGGCCAGCAACACAAACCGGCGCGTTAGCAGTTGCTGAAAAGGCACTGATCTTTCGTTGCTGATCTGCGCCCTGACTGCCGTCGCCTCGATGCGCTGTGCGCCAAACCACAACAGCGGAGCGGCGACCAAAATTGCGACCACACCAAACACTCTGACTGCACCGCGCCATTCATAGTAATCAGACAGCCAGTGCGCCGCGGGAAAGCTTATCGTGCTGGCAAACCCGGCAATCAGCGTGATGGCGATAATATTACGTTTGGCATCGGCGCCGTAGGCACGCGTCACCAATGCAAAACACGGTTCGTACAAACAACCCGCTGTGGCGCAGCCGGTAACCGCACACAACAACAAAAACTGCCAGGGCGCCACCACTGTTGACAGTAAAAACACTGATACGCCACCCAGACAACAGGTTCCGGCCATAAGCAACGCACCGCGTCCGTTGTCTATAAGGCGACCAGCCAGTGGTGAAAACAGCGCCGACATCACCAGTGCCAGTGATACCGCAACTGTCAGCAGCGTTTTCGACCAGCCAAGACTTTGCTCCCATCGCAGCAACAGCGCCGGAAAAACGTACAAGAGACTCGCCCATGCCATTGTTTGGCCGAGCGCCATCACCACAATACCCGGCTTTAACATTGTTGATAATCCATAGCATCTACGGATAACACATCTATACGGACAATTCCATCAACACCATAGCGGTGCGTGATGAGCGGTGAGTGGACTGAGGCAATGCAACTACTGACAGGTAAAACTATGGCATCACACGCAGTGACTTTGCACCCCGTTGCAGGTTTTCCAGTACCCGTTTACGCAATCCAAGCTCAGCGGGCCAGTTGTGAGCGTCAGATACCGGCTCGCGATCGAAGCTATGGTTGGTTACAGGCACGCTTTCAGAAAACCCGCCAATCAGGCCGCTCTTATCCGTGATGTCAACATAACGATCAATGCACGCCAGCATCAACAAACCCGCAGAGGGTGAGGCCTGCAACTGATCGTGCAGCGATGACCATAAAGCACGAGGAAATGTATGGATGGCCCGGTAAGAGGTTGTTCCAAACCTTCGCCACACTTTACTGCGACGATAGAAAATCGCGTTGCCGGTAATTATGAGGTGTCGGTCAGTGTCCTGATCAGAGCTGCTCGATGGTGGCGTAACCGACGGTGTCACTACATGAACATTTGGCACAACCGTTATGCGCTTGTTCAGATGATAGTTATTAAAACCAATAACTACGTCGTCAGTGACAGGAAACACCTGCTCTTCATTATCTGCAGATTGACCCGCAGTTTGCGGTGCCGGCGCATTGCCAAGCACGGCAAAACCGCCGTTTGTCTTAAACAGATTCAGCAGACCCGACGACATTCCATCAGACTGAACGGAGTCAATACCGGTATACCGCTGCTGCAATATATCCAGACATTTTTCATCGGCTGTACTGAGCGACGGATAGACCCTGCCCGTGGTACGACAGTGCAGCATTAGCATCGCATACCAGTTCATCGCGCGGGTGGGTTTGCCACAGGCCGTCAACACATCATTGGCCTGATCCACAGCGCCCAACTGCAAATAGAGCGAAGCCAGCCCATACAGCCGAGATACACGGCCAACGCTTCGCCGGTGGAGCGCCGGAGAGAGATTGTCCAACGTTTGGCAATCAAATTGACCGCTATACGCCATCTGTTGCAGCTGCTTCTCAGCCTCTGTCTGCGTGTGACGCCGAAGCCTGGTAACAACCGCGCTGCCTAACATTGGCTATCCGCGGGGACTACTAATACGGCTGGTCGAGTCGCGAAACAGGACCGCGATACCATCTGTCCCCGGCAGCTTTGAATCTCTGAAAAAGGCGCGCGGGTCTTCTATCAGCTTACGGCTCTTGCGTCGGGTGGACACCTGTACGTTACCGAGTTTGCTGCGCCACTTATTTTGCCAGAGGCTTTCAGCCGAAATAACTGATGACCCGGCCACCCTGTCGCCACAGTCATATCCCATCGCCGTCGATAACTGAGCAATATCGTTTTCTATCACCTTAAGACTGTCACCGGTTTCGCCTGCAAAAACTGAAGTGACGCGACAGTGGTCGTAGCCGACCAATGCGGCGTGCAGCGCCGGGTATACCGGTTTAGCGACATATGTCCGAGTTGCCAGTGAGTGACAGGGCACCCCGGTCATCGCCGCGTCGAGTACCCTTGCACTATCGACAAACACACAACGCTCAGCGCTCCGGTACCAGCGAAGCCACTGCGAGGCCTGCCACCACCGCGGCCTGATAACCTGATAACGTAGTGCAACGCTGTCGCACAATTGCTTCAGGTGGTCGACATAATCACTATCCACTAAAACTACCCTGCCGTGCTGACTGTGCTTATCGATAAACATTTTAAGCTCAATCAATAAACTTTGCTTCAGGTGCTGTCGGTCTCGCTCCGCGATGGAGCACTGACAATCGATGAGCAGGCAAGGTTCGTCGGCCACTTCAGCATCGCTAGCCCCTATGGCCTCGTAAATACTATCCAGTGATTCAAGCTGTGGTCGGTAGAGATGCAGATCAGTAGCCTGCGGATGATCAATGACAGCGATTTGGTTGAACAGCATGGAACCGGGGTATAGCGGCTCCACTCGCCAATCATCGCTAACGTTTATACCCTGCAGACAATTCTTCAGCTGTGCGTGCTGGTACTGCTGCCAGGCATCTGCATGCCAATTCATAGGCAAACGCTACTCATGTGGCAGCCAGAAGCTGCTGCTGTAACACTGGCAGCCTCGATTCAACAGAAAACTGCCGCTGCAGGTGTACACTGACCGCGCAATCAAATCGGGACTGTCGCACACACGTTAGCAATGTGGAAAACCAGTCCGCTGCTTCTTTCACTAATGCTGACATCGGGTTGCTGTGATCGGCCATATCCGGGTTGTCTGAGGCCAGTATGGGGGTACCCACAGCGACCGACTCAATCAGCTTAACCGCGGACTTGGCATCGTTAAAAATATTGCGTTGCAGCGGCGCAATAGACAGATCCACCGAGGACAACTGCGCCAGATAATGGTTGTAGTCAACAAATGGCTTGTACTCAACCTGGTTTTCCCCCGATGGCAATGTGCCGGCATCCATTCGCCCCATCACAACCATCCTGCACTCAGGCTCAGCCGCAAACAACTGATCAAGCGCGTCGTAAATCAGCTCAACATCGTGCGCATGACTGTTACTGCCAGGGAAGTACCCAATAGTAAAACCCGAATGTCGCTTCTCATCTGACCGGGGTCGCTGAAACAGACGCGGAAGTGAGTTTGGCAATACTTCTACACGGGCATCTGGCAACATCTCCTGCACGTGCACTGCCAGCTCCCGTGTCGATACAAATACACTATCGAAACACTGCAACGCCTGCTGATTAGCCTCAAAGTACGCCTCAACTTTGTCTAATGGCCGGTTGCCATTGATGAACAACGGACTGTGCAGTGCAAGCTGTGGCTTGAAAATCAGATCATCGTAGTCGGCGTGTAATCGAACACCGGCCCGGCGGCATACTGAGATTGCACGCTGAAATCGATCAGTACATTTAGGACGGTGAAAAATAACGTGGTGGAACTGCGTGACCAGTGCAGGAGTCACACGATCAACATGAGCAACCGATGCACGCCACCCAACCGCAATCAACGCATCGGCAAAGTGATAGCAGCGATGCCTGGCGGAAGGGTCGTGCCAGGCCTTCTGTCCGTGTCGCGTATCAGTGACATACAGTACGGATGCTGACATCGATCAGGCCCTGCCAGACCGCAACATCACCGTACCGGTCACGGCTATGCGCCTATGGTTAACGGGCTGTTCGGCAGTTCAAAAGCGCCATCCTGCGTGCAAACCGATATCTGATCACCAGAAGCAACCTTTCCCAGTTTACCGAGTGGTATCTCAAAACCACAGTTGCCATTGATATGGATACCTTTACGCTGAATGTCTGCACGGAACGTATCAGCCGTATGGTCAAACCCGCGCTTACCGTTAACAGTGATCCGCAGCGTTACCGGCTGGTCACTCTGACGATCAACTGTCCAGCCGATAACCTTCTCATTACGTACACCACCGAGGTAACCACTGTAGCGTGGAACCGTTGCAATAGCCGGACGCACACTGTCGTCCTGCTGGTCAAACTGTTCCACTGCCAGTTGGTATATACGCAGATCGTCCTGATTAAGCACCTTAATCTCATCAATCTCTTCTTCCGTGGCACGGTGCCCTTCGGATGTATACTTGCCGGTGTTAAGCACTGCCATCGGAAATTTAGTGCTGTAGCGCAGATTAAACTTGTCGAGACTTTCCTGATACTTTTCGGTCAGGCCATAAAAATCGAGATCAGTCGGCTCAGCACCGGACAGCACGCGCGCCTGCCGGTTGCGGAACTGCTCCATACGGTAAAATTCCCGCAGTGAACCTTCAAAGCCGTAGTGCGTGGTGAAGTGAACATACTCCGAGATAATTCTCTTTACCGGATCGCGAAAAAAAGTAACCACTGGTGAGTCCGGAAAGTGTTCCCGATATTTTGCCAGTGAGAAGTGCCCGGTGAAAAATTTCTTTTGCGATATTTTTGACTTCAGCAATTCGAAGTCTTTGTTCTGATAGTACGCAAGCTTCACCTCCTCTGATGTAGCTGGTGATTTTTCGCCGTAATCACTTACCACATTCCACGGACCAAAATAGTGCTCGGCACTGATCCGAAAACTGGTACCGGCAGTTTTCGGTATGTGCAAACATATAATTGGAAGACGCATCTCTTCTCTCTCACCTGTCTGACTATCACTCATGCACTTTTCTCGAGAGATACAACTATGCCGCGAGCGAGAAGTCTTCTCGCGACCGGGTTAAATTTCGATTATAAGCAGGGTCACTCACCAGCGACTTGCCCCACTTCTTCTGCATAAAGCGCGCTTCGCTGGTAAAACGCTGTTGTTTTTCGCTGGTGTCCTCCTGACCCCGACTGAGCGACTCGTGGTGGTACAACACCGCATAGGGAGTCCACAGGTTGCGAAAGCCAAGCGCTCTGACGCTAAGACAGAAATCGACATCATTGAACGCCACCTTTAAATCGGTTTCGTTGAGTCCGCCCACCATATCGTAGATGCGGCGCTCCACGGTCAGACAGGCAGCGGTGACCGCGGACATATTCTGTGTCAGGTGCAGACGCGAAAAATAACCCGCAGACTCTGAATCGAAGTACTTGTGCGCGTGCCCGGCAACACCACCAATCCCGAGTATTACGCCAGCGTGCTGCACCATATTATTCTTATACAGCAGCTTTGCACCAACACAGCCGATCTCCGGCCGCAGCGCATGAGTAACCATCTCCGTCAACCAGTCAGGAGAGATCACTTCGATATCGTTGTTCATCAGCGTCAGTATGCTGCCACGCGCGTGGCGTACTGCAAAATTGTTGATCGCCGAGTAGTTAAAGTCTTCGTCGTAGCGTACAACTCTGACGCCTTTAAGCAATTCAATTTGTTGCAGGTATTCCAGCGTTTGCGGATGCTCTGAGCGGTTATCCACCACCAGTATTTCGTAGTTCGGATAAGTGGTGAGATTTCTGACACTCTCGACACACTGCGACAGAATATCGAGCCGGTCACGAGTCGGAATGATAATCGACACCAGTGGCGGGTCTGCCGGCAGTTCACGCACAATACGATAGGTATTCGGATACTTGCCTGCCACAACCTCAGCCTGCTCACCAACCGCAGACAGATGATCGGCGACAGCACGAATGCCACTGTCTGTGGAGTAGCCCTTCACGTCTGCACTCTGAGCCGTTGAATTGGCTGTCTGGCGCCAGTGATAGAGGATCAGTGGTATATGATGAACCTCGTGGTGCTTAAGTCTGCGACTGACGCGCAGCAGTAAATCGTGATCCTGAGCGCCATCGTAGCCAAGCCGACACCAGCCGGCATCGCTCAACACATCACTGCGCACCACGGTAAGATGGCAAATATAGTTTTGCGACAACAGTAAGTCAGGATTCCAGTCCGGTTTGAAGTGCGGTTCGTTGCGCTCGCCGTTTATATCAATCTTATCTTCGTCTGAATAAATCAGCTTCGCCTCAGGACGCTCCAAAGCCACACTGGCCACCTCGAACAGAGCGTGTGGAGCGAGCAGATCATCGTGATCGAGGAATGTGCAATATTGACCGGATGCCAGGCTTATTGCCGCATTGGTATTACCAGCGATTCCCACCCGTGATGGCTGTGTTACGTACTTAATTCGCGCATCACCTGCGGCATTCTGCTGCAGGCAATCAATAACCGCATCGTTCGTGGAAGCATCATCAGAAACACAGAGTTCCCAGTTGTCGTATGACTGCGCTTTGACCGAGTCAATGGTCAGCTGCAACAAGTCGGGGTCGGTTTCACAGGTGGGCATGATGACGGATATCAGCGGTCGGTGTTCAATGCTGACAATTTCGTCTACATCATTTGCCGCGGGCAGCCTGCGCGACTCAACGGACTGAATCCAGTCCTGGTAGCCGTGGCTTTCGATTGGTGCAACAAACAGCGCCCCGTAGTGTTCCAGCAGGACATCTTCGTAACTGCGGCGATTCTCTGTGGCATTTTGTTGCAGAATCGTGCGCGCGTTGCCAACATCTGTGTCAAGGCAGGCTGCGCTCCAGCGCGTCAGCCGCAACAGCATGCGTTTCTCCGCAAACTGAAATGCCACTGGTGTAATGTCAAACCGACGCACGGTAAACGAGCCCACCGCACTTTGCGGATCAAACCGCATACGATGCATTTTGCGTGAAAATCGCACAAATCGTTTAGCAACGATGCCGGAACGATAGGGAATCGAGATGGCTGACTTTTCGTGGTATCCGGAGCCATCGCCATCTATGTAGATCTTCGCCACATCGAACGCACCGCTGCACTCAATGTCGACCGTAATCAAATACCAGCCCGTATGAATATCCAACAGTGGAAACTTGCAGACGAATTGCGGGTCGGCACCCGAAGAGGTCCAGCTTCCCGTCCGCGCGGCCCGATTCTCCACGATATCATTACCCGGCTTTAACACCGGCGTTAGTCGTGGCGTTAACCTGGCCAAAGGTTCAAGTACGCGCTTAATTGTATTTTTTTTTGACGTATCTCGGCTCATCATCCAGCCTGTTAATCGGCGCACGGCTACGTGTCCGCCCCCTGCCATACCGGGTTAGGGCCTTACACGCAGTCGTCCTCGGGCTCAAAACCCGATTTATTATTGTTAATCCCTGTTATCGCAGCTTCCTTTGCCCAATAACCAAAACTACTGTGACTTCGCAATCTCCTTGCCGAGGTGACCCGATCCAGTCCACAGACTGCCGCGCCATTCACAGCGACAGGCGATCAGTGAGAAAGCGCTCACAACAGAACCTGGATATAACCGTGATTTATATTGACAATGCGACTGATGTCGCAACCGCGATCTTGTATAAGATATCGGTGATGCTGGTAGCCAACTGAAGGTTCTTTGTTGGTGCCTTTGGCAATACCAGCAATTCGTCTCCTGCTGACACCCTGGTGCTACCCGCATTCACGATACGTCCGTCCTGTTTTACAACCAGCACTGACTTTTTATTGGCGTTGTTGGAATAACCGCCCGCCATGGCAATGTAATCAGCCGCATCGAGGCTGCGTTCCCACAGAAACGCGCGTGGCAGTCTGACCTCGCCCGTCACCAGCACACTGGGTGACTTGCGCGGTATCACAATGGTGTCGTCGTTTTCCAAAATGATGTCCGCGACCTCGTCAGCCGATGCCACAACCAGTGTACCGCTCGGTTCAACCTGACTTACCTTGCGGACAAAGTCTGAAATCAGCTTGGCTTCCTGCGCACGGATACTCGCCTCACTGTCAGTGGCGGATGACGCTGTCAGATATTCAGCTTCCAGCCGTTGCAGGCTTTCCCTGATCGACTTTTTCTGGCGCTCTGCAACGCTTTTGCGCTTGATAAAGATACGCTGATACGCCGCGATCTCCGGATCAACCTCGATCAGATCAAGCACCTGTCGCAACGTGGCATGCTGCACCACAGTCAGCGCTGAGGCACCCCGATGCGCCCCTTCAACATTGACGGTGATGTTTCTTTCGGCAAGGTCTGACCGGAATGAGGCGATATCACCATTGTTGAGCGTGATATCGCGAAACGCCTGCAGGGTTACGTATTCAAAACGCGTCTCGCCATTCTCAATTTTACTGATGGCCACATGCGTCGCGCCAGGCGTAGGGGTGGCAAGCGCCATCAGCTGCGCCCCCGTTATACGCGGCTCGGAAAATTCAAAGCGGAACGGCTTGGCTGCTTCACCCTGCACCACCACTGTATTGAGCAGCGGCTTTACAACAATCGCATCACCTTCTTTCAGGCTCAGTTGTGGCAAGCGTCCGTACTGAATGAATTCATACAAATCCACGCTGCCTATCGCCTTGCCATTGCGCACAATTTCGATGTCTCGGAAACTACCGCTCGACGGATTGATACCGCCCGCCTTATCAATAAAATTCAGTAACGACCCGTTAGCCAGGCCACTGTACTTACCGGGCTTACCAACGTAACCGGTCACATAGACACTGATTGTTTGTGCCGTAAGCAGGTTGGTGTATACCTCCACGTCGTTAGTATAAACTCGTGATACCGCCGATTTAACCCGACTGTTTATATGCCGGTTTGGAGTGCCTCCCAGTTTGACCGGACCCACCTCGGGTATAAAGATGTTGCCCTGACTGTCAACCGTTTGCACATCATCAAACGAGGCAGCACCCCATATACGGATCGACACACGGTCACCGACATCCACGATATAGTCCGCGTTAAGCCCACTTGATTCATCAGCACCAAAGCCGCCGCCGAACAGCGTATGGCCAAAAGGCTGCGCGGTTCTGCGAATCGTTTCCAGCTGACCGGGTGGCTGTTGCTCCAGCACCTGACTGTGACCCAGCGGTTCACTGGAGTCAGGCTCTGCCACCATCTGTGCAGACACAGAATACGAAGCGAAGACCAGGGCAACTGCCAGTAGCCAGGCTATAAAGCGGCTGCAGCCGACATTGTTGGCATCACGTGGCAAAATCGATGTGCTCCCTGATGGTTGCTCTGCACAAGGCAAAAATAGTGTAGAAAAGCATCGCGAATAAAATGGCACTGACCGCATCCACAATGCGATCCGGTTCAGTTGATGAATCCGGCAGATTCGGTTTAACAAAAGTAGCGAGGTAACGCTTTTGCTGACGGCTTTCAGAACGTGCTGTCTCAAGCGCCATTAACGCTGCCGCATAGCGCTGCCGAGCCAGCTCTTCTTCAACCATCAACGGCTTATAGCGCCCCAGTAGATGGCCAACGCCTTCGCCTTGTTCATCGGACAGCCGTGCTCGTTCGCGCCTTACCTCTGTTTCAAGACCAGCTATACGATTCTTTAGCCCCCTTATTTCTGCTGAGCTCTCCTGCAGGTAGGCGGATTTCTCAGCATACACAGCGCGTGTTTCGGCAAGCTTGCCTTCAAGTGCGGATATCACACCGAAGATGGAGCTGGTTTCCACTTCGGGATTGAGCGACCGGTTATCGACGGCAAACGCTGACAGGCGTTCGCTGACATCGGTCGCATTCTCCACCGCCAGCTGAACCTCGGCCTTTGCTGCACCTATCGCATCTTCAGCCATACGGTCTGACAGCTGATTAATCAGCACCTCGGCCTTGCGAATAATCTCGCTATTGACATCGCGCGCCATCTCGGGCGAATAGGCCTGTACGGTAATAGCAATGATCTCGGTGGACTCTTCGTATACCACACTGATTTTGCCAGCCAGATATTCGACAAACTCTTCAGCACTAACTGATGCTGCAAGACGCGACAGGAAATCAATATCAGGGGATGAGTAATGTTCACGCAGAGAGAACTTCTCATCGAGATGCTGAGCCATCTCCATCGATGCAATATAGTCAGACACCACGACTACATCCTGCACACTTGACCCGCCCAGCGGAATAAGACCACCGAACGACAATGTCTGGCTGGAGGAGTTACCACTGCGGATTACCACACTGGATTCAGACACGTAGCGGTCCGATGCAATCAGTCCGAAATAGGTAAAGGCGACGACAATCGGTATCGTCAGCGCAAACGCCACACGCAAGGCCACCGGGTTCATGCCGCACGACTCCCCAGCAGTACCCGTCGATACAACAAAAACGCTCCGTCAATATCGTCAAAGTAGTGCAGCTTGCCGCCGCTTAATACCGCAGCAACATCGCAGTTGCGACGAATGGTCTGTTCGTTGTGGGATACAAGGATCACGGAGGAAGTTTGTCGCCTCTCTTTAAAAACCTGTCTGAATTTTTCGCGCAACCTGGCGTCACCTGTCTCCAGTGCCTCGTCGATCAGGTAGTAATCAAAATCCAGTGCGTAGCTGACTGACATGGCAAAGCGCGCGCGCATACCCGCCGAATAGGAACCCAGCGGACGGTCAAAGTAATGACCCAGCTCGGAAAACTCGATTGCTCTGCGTTCTACCTCGTGAAAGTCTGCGCCGTAAATGCGAGCCACGAACCTTGCATTTTCCCTGCCCGTCATACTGCGCTGAAATCCGCCCGCAAAACCCATAGGCCATGACAGACGGCTGGTTCTGACAACGCGCCCACTGTCAGGTTTCTCAGCTCCACCAATGATGCGGATCAGCGTACTTTTACCGGCACCATTGGCACCGAGGATGCCAACACTTTTACGGTACGGAAAACTAAAAGTTATGTCGTCGAGTACGCGGTGCTGCTGGGCGCCAACCCCATAGGTTTTCGTTACGTTCTGTAGTGAAATCACCGGTTAATGCCTCTGACGCTCAAAAAAGTTCATCAGCATCAATCCAAACGCAAGCATCACCACAGCAAAAAACAACATGTAGGATGTGTCAGCATAGCGACTTTCAAATTGCGTAAACATCGCCGAGCGAACAGCTTCAATGCCGTGTAGCACCGGGTTGAACAACAGATAATCACGCGCCTGCGCAGGGATAACATCAACAGTAAAAAACAGGCCCGAGGTCAGAAACAATGGCCGGCCTAATAAGGCCTGAGCAAAAGACGATACAAATTCGTAGCGAATGGTCAGCGCACCAAGAATCAGCCCGAGCCCGGTGCCAAGTGCGATAAGCAGCGCCAGTGCGTAGAGAATCTGCAGTGGCTGGTCGACGGTGAATTCGAAACCCAGTAATACGCAGCCCAGTATCAATACTAAAAAGACGGTAAGCGAAACCAGAATATCAACAATTACGGACGACAGAATGATGTCTGTGCGAGCGACCTGCGGAAACATCAGCAATGGATTCGTGCCCTTAATACACATCATTACGTTAGAAAAAATATCGCGAAACATAAAAAACGGAGCAAAGGCCGCGACGAAAAACAAAGGTGCCGGTATACCGCCCTGGGTCGATCGACCCATCAGGTGAAACAGACCGATAAAAACACCGATCATCATTAGCGGCTCCAGCAAGGCCCACAGAAACCCAAGCCGTCTGCCACCATAGCGCGACTTTACATCACGCATAATCAATGCGTGCACCACACGACACTGAACCAGAAAGGCCGAATCGGGTGACGCGTGGCGTGTAATGGTATTCACATGCTTTCGACAGTTGCCGCCAAAGGCTTCGCCGTTCGGTTAGCCTGCAATTGAGTGAAGCGGAACTTCCACCCAACCCTGTTTTGCATCGCGACACACCAGGCCAATTTTGGAAGGTGCCGGGCCTGTATTCACATCAGTGTTTACATTGACACTGGTGCCTGCACTATTTGCCGTATCGGCAACAACGGTCTGCCTGCTGCGACTCTCCGAAAACTTTCGACAGTTTCTGCCTGCCGCTGAAAAGTACTCAGACAGCACTGACACTGTGACAGCCACACCGGTGCTCGTATCGATATAGCGGGCAGACGCTCCTATACCTGTCTGCGCAATCACCTGTAGCCGGTTGTCCTGCGCTCTCTCTGGCACCACAGCCTGATGCTCCACCGGCATTCTGGTACAGGCGGTCAGCAAAGCGATGGCAGCAACCGCCAGTAAACGAGAATGTTTTACGCGGCGTTGTAACCGAACCATGGCGAGTGTTTCTCCCATCAATGGTTGCTGCTGAAGATTTCCAGAATGCCGCATATCTTTTCCTGCTCTCCGTCACGCGAAGACACTACCACCAGCGCGCGAACCTTGTGCTCCCGCATCAGCGCTTCGGCATCTTTAATGAGATCATCGGCGGTGACACAGACCGGGTTTGGCGACATGTATTCACTGACCGGCGCAGACATCACATTACCCTCCGCCAGCATCGCTCGACGCAAATCACCGTCCGTGAAGATACCGACGATACGCTTTTCATCCTGCACAATAACCAGACCCAGGCGCGATGATGTCATCGCTATAACAGCGTCGGATATCCGGTCGTCCTGCGCGCACAGTGGCAGATCCTTCGAGCGCATTACATCGCGTACGCGTGAATGCAGACTCTTACCGAGCATGCCACCCGGGTGAAACTGTAAAAAGTCTGACGGCTCGAAGTTCTTTGCTTTCATCAGCGTTACAGCCAGTGCGTCACCCACGGCCATAGCCGCCAGTGTGGAAGTCGTGGGCGCCAGATTATGCGGACACACTTCCCGCTCTACGCGGAGTTCCAGTGTGACATCTGCAGAATCACCGATACGGGAATCGGCACGCCCCACCAAACCGATTATTTTGTTGCCAAAGTACTTTATCGACGGCAACAATTTCACCACTTCTTCCGTACCACCGGAGTTCGAGATCAACAGCACAACGTCCTGCGGCGTTATCATGCCGAGGTCACCGTGAATCGCTTCAGCCGGATGTATATAAAAAGCCGGTGTCCCGGTCGAGGCCAGTGTGGCCGCAATCTTTTGTCCAACGATGCCAGACTTGCCCATGCCAATCACAATAACGCGACCAGGGCATTCAACGATTAACCTGATGGCATCGTCGAATTCCTCACCCAGACCAGCGGCTATACCGGCCAGCGCAACGGACTGTGCGAGAATAGACTCACGCGCAATGTCGACATGCGAAGCGTCTTCGTTACCGCCTGACTGCTGATTGTCAATTAACGACACAACCTCTGCCACTGAACCCCCTGCCTGTTCCGGTTCTAAGCTACGGTGATTGCGCCTGACTCTCACGGGCGCTGCGGAAGGCAAAGCGACAGCAATATTTACGCCGCCGGGGCAGGAGCGCATCGCCTGCGGGCTTTTCCGAAAGGCTCGGCGGTGCGCGTCACCGAAGGGAAAAGCAGACAGTAATTTGACGCCCGTTAGGCGTTAGGGTTGTTTTAGCGACTGCAGTCGGTTGTTTACGGTGATGCTGTCAAATGAGTGATGACCCCTTTTGCTCATCGCCATGGCGCGCTCGTAGTTTTCGATCGCCGCCCCGGTGTTACCGAGTTGATCGAGAGACACTGCGAGGTTGTACAGGTAATCGGCTGTATCCGGTGCCAGCGCGGTTGCGGTCGCATAGGAGTTACTGGCCTCGCTCCAGCGTGATTGACGACTGTAATAATTACCGAGCGCTGCATGCAACACCGGCATCTGTTGATACTGCGACGCATGTACAATCATTTCGTTTTCTATGGCGCGATTACCGGTAGCTGCCACCAGGTTTAACATGCCGGAAAACGCCACTTCATCACCGGGGTTAAGTGACAACAGATGTCGGTATCGCTGCGTGGCCTCGGCAAACTCACCGGCATCAGTCGCCACTGCAGCCACCCCAAGGTTGGCATCTCGATTATACGGTTCAAGCTGCACTGCTCGCCGATACAGAGTACCTGCAAGCGCCATGTTACCGGTCGAGTAAGCGTGAAAAGCCTGTCCGATTAACGCTGAAAAACCACCTTCAGCATAGCCAGCGTCTCCCTGCGCCGGCAAGCGAATTTCCGGTGATCGATCATCACCCACCACCATTGCGGTCTGCTCACTGGTGATCGTTACATTGCCGGCCTTGTCATAGACCGGGGCTGATGTATCGACCTGTGCCGGTGTTACAGGTGTACTCGGTTTTGATCCCGACAAATTTGATCCCGACGAAGCTTCGGTTGCTGACGGCTGTGAAGCCTCGTCGTTTTGCTGCGGTGTGCGCGCCGCCAACAGTTGCGATATCTTTTTGTTCTGCCCGGCAATGGTCTCGCGCAGCGCACTGAGTTCCTGTTGCAACAGAACCAATTGCTGATCACTCGCGCTCGCTTGATCAGGTACCACAGATTGGTCACGCGACACCGGCGCTTCAGTCGATGTGTTGGTTACAGGCACGCTAACGCTGGTGGCAGACGCCTCGGTTGCTGCTGGCTCGACTGGTACTGTTTCTAGTGTCGTAGCGGTTTGTGTACGAGCGTCAGGCTGCGTCGACACAGGCGCCGCTGTTATCTGTTGCTGAGCTGGCTGTTGCTGACTTGGCTGTTGTTGAACTGCCTCTTGTTGAACTGCCTTTTGTTGAGCTGCCTCTTGTTGAACTGCATGGGCCGGAGCAATCTGTTCGGCTGCAGCAGTCACTCCTATTCCATCACCTGTAACGTCAGCGGATTCTGATGCGTCACCCGGGCCAGTTGCCACCGCACTTTGCGCAAGTTGCTGCTGTTGTTCGGCAACTAATGCTTCAAGGCTATTTTGTCGCGCTCGCAACTCGGCATACTCACGACTGACATACTCATCGTTCTGGGTTACCAGCGCATATACACTGCCAAACAAGGCAACACAGGCAAACGCAATAATGATAAAAAACAGCGGATCCGGATTGACGAACCGGCGAGGCACTGCACCGGTTGCCAGCGCAGGCTCCTGAACACTCGTCTCGTCAGCGGCAGACTTTGAATAAGCCGGTTCTGGCGGATGTGCTGGCGGCACCTGCCGGGCGGATGACTGTTGCAGCGGTGCCTCAGAGCTCTGTACAGTGACCTGTGCTGTTGCAGCCGCATCGCTCTGCGACAGTTCGTCGCTGAATGCCGCCCCCTGAAGAGAGACTTGCTCAGGTATGTCATCAACAGGCAAAGTTTCTTTACGGGATGAATCGACTTCCCGCGCCGGCTCGCTAAGGGTTTTTTCACGATCCGGGCTGACTCCACCAAGTAACTCGTCGGCATCCAGCACCGCCCCGCTAAAAGACAGACTGTCCGGCTTTTCCTTATCGTGTTCCGCTTTGGCGTCCGTTCCTGTTCCCAATGCATCGCGCAGCAGACTCACTGCAGGTTCCCGAACCCTGATGGCAGCTGTGGCGCAGGCAGGGCGCTGGTCAATGGATTGGTTGATCGCTTCATGTAGCGTTCCAGTACATTCTCGTATTGTTCACTGCTGTTTCGTGTTAACACAGTCGGGCGCAGAAAAACCAGCAGTTCAGTTTTCTCGGTACTTTTGGCGGACTGCGAGAAGACCTTGCCAATCACCGGTATGGCGCTGACAGCTGGCACCCCGCTCTTGCGGTCATCTGCCCTATTCTGCATCAGCCCCCCGATAATTGCGACATCTCCGCTTTGTACCCGCAGCAGTGATTCCATCTCCCGCACCTGAATTTCCGGTATCAGGTTTTGCACTTCACTATGCCCTGCCAGTGACGGACTGGGGTCGCTGGCAAAGTTAAGAATTCGCGAGATCGTCGGTCGAACATTCAGAATAACCTCATCGCTGGCATCGATAAACGGCGTCACACTCATCACCAGTCCGATTGGCACTGAGTGTATTGTGCTGTCGACGAGAGTGCGCTCATCGCCGTTTTCTCTTTGTAGTCGATCAATTTCAAACGTAAAGTAAACTCGGTTATCGACGACCTTCAGTACCGCTGGCTGATTGTTCAGTGCAATAATTTTCGGATTAGACAACACCTGCACATCACCGAATTGCTGCAGCGCTTTTAGGGTTGCACCGACATACCCAAAACTGCTGTTGTTATTGCGATAGCTAAGTATCGAAGTTTTAGGCGTGGTTGCATCTGCAGCGGCCGGACTGCCGGTCAGCAACTGTGCGAAATCAATGGCAGTACCGCCGTTGTTATCGAGAATCTGCCAGTCAACACCCGCCTCAAAATTGTCGTTTAAGGTTACCTCCACCACCGTTGCCTCAATAAGCACCTGTCGCTGAGCACTGCTCACCGCGCGCGTTATTAAGGCATCGATAACCCTGTGCTGTCGCTCGGTCGCTCGGACCGACACAATGCCGCTTTCACGATTGACAAACAGGTTACTGGATTTAGTGTTGCCACTTTCACCAGATGCCGGCTCATTGATAATACCGGCTATGTTTGCAGTCAGCGAATCCCAAAACAGATTTTCCGACGTATTTTCTACCTCGGTGGAAGAACCGTTGGAGACGTTGGTACCGGCGGTGTCATCGTCCGGGTCAGTTTTTAACGAACCAATACGGGTGGCTGTACTGACACTGCTTCTGGTACGGCGACTGATATTCAGGTAATCGACCTGATAGCTTTTTATGGTTGGATCATCAGTGGCAACCGACAAGGTTTTACCCTGCAATTGATAACGTATTGGCACCTGTCGCGCCAGCTTCGACAGGATAGACGCAACCGGTTGTTGCACGGCATGCAGGGTAACATCGCCTTTGATATTACCACTGATTGACAACTGCAGCCCGGCATCGCGCGCTATTGAGAACAGCACATCACTGGCAGGCACACGCCTGACCGAAACGGTATACAATTCGTCGGGGGTACGTGGTGACTGTGACCGGGTTGGTACCGGCAACATTGGTGTGGCTGCTGTTATAGCCGGTATTGCCGCAACAGGAACAGGCTGTGGTATGTCATTCCTTGATAACTGCTGCGGGGTATGGCACGCAACAATAAACGCACTGCACAGCAATACAAGGCCTGTTGTGCCTGGCCCGCGCTGTCGCAATCGATGCCATCGCAATCC
>CAYMFQ010000004.1:58597-60912 GCA_964389335.1 uncultured Granulosicoccaceae bacterium
TCGCAATCCACGCCATACACTGCACCTTCGAATGTGATGCAAACAACAACGGCTGATAAAACAGCTCCGGTCAGTTCTATACCTCAACCGGCTACTACACAAACTTATTACCAATGACACGCGCAAATACTCCCGAATTCACAAACCGTCGCGCAAGTAAGTTGCGACACAACGGGGAAACAACATCGCTGGTTGTCAGCGGCCAGTGCGGCAACTATCGTTCCACAACAGCGCGCAACAGCAGCCAGGGTGGGGTTATCAATGTTTGATATCGTGCTGTATGAGCCGGAAATTCCTCCAAATACCGGCAACATCATGCGGCTGTGTGCGAACTGTGGCTGCACCCTGCACCTGATCGAACCACTGGGCTTTAACCTCGACGAGAAAAGTGTTCGACGTGCCGGTCTGGACTACATTGATCTGTCGGTGGTAACACGCTGGAAATCACTGGCTGACTATTGCGCCAGCCAGCAACCTCGTGCGTTGTATGGCTTTACCACCAAAGCGCAGCAAGCCTACAGCAACGCAAAATTTCGCAAAGGTGATGCGCTGTTATTCGGTCCGGAAACGCGAGGCCTGCCAGCGGATGTGCTACAGTCACTGGGCAAAGATTATCTGCTGCGCATACCCATGCTTGATACCAGCCGCAGCATTAACCTGTCGAATGCAGTTGCGATTGTTTGTTATGAAGCGCTGCGACAGCTCGATTTTGGCGGGATGACATAACCCGCAACGGATCAACTGATTTCGTTACGCTGTTTTCTGGACAACAGCGTTTGCACCGCCAGCATGGGCGGTTTGCTTTCGTCAATTACTTCGTATAACTGCTCGACGATGGGCATTTCAATTCCCAGCTTGATACTGAGTTGACGTGCGGCGCGGATAGCACCAATACCCTCCACTGCCTGGCCAACACGTGCAAGTGCGTCGTCTATAGCCAGACCCTCGGCCAGCGCCAGACCAAAGCGCCGGTTGCGCGACTGATCATCAGTGCAAGTGAGTATCAGGTCACCAACGCCAGCCAGGCCCATCAGTGTTTCGCGACGAATATCGAGTTGCTCGGCCATGCGCATCAACTCCGCCAGACCCCGTGTCACCAGTGCGACCCGAGCGTTCGCACCAAACCCGAGTCCGTCTGAAATGCCGGCGGCGATAGCATAGACGTTTTTAAGCGCCCCGCCGTATTGCACCCCTTTGATATCGTCGCTGGTGTAAACACGCAGGCGCTCAGTGTGCAGCAGGTCGGCAACTTCGCTGGCAAAGCTTTCGTCACTCGCAGCAGCGCTGATGGCCGTGGGCAGACCACTGGCAAGCTCACTGGCAAACGTCGGACCCGACACAATCGCATAGCGGCTGCCACTCGGCAGCACGTCGTGCAGATGATCAGAAAAGAAGCGGCCGGTATCTTTATCGAGCCCCTTGCAGGCCCAGATTAAATCAACGCCGGTTGGTCGCAACGCGACGATTTGCTCAACGATGTTCTTAAATGCAGAGCTGGGTGTGGCAATCAGCACCACATCGGCCGATGTGACAGTGGCTGAAAAAGCAGTGCTGCATCGAAGCTCGGTATGCAGGGTTATGCCCGGCAGAAATTTCGCGTTCTGCCGGTCGTTATTGATTCGCTGTGCTGTGTCGCTCGAACGCGCCCACAGCACAGTTTGCACACCGGCATCGGCAAGGTGATTCGCCAGTGCCGTACCCCAGCTGCCAGCGCCGAGTACCGCTACGGATTTTGCCCAATCAGTGCCTGCCCTGTGCTGCTGCGTCACATCAACAGCTATTGCGGTGTCTCAGGTGCCGGTGCGTTGGGTGCATTGTTTTGCGACATGTGCTGCGCGTACAGTGCGTCAAAGTTGATTGGGTCAAGCAACAGCTGCGGAAAGCCGCCGCGTACAGCCATATCGCAAACAGTCTCACGCGCAAACGGAAACAGCACACTCGGCGTGTAACTGCCCAGCAGATGACCCATTTCACCTTCGCCAAAGCCGGAAATCGTGAACAGTCCGGATTGCTGCACTTCAACCAGATACGCTGGCTTGCTTTCCAGTTCAACCGTGACAGTGACAATCAATGTACACTCGTACAGGTTGTCCTTGATGTTTTTGCCCTCCGTGTTCAGCTGCACCTTTACCTCAGGGTTCCACTTACCCTGTTCGGTAAAAATTTCGGTGGAACGCGGGGTTTCAAACGACACATCCTTAACAAAAACTTTCTGTATGCGAAACTGCTTGTCCGCTTCTGATGTTGCTGCGGCGCTCTCTTCAGCCATTAGTTGGATCCTGCTTAATACGGTTGTTTATAGGTGAGTTGCCAAT
>CAYMFQ010000004.1:61012-82582 GCA_964389335.1 uncultured Granulosicoccaceae bacterium
GACAGCAGCCCGTCGAGTTCACCGGCCGCGTCAAGCTCGGCCAGGTCGTCGAAGCCACCGACATGGTGATCACCAATGAAAATTTGCGGCACGGTTCGGCGGCCACTGCGCTCCATCATGCTCTGGCGCTGATCTGCATCGAGGTCAACCCGAATGGTGCGGTACTCAACCTGCTTCTTGTCGAGCAGGGTTTTAGCTGCCCGGCAATAGCCGCACAGTGCGGTTTCGTAGATCAACACTTCTTTGTTGCTGTCGCTCATCGTTTTCAGCCTTTTGTCGAAACCGGCATACTGGCTTTTTCCCAACCGCCCATGCCGCCGGCAAGCGTGTAGATTGACTCGAAGTTGCTCTTGCGCAATTTTCCCGCCGCTTTTGACGCCCGCGCGCCGGTGGCGCAATAGACGATCAGCGGTTTCTCTTTGGACTTTTCCAGTTCGGTCATGCGCTTGTCGAAATTGCTGATCGGTATGTGCCTGGCGCCGAGGATATGACCGGCCTTGTACTCCGAATCTTCCCGCACATCGACGAAAATGGCATCTTCGTCGTTCTGCAGTCGCGTGGCCTCAATGGCACTCAACTGCTTGATACCAGAGAACATCCGCTGGTACTCGAAAAAGATGATCATTCCAATCACCACAGCCAGTGCGGTGAAAAGTATCGGGTGGTTGCCGACAAACTCCGGTAAACGTTCCATAACAGTGTTCTAGTTGGTTTTGCTTTAGAGTGTAGGTGTTTTTGGGAAGATCAATGCAGGACGCGATGATACACGCCCCCGCCGGTTCGTGCCCGCATAATATCCGCCGACCACAGTCAGCAACCTCTGCCGGGTTCAGGCAGAGGGCCGCAGTCTGAAAAAACCAGTCACGGGGCCCGGTCACAACGGCCATGTAGCGACGCTCGATGTGGACCAAACTACAACCGCAGGACAACGCATATGGCCGGTGATTCCATCATCTACACCATTTTTCTGATTTTCACCGGTGCCTCGATCATCGCCACGGTTGCACTGTTCGCACGCCAGGCATTGCTGGTCGCCTATATAGCCGTCGGATTGCTGGCCGGACCACACGTCTCGAGCCTCATCTCCGACCCGGCGCTGATTGCCGACATCGCCAATGTCGGCATCATCTTTCTGCTGTTTCTGCTGGGCCTAAACCTGGAGCCGGCAGACCTGAAAAAGCTGATGCGTGAGGCGACTGTTGTCACTGTGCTGAGCTGCATCGTATTTGCACTGTCGGGCTTTGTCATATCGATGGCGTTTGGCATGTCGCCAACGGACAGCCTGGTCATCGGTTGCACCATGATGTTCTCATCGACCATCATTGGCCTGAAGCTGCTACCCACCAGCGCCCTGCATCACCAGCGTATGGGTGAGATCATTGTCAGTATCCTGTTGTTGCAGGACATCATCGCTGTTATCGCTCTGCTGTTTCTGGAGCAGATGGGCAACGAAGGGTCTGCGTACATAGAGTTGCTCGGCATGCTGGTATTGCTGCCGGTCATTGGCATCGGCGCGTACTACACCTCCACCCACCTGCTGTCGAAGCTTTTTGCCCGATTCGATCAAATCAGCGAGTACATTTTCCTGCTTACTGTTGGCTGGTGTATGGGGCTGGCAGAACTCGCCCATGCGGTTGGCCTGTCGCACGAAATTGGCGCCTTCATCGCCGGGGTATCACTGGCCGCCAATCCCATTGCCCGTTATATCGCTGAAAGCCTGAAACCACTGCGGGACTTCTTCCTGATTATGTTCTTCTTCGGGCTGGGTGCCGGGTTTGATATCAGCCGCGTACCGGATGTGTTCCTGCTGTCACTAACACTGGCACTGGTTGCAGTCATCAGCAAGCCGCTGATCTTCAAACTATTGCTGCGACGTGAAAAGGAAAAGCGCCGGCTGGCGGGTGAAATTGGCGTGCGCCTCGGTCAGATCAGCGAGTTTGCGCTGCTGGTGGCGGTTGTGGCCGTCGGCGCGGGAGTAATCACAGAGCGGGCATCAATGGTGGTGCAGACCGCTACCATCATGACGTTTGTAATTTCTTCTTACTGGATTGTCCTGCGCTACCCGACACCAATCGCGGTAGACGACAAGCTGCGCCGTGATTAGCCATAGTAGCCGGTAACCGAGGGGAAACAGACTATAGAAACAACGAATGGAAGCAGGCCGGCATCAACAGCCAGCCTGCCGTGACCGGACCTGTTATTTGGTCAGCATGTACTGAACTGCGAGACGAATCTCTTCGTCAGTCAACTGGCTGCCGCCGCGTGCCGGCATAGCGCCCTTACCCGCAATCGCACTGGCGGTCACTGCATCGAGACCGTTGGCCATTCTGGCATCCCAGGCCGCTTTGTCGCCGTATTTAGGCGCATTGCCAACACCGGAAATGTGGCAGGCAGCGCACAGGGTGTCTACCGCCGCCTTGACGTTATCAGGTATGGGAACAGCTGCTGGCTCAGCTACCGCAGCTGTCTCTTCCGCGGCCGCGTCTTTATCTGACGCCTGTGCACCGGATGAATCGGTGGCTTCACTCTCAGTAGAAGCAGCCTCAGTCGAAGCAGTCTCTCCGGTTGTCTCGGTAGTTGCTGCAGCAGCGTCACTGTCCGATGCCTGAGGTGCCACTCCGGCCAGATTCTTGTTGATCATGTGCTGTACGGCCAACTTCAGTTCTGCATCGTCAAGCGGCGACTCCGCCCGTGCCGGCATAGCACCCAGTCCGTTGATAACGCTGGCTGTCAGCGCTTCAATGCCCTTAGCCGCCAGCCCCTGCCACGCCTCAGTGTCGTCGTTGCGCTGTGCGCCCTGAACACCGCTCTGATGGCAGCCCGCGCAGTTGGTGGCGACAACAGCGCGCACCTTAACCGGGATATCCACACTGGTATCGACACGCGCCGGCTCGACGCCAGCCGCTGTGTTAACAGCATCCGCGGCCTGCGAGTCAGATGCTGAATCATCGACCACACCGGTTGTGGTGGTTGCTTCAGTGGTTTCGGCCGTTTCAGCTTGTGCTGCGTCTGTATCAGCGGGCTGATCGGAGCCGGCGTCATCGTCAGTTGATTCAGCTTCTTCTGTTTGCGACGCTGCCTCACCTTCGGCGGCGGGCGTCTCTTCGGCTGCGGCGTCAGAGGCACTCTCTGCCTCGGCAGTTTCCACTACCGCGCGAACATTGGAGCGACCAATGGGCTCGATTGATCGCTTGATGTTGTTTGCAACCAGCGGGTCCTGATTTCGGTCACTGGTCGGCGACACCATATTGGCGATCACCAAAATAAACAGGGTAAAGCACACCAGTGCACCCAGTACTAAGGCAAACGACTTGTATAGCCCTGAGTCTAGCTGGCTATCTTGCTGGCTCATAGTTTTCGTCTCTACAGATAAAAGTTCAGTCGCTTACTGCGCCACTCTCGAGGTACCAATTGGCATGATACGGTTTTTGGTCTGCTCCATCACGATCGGGTCCTGGGCCGGAACCGAATCGGGAGAAAAAGAATTTGCCATAAAAATAATAAAAAAGGTAAACACAACCAACGACCCCAACACTGCAATAAATACCTTTAGAAAGGCCGCATCATCATTAGCACTCATAGAGGTTCTCCGGGCTTTGTACAGCCAGTGTCAATAAGATAGAAAATCAAGTTTGAATTAGAGTAGACGGGTCGCCATTCCGGCAGCCGCGCAGTTTACCAATACCGCGCGGGTACCACCACACTCTGTGGATGTCCGGGGCAAATCAGCCCTGAGCAGCACCGAAAACACGCTGCAGCAACTCGGTGGTGCGCTTTAGCGGATCGTCGCGAATCGCTTTTTCTTCCTCGGCAATATAGTAAAAAATCCCGTCGACGCCTTTTTCGAGGACGTGATCGGTCAGATCAGCTTCAACCGGAGGCGCCAGAGGAATTTTGCGGTAACTGGCAAGCAAACTGTTAAACGAACGCACCGCGCCAACCTGCGACAGACTGTCGTCGATGATCGGCCGCATCGCCTGTGCCAGATCTCCACCCATCACGTTGCGGAAATACTGTGTCGCCGCGTCGTCCGGGCCACGCAATATCCCTACTGCGTCGTCGATGCTCATGCGGCTGATGGCGGAAAGAAACAACGTTTTGGCCTTCGGCGTAGCGAGCTCGGCGGCTCGATTCAGGCGTGTTTCGAGGTTGTCTAGCTCTCCTGACAAACCCACTTTACGCGCGATGTCGCGCACCTTCTCGAGGCTGCGCGGCAGCGGGATGTGCGCGACAGGATCACTGTTGAAACCGTCTGCACGACCCAGTTGCCCAACCACATTCTGCGAACCAACGGACAGCGCCTGCTTCAGGCCGCGGGCTATATCGTTAGTGCTCAGACCGCCATCCTGATCTGCCAGCACCTGTCCGGCAACCTGCTCAAGCTCCTTGAGTACGGAGTTACTGCTGCTGCAACCGCCAAGGCCAAGCCCGGTTAACGCCAGCAACAGAATGGTAATTCGATACATGATGACTTCTCGATTGTGTGTGGGGAATGACCGTTGTTCTACACGGGTTTAGAGGCAGATGCTGTTACCAGTGCATCACGTATACCGGCGAACTTCAGACCATTGCCAAACCGCCGTTACTTAAACGTCGCGCACCAGCACCGGGCACTGCACACACTATTGAAAGCGGCTGCCAGTGCGAGAGATAACCAGCTGCAACAACGGGAGAAGCCATGCCAGATATCACCAGCATCATCGGTGATTACGCGCTGCCGGACAGTAACAACCTGTCTGCCAGTGCTAAGCAAAGCCAGCACCACAATTCATCGCCACTGACGAATTTGCTGCGGCGCGCTGACGCGGATCCACAGGCCCGGCAGCATCTCGACACACTGTTTAACGCGTTGCAGCAATCCGCACACAGTTTGCGTGCTGCCAACCAGACGCACAAACCCCGTTCCCGATAGCAGCCAGGCAGCACACCCATACCTCGGCTAGTGCATCGATCAACTTCACCAGGTTACCAGTAACGGCACACCGTTAAGGATTCCTGAGACAAACCTCTCACTTCCGCATATACAACTAATCCGCCCCTTCGCTGTGGAGCGCTTGTTGCTGCGCTACTGAACATTTTGTTCAGTCCTCCGACCCTGAGTGTCGGTAGCAAGCGTATTGAGGGCCAGCAGATTTGCTAATCAAGAATAACCGTGTGTGCCCAACAGGCAGCGTGCCTGCATGAGCGCGCTCGCCCGTCAACCCGCACCACGTCCCGCTTCACATCAGGACGCGCCTCGCGCCGATCGCAGCGAGTCCATTGCCGCTGTCGGCCAGGTCGCCGGACACAGTCGCGAATCAGGTAATGATGCTGGTCAGTCCGGCGTTCGCGCCAATGGTCTGAACAGTGAACTTGCCGGCCGCTGGCTCAGCTGGCAATGCAAAATGATCGCCGATGTTATCACCGGCTGTGTGTGCGACCCGGATGGCAAGCTGCTGTCGGTGGTGCCTGAAAATGGCGAAGGTGTACAGGCGCTGCAGGGTGCCATCGCATCGGCTGCGCAGCAATCGAAAGAAGTGGTTGCCACCGAAGTACCGTTCGGTGATTCAAACGGCAGACTGGCTGACATCGTTGCGACACCGGTGAAGAGTGGCGGCACAACCGTCGCCTACGTTGGCCTGTTGATGACACCCAGGCCACAGTCGCGCCAGAACGTGGTGCTGCAACTGCTGCAGTGGGGTGGTTACTGGCTGGAATCACTGAGCCATCTGTCTGACGGCGTACAGCTTGAGGCAGGCTCTTTCACCCAGGATCTGTTTGCCGCGGTCGTACAGCATGACCACTCCAGTAAGTCCTGTATGGAGATTGTTAACCGGCTGGCCGAGCGTCTTAATTGCGAACGCGTCAGCATCGGTATTCGTAAAGGGCTGGTTATCCGCACCGAGTGCATCTCTTATCTTGCAACCTTTGACGCCCGTACGCAGCTGGTCAGAAAACTGGAAGCGGCGATGGAGGAGTCACTCGATCAAAACCGTCGCGTTGTATTGCCTCCCATAGCGAGTGACACCGGTGCTATTGATCAGGCCAACCGCGAGCTCGCGACCAGCGACTCGGGTGTTGCCGTGGCTACATTTCCACTGACCGGCGCCCGCGGTAACTTTGGTGCCATTGTATTTGAACGTGACAACCGCAAGCCATTCGATGCCGATACTGCACGCTGGTGTGAGTCGGTGTTATCCGCCATTGCACCGGTTGTTGAGTTAAAACTCATTGACGAGCGTCCGCTTCGCACCAAGGCCGTTGAAGAGAGTCGCGATAGTCTGCAAAAGCTGTTTGGCCCGGAACATCTGAAGTTAAAACTGGCTGGCATCGGCTTTGGTCTGTTGTTGTTATTCGGCGCAGTCGTAGACGGCAACTACAAAGTGTCGGCACCGGCAAGCATCGAAGGGGCGGTCTCGCAGGTCATTGCAGCTCCAGTGCAGGGCTTTATCAAGACCGCACAGATTCGCGCCGGTGACCATGTCTCCAAAGGACAGCTGATGGCCACGCTTGACGACAGGTCACTGCAACTGGAACTGAAAAAATGGCAGGGCGAAGCTAACAAAATCAAAAAGGCGTACCAGGAAGCACTGGCGAAAAAAGCCCGTACAGAACTGAGTATCCTGCGCGCACGCTCTGATCAGATCAACGCCGAACTTGCTCTGGTCGAACAACGTATCTCGCGCACTGAACTGCGCGCACCGCGCGCCGGCTATGTAACGAGCGGTGACCTCAGTCAGTCTATGGGTGCCCCGGTCGAAATTGGTGATGTGCTGTTTGAAGTAGCGCCACTAGAGGACTATCGCGTAATACTGGAAATCGACGAACGCGACATGGCCGGTATCAAGAAAGGCAACAACGGACAGGTGGTTATTAAGGCAATGCCCGGTGAGCCGGTTGACCTGGTTGTCGATCAGATTGTGCCAATGGCCATATCCGGTGATGGCAAGACTTATTTTCGTGTTGAAGGCGAGTTTGAAAATCAGGCCAATGACTTAAGGCCAGGTATGGAAGGCATCGCGCGCATCAACGTCGGTGAACGCAAGCTGCTGTGGATATGGACACACAAAGTCGTCGACCGCGTGCGTCTGTGGCTGTGGTCATGGGGATGGTAATCACGTGACCGCCTCTGTAAACAGTCAACCGGATCCGGCAGCGCAGGAATCCAACGCACACAATGGCGAAGATGCTATTCCGGCACAGTGGCACTCTATTGCGTCACTAAAGCCACAACTGCATCGACACATCACCGCGTATCCGCAGATGTTTCGGGGCTCACGCTGGTACATACTGGCAGACGCCGCCACCGGTCGGCACCTGCGTTTCAATCAGCCGGCCTATGAGTTTATAGGCAGACTGGATGGCGATCAGACCATTCAGGAAATCTATGCTCAAATACAGACAGCACTTGGGGACAATTGCCCGGAACGCGCTGACATTCTGAATATTCTGATTCAACTACATTCAATCAGTGCCATAAAAAGCGGTATATCCACCGATGTGGAACAGCTTTTTAAACGCAGTCAGACAGAAAAGAGCGCGCAGCGACTCAGGCGTCTGATGAACCCGCTGGCAATACGTTTCCCGCTGATCGATCCGGATAAATTCCTCAACCGCACCATGCCACAGGTGCGGCCACTGTTGTCCATAGCCGGTGCGGTCACGTGGTTGCTGGTTATTTCCTTTGCACTGTTGTTGTTGCTGGTGCACTACGGTGATCTGACCTACGAACTCAAGTCCAATATTCTGTCGCCACAGAATCTATTGCTCATGGTTCTGATTTTTCCGCTCATGAAAGCGTTTCATGAATTTGCCCACGCATTTGCTGTTAAGGCTTGGGGCGGTGAAGTGCACGAGATGGGCATTACGCTACTGGTGTTAATGCCAGTGCCCTACGTTGATGCATCTGCGGCATGGGCATTCAGGGAAAAGTACAAGCGTGTGTTTGTCAGCGCCGCCGGCATGATTGCCGAACTCTTCCTTGCCTCTATTGCGCTTATTTTCTGGGTATGGCTTGAGCCAGGTATGTTACGCAATGCTGCGCTGTCGGCGTTCCTTATCGGTAGCGTGTCGACACTGCTGTTTAACGCCAACCCGCTGCTGCGTTTCGATGGCTACTATATTCTGCAGGATCTCATCGAGATACCTAACCTCTACACCCGATCAGCTAAATATAATCTGTATCTGCTCAAGCGCTATCTGCTGGGACAGGATGATGCACTATCGCCGGTCACCGATGTCACTGAGAAAAAGTGGCTGTCGATCTACGGCATTCTGGCACTGCTATACCGCATATTCATTACGTTTGTTATTGCGTTTTTTCTGGCAAGCAAGTACCTGGTGCTGGGCGTTATTCTGGCCACCTGGGCGATGACAATGATGTTTGTGCTCCCGGCCTGGAAAGCGACCCGCTACCTGTTGTTTGATCCGTCCATCGCCAGTGATCGCAGACGAATTCTGACGCGCATAGGCGCTGGCGCCGTTGCACTGCTTGCGATTATCTTTCTGCTGCCATTCTCGCTGCATACCAATGCAGAGGGCATCGTTTGGGTACCGGATCAGGCACAAATATTTGCTGAAACTGACGGGTTTATAGAAAGCCAGTTCGGGGATTCCGGTGCGCTGGTCAGCACGGGTACGTCAGTGCTGACGCTGGTCAACGCCGATCTTGAAAAAGAGGAACAGGTACTGCTCGCCAAACAGCAGGAGTTGCAGGCGCGTTACGTCAGTGAACGCGTAAACAATCCGATAGAGGCTGAACTCACCGCCGAAGAACTGGAACTGGTCAGCGCCGATCTCGCCGAATTGCAGCATGATCGTGATTCACAAACGCTAAAAAGCCAGACCGAAGGTGTGCTGGTGTTCCCTAATCATCAGGATATGATCGGGCGCTACGTCAGCAAAGGTGATCCGGTCGCCTATGTGGTTAACCCGGACCATCTGATTGTAAGACTGGTGGTACCGCAGACTGCCGTCGGGCTTTTTGCCAAAGGCATTACCAGCGTCGAAGTTCGCCTGGCCGATCAAATCTCCAAAGAAATAGATGCTGAAATAATCCGTCAGACGCCTTCCGGCAGCCACGTATTGCCAAGTCGCGCACTGGGTGCGGCAGGTGGCGGGGATATCGCAGTAGTAAACAACGATGAAGCCGGCACCACAACAGCTGACAAAGTATTTCAGATCGACTTGTCACTGCCCGCAGGCATTGACGTAAGCGGCCTGGGTACCCGTGCCTTCGTTCGCATTAATCATGGCAGAGAAATACTCGCCAACCAGTGGTTGCGCAGTATCAGGCAACTATTTCTCAACAAGCTCCCAATATAAAGATCAATGGTAATACCGATGAATCTACTGTCTTCACGCTCTACACCACTGGCCCTGTTGCTAACTGCGTGCACGTCACTGGCACCGCTCGGTGTGCAGGCGAGCATCGACTCCAGCCTGCTGCCGGAGATGGATTGTATTGTTGAACCCAGTGAAATTGTGGAACTGGGCAGCAGCGTACCGGGCATACTAAACAGCACTCTGGTGGAGCGGAATGACTTTGTTGAGCAGGGTGAGTTACTTGCCGAGCTTGACTCGCGCGTGGAACGCGCAACACTTGAGCTTGCCATTGCACGTGCCGAGATGAACACATCGCTGAAACTGCGACGTGAAAATGCCGCCTTCGGTCAGCGTACAGAAAAGCGCAACAAAAAGCTGTTTAAAGAGTCGACCATCTCCGCCCAGGATATGGACAAGGTAAAGACCGAAACCTATATCGCGCAACTACAGGCACAACAGGAAGAAGACAACAAGCGTATTGCCGAGCTGGAAGCAGTACGCGCACAACAGGCACTTGATCAGCGCACCATCAAGTCACCGATCACGGGTGTGATCACCGAGAAATACAAATCTGTTGGCGAATATGTCGAAGCTGAGCCCGTGTATCGTATTGCTAATCTCGACCCATTGCATGTTGAACTCATTGTACCGACAGAACACCTCGGCAGCATTGAACGCGGTATGAAAGCACAGGTACGCCTGCAACTCGATTCACACGCCGATCAATCATACGTGGCCGTGGTGCGCAGTGTTGACCGAGTTGCTGATGCTGCCAGTGGCACCTTTGGCGTGTTACTGGTTATGCCAAACTCCGGCCTGAGAATTCCCAGTGGTGTGCGCTGTAACCTGTCTTTCGACACGAACGCTGACACACCGGTCCTGACAGACTCGACTGACACTGCTGACAGCGTCACCCGATCTGCCAGCATTGACGAATAAGCAGCAATAGTAATCGATCACTGATGCCGTTACCTATTAAACACAATAGGCCAATCGCAGTGCACAACAGAAAGGAATCTATCCGGGGTAATTACTCGGAATGCAGGCGCTGGGGAACGACAACGATAGTGCAAAAGACAGAATCATAGTTATAAATTAAAATGAAAAAGTTTTTTCACTCTCCGTTGTTCCGTATCAGCTTCAGCATGACCATGCTGGTGATATCTCTGCTGTTGGCGAGTGACTTCCTCGGCCTGTTTCCGAAGAACATTCGCAATGATCTGACGCAGCGGAAATTTATCGTCGAAACACTGGCGGTACACGTGGCGATGGAACTCGATGGTGGCGATAACGCGAAGATCTCCGAGTTGCTCCGAACAACGGTCAAGCGCAACCCGATGGTGCAGTCGGTCGCGGTGAGACACGCCGATGGAAAGATACTCGATCGCTACGGTAACCACGATACCCTGTGGACATTACCGCCTGAGGCGAAGTCAGTTCCCACGCAGGTCAAGGTTCCACTGTTTGACGGTTCGCAGAAGTTTGGCACGGTTGAAATAGCGTTCGCTGACATCAACGCCGGTGTCAGGTTGATTGATCGCCGCGCCTCTCTCGCATCAGTGGTATTGTTTATCGCCTTTTCAGGGTTTACTGCGTTTTGCTTTTTGCTCAAACGTACACTGCGCGAACTCGACCCGGATGCAGTCATACCGGAACGCGTAAGAAAGGCCCTGGACACACTGGCCGAGGGCCTGTTGATTGTCAATCTTGAGGATGAAATCATCTTCTCCAACGCCGCTTTCGCGAGGGACTCAGGCATACCGTCCTCAGAGATTGCCGGCAAGCGCTGTGACAGCCTGAAATGGCAGGTCGACGATACCGAACAACTCCCCTGGAAGCACATTCTCGCCGGACGCGAAATGCCATCGGCTGCCAAGGTGCAACTGCACACTGGCTTCGAGCAGGTATCAACCTTTACCGTAAGCGCCACACCCATCCTCGCACGTGCGGACGAGGTTCGGGGTGTGTTGATCACATTTAATGACATCACCGAAGTCGAGATTAAAAACTCCGAACTGCAACACGCGCTTGACGAGCTCAAGAAAAGTCAAAAAGAAATCGAACGTCAAAACAGCGAACTCGAGTATCTCGCCACCCGTGATCCTCTAACTGGCTCCTTAAACCGACGCTCATTCTTCAATGGCTTTGACTCACTGTTTGCCGAAGCCGTGCAAAACCGCGATGAACTGACCTGTCTGATGACAGATATCGATAAATTCAAGTCAGTCAACGATACCCATGGTCACGGGGTCGGAGACGAGGTCATTAAGTACCTGGCCAACGTGCTGGCCGAGTATTCACGCCCCAACGATCTGGTCGGTCGTTTCGGTGGTGAGGAATTCTGTGTGGTCATGCCACTGACCACGCTCGGTGAAGGTAACCGCATAGCGGAAGCGATTCGCAAACACATTGAGAAAGGCACTGGCGCCAATTTCCTTGATAAGTGTTCTATTACCGCCAGTTTCGGTGTCGCCTCAATTCACTCCGGCGCCACCAAGCCAAACGATATGGTGGAACAGGCAGACCGGGCGCTGTACGTATCAAAAGAAAGTGGTCGAAACCGCGTTACCAATTTCTCCACAGCGCTGGAAGACCCGGGTGCCGCAATCGTTAGTGAACCGGTGACGGATACCCCGCCGATCGCAGATGTACCTGCCTTGAAAGTCGAACCAACACCTAAAACCGGCAGCGTGCCGTTGTTTGCCACCGCCAAACCCGAGACACCAAAGCCCGAACCGGCAGATACCGGTGCGGCACTGTTTAAGTCACCTACCCCGATGTTTGCGGAACCGTCGATTAGCGATAACCCACCAGCTACTGATCGACCAGCGCAAAAGTCACCAGTGCTGGTGTTTAGTAATAAGCCATCCACTGAGCCCGCCGAGCTGCCGGAACAGCAAACCAGTGATTCAGTAGTGACCAAAATGGACCGCAGTCTGATGCTCGACCGCCTGGAGCAGGCGCTACAGGTAGCATCCAGAAAATCACTGCATGTGGCAGTAATGCTGGTGTCAGTCGACGCGCTGCAACGCATCAACGACACCCTGGGCTTCTCCGTCAGTGAAAAGCTCTACCAAAAGATATTGCAGCGCCTGCGCAAGACGTTGAAGCAGGACAGCAACAAAGGCCTGATCGGTGTCGACGAGCACGCACTATCGGTTTCCCGCTACGGTGACAGTGAAATCTGTATCACGCTCAACCATATTCAGGATGCGCAGGATGTTGCGGTTATCCACGAGCGCATACTGCAGGAATTTGACAAAACTATTTCTGTCGACGGCTATGAAGTCTACATAGCGCTCGAAACCGGTGTCAGCATCTATCCGCTAAACGGCAATGAAGCCGACATGCTGATTCGAAGTGCAAGCATTGCCATGCGCACTGCGATGGAAGAAGACGGTCAAAACAGCATCTGCTATTTCTCAAACGAAATGAATCTGAAGTCTCGCAAGCTGATTCACCTTGAGACCGAACTCCACCAGGCTCTGTCGCGCAACGAGTTGTTTGTCTGCTATCAGCCAAAAGTCGACCTCAAGACTGGCACCATCGTTGGTATGGAAGCACTGGCGCGCTGGCGACACCCGGACCTCGGTATCGTTTCACCAGGAGAATTTATTCCGGTGGCGGAACGCACTGGTCTGATCAACGATATCAGCGCCTGGGTTACCAGAGTTGTCTGCGCACAGATTTCGATCTGGCGTGAAGCCGGCCATAAAGACCTGCGTGTGGCGGTTAATATTTCCCCCGCTGAGATGAAGAACGAACAACTGGCTGACAACATTCTGAACGCCATTCGCGAGTTCGACATTCCGCCGCAACAACTTGAGGTGGAAGTAACCGAGTCACTGGTGATGCAGGATATGGATCAGGCCACGCGCACACTGGAAAAACTCGACCGCAATGGTGTGGAAATATCAATTGATGATTTCGGCACCGGCTTCGCGTCTCTCAGTTATCTAAAGCTGTTCCCGATGTCGACGGTTAAGATTGATCGATCATTCGTGTCAGACTTCGCGCGTAATCCGGCAGATGCACGTATTGTCAGCGGTGTCATCGCGATGAGTCACAGCCTGGGCATCAAGGTGGTATGTGAAGGTGTTGAAAACGAAAATCAGCTCAGATACCTGCAGGATAATCACTGCGATCAGGTACAGGGCAATCTGTTCAGCGCACCACTACAGCGACAGGAAGCCACCAACCTGCTGGCAAACCCGGGGCGTATTAAACGAGTTATTACCAGCTACGATGCTTCCAAGCTGGGCCTGACCGCGGTTGCTGCCAACGGCACTGAAACCGTCATAACCGGTGTGTTAAATACCTTTGAACAACCCGGCACCTCTATCGAGCGACGCAGAAGCGCATCCGGTAGTTAATACCTTACGATAAGCGCTCACAGCAATGGCCCGACCACTTACCGGCGGCCGCTATTGCTCTACGCGCAAAGTGCTATACACTCAAACACTACCTCTATACTGGTACGCCTGTTCGGTGTACAACGCTGAGTAAACTCTTGCTCAGCCTCGAGTGTCTGGAGCCCCGTGTGTCTGGCAGGTTACCATGAGAAATCCCTCTTTCCTTTCAGTTAAAAACCTCATCATTGCAGCACTTACACTGATCTGTGCTGTACTGTTGCTGGTGTGCACCGTTGCTGTGCAAAAATTGCAGACCGTGTACGTTGACTATCGCCACTATCGCGCTTTACCTGTTGGTGTAAGCGCGGCAAGCAATACTAACCCGGTTGCGAATACCATTGTGTTGTTTGGTGATTCTCGCGTGCAGATGTGGAAGCCGGTACCGGGGGCCCCCGGCAGAGTTATCATAAACGCTGGTATAGCCGGTGAAACCACCACAGAGATGCGCCGACGTTTCGAGCGAGATGTACTGCGACTGAAACCGCAGCAGGTGGTGATACAGGCAGGGATGAACGACCTGACCGCCTGGGCTACCCGCAATATTCCGTCCGCTGATGCACACCGCGAACGATTGCTTGAAAACATGGCGTACTTTGTTGCAACCCTCACCGACAACAATGTATCGGTGGTCCTTACGTCGGTTATTCCGAATACAGAGCTGAATGCGCTACGGAAGATATTCTGGCGACCGGCGTTGCGCCAGGCCGTGGATGACACTAACCGCCAGTTACAGCAACTGGCGGCAAGCTATCAGGCAGACTGGCTTGATGTTAGCCCGTTGTTCGTCGATGACAACAATCGAGTGCGCAGTGAACTGTATGTAGATACCCTGCACATCACGTCTGAGGCCTACACTCAGATCAACCGTCAACTCGAGCCATTGCTGTAACTGACGTTTCTCAAAACACTTTCAGTCACACAGTGGCTACGTGGACTTCTATCGCGCAGCTAGATGTGGGGCTGCGCGAAACTTTCTATGCATTAACGTCGACAACAACCCGGCCCTTAACCTGACCTTTCAGAATGTCTTTGCCGAGCTTAGGCAGATCAGCCAGTGTCGCCATCTGAATCATTGATTCAAGCTTGTCGAGAGGCAGCTCCGATGCAATTCGTTTCCACGCAGCAACGCGGTTGTCATAGGGTTGCATCACTGAATCGATACCCAGCAGATTCACACCACGCAGTAAAAACGGAATCACCGTAGCCGGCAAATCTGCACCCGCAGCCAGCCCTACTGCCGCGACTGACCCACCATACTGAATCTGCCCCAGCACGCGCGCCAGCATCGCGCTGCCAACCGCATCGACGCACCCTGCCCAGCTTTCGCTTTCGAGCGGTCGCTTAACCGTTTCGTTGATCTCTTCCCGCGCCACGATTTGTGTGGCCCCCAGATCCTTCAGGTAATCCGCTGTCTCAGGCCGACCAGTCACCGCAGCGACCGGGTAACCGAGTGCCGCCAGAAAAGCGGTGGCAACTGACCCGACACCGCCAGCCGCACCGGTCACCAGCACGGGCTTGTCGCCTTTGCTTAAACCATGTTGCTCCAGTGCATTAACCGCAAGCACAGCCGTCAGTCCGGCAGTACCGACCGCCATGGCCTGCCGACTGTCGATTCCGGCCGGCAGCGGTACCAGCCAGTCTGCTTTAACCCGCGCCTTCTGTGCATAACCACCCCAGTGCGCCTCACCCACGCGCCAGCCCGTCAGCACCACCGCGTCACCCGCCTTGTAGCGCGGATCATCAGATGACTCGACGGTACCCGCGAAGTCGATTCCCGGCACGTGCGGGTAGTTCCTGACCAGACCACCACCAGGTCCAATACACAGACCGTCCTTGTAGTTAACGGTCGAATACTCGACTGCAACCGTTACATTGCCTTCCGGCAGCTGATCATCCTGCAGCGATTCCACCGCGGCTGATGTCTTTCCGTCGTCGTCTTTGTTTACGACCAGAGCATTAAACATTTACACGTTGCCTCTTTGAAGAACGCAGGCGTCAGCCACCCGCAAATGGATTATCCTCAGCATTAAATCAGTACCGGCCACGCTTTACAATTAGAACTTCCTGGCCACTCTACCGCACCGGCCTACCGGCTCATCCGGGTGCTTATCAGCGCATGCCGGCCGCACAACCGACGCGCAGCTTCCGCCAGCGCTCACAAACACCTACACTGCCCGACCAATCATTATCAGAGCAACACATGGCAACAGACCTACAGGTACGACGCGGCAACAAACAGGATGCCGCAGTCATCGCAGACTTTAACCGGGCAATGGCGCGCGAGACGGAAGATCGGGAACTGCCGATGGATAAGATTTATCCCGGTGTCGAACGGCTGATGGGCAAACCAGAATACGGTTTTTATATCGTCGCAGAAGCCGCCGGGGAAGTGGTCGGCACACTGATGATCACCACCGAGTGGAGCGACTGGCGCAATGGCCTGTTCTGGTGGATTCAGAGTGTGTATGTGGCGCCAACGCACAGACGCCAGGGCATCTACCGACACATGTACCGGCACATACAGCAACTGGCAAGCGCTGAGCCGGACGTGTGTGGGTACCGGCTCTATGTGGAGAAAGACAACCGCATCGCGCAACAGACCTATCAGTCACTCGGTATGATCGAGACAGACTACCTGTTGTATGAAGAGGAGCGCGGCTGAGCAGAGTGGGCTTGGCCGTCAGACCCGGCCCAATGCCGTCTGAACATACACCTCACGCAACCGCGTTGCCACAGGCCCGGGCTTACCGTCACCGATGCGTTCACCATCAATGGACACCACCGGCCACACAAAGGTTGTCGCACTGGTGACAAACGCTTCCTGTGCGGCTTTTGCCTCGGCAATGGTGAACGGGCGTTCATCGAATTTGATGCCGTCACTTTCCACCAGCGCCAGTACCGCAGAGCGGGTTATGCCGGGCAGTATTTCATTGCCCAGATGACGAGTAATAATGGTACCGCTGGTATCGACGATAAACGCATTGTTGGAACTGCCCTCGGTAACAAAACCATCCTCTACCATCCATGCATCGTCGGCACCGGCATCGGCGGCCTGTTGCTTGGCCAGTGATTGCGCCAGCAACCCGGTGGTTTTAATATCGCGACGTTTCCAGCGGATGTCGGGCACGGATACCACCGCTATACCATTGGTGACCTGTGGTGGATTGCGCAGGCTTTTTTCCTGCGTAAACATCACAAGGCCAGGCACACTCTGTTTCGGTATCATGAAATCTCTTTCCGCAGGCCCGCGTGTGGCCTGCAGATAGACCGCTCCCTCCTGCAGATTGTTACGCTTTAACAGCTCCATCTGCACGCGCACTATCTCTTCATCACTGGCGGGTGGACTCATTCCCAGTTCATTCAGCGATCGGTGCAGTCTTTTAAGATGTCCGCCATTATCAATCAGTTTGCCATCGAGCACTGACGATACCTCGTACACCGAATCGGCAAATAAAAACCCACGATCAAACACGGAAATCTTCGCGTCCTGTTCGGCGACAAACTCACCGTTTACATATACCGTTCTTGTCATTGTTTTGCCCAGAAGTAAAAGTTAACCCCAAAGTGCGGCCGCAGGCAGTCCGATGCAGTTATTGCTGTAGTCGAGTGCATGATCACGATCATCGGCCAGCAACAATGGCCCGTCGAGATCCACTGTGCCAACGCCGGAAGCCACCAGCGTCGCAGGTGCCATCGCCAAAGATGAGGCAAGCATGCAGCCCACCATAATCTCGAAGCCCATCGACTCGGCCGCCGTGCGCAACGCCAGTGCTTCGGTCAGCCCACCGGTTTTATCGAGCTTAATGTTGACCACATCGTATTTGCCCTGCAGCTGTGCAAGCGTTGTACTGTCGTGGCACGATTCATCCGCGCACAGTGGCACCGGCCGTTCAACACCCACCAGTGCCGCATCATTATCTGCGTGCAGCGGCTGCTCAATTAATGCGACGCCAAGCTCTGCTAGCTGCGGCGCCATCTGATGATATTGTTCAATGCTCCAGCCTTCGTTGGCATCGACAATAATCTTTGCCTCGGGCGCACCCTGTCGCACTGCACTAACTCGCTCGATGTCACCGTCGCCAGCCAGCTTAAGCTTAAGCAGCGGACGATCAGCATGCTGTTGTGCGGCGCGCTGCATGGCATCCGGGCTGTCGAGTGACAACGTGTAAGCTGTCACCTCGGTGGCCGGTGTATCGATACCGGCAAGCTCCCACACACGCTTACCTGCGTTCTTTGCGTCCAGATCCCACAGCGCACAGTCAACGGCATTTCTGGCGGCACCGGCCGGCAGTGTGTTTTGCAGGTCCGCACGACTGAGCCCGCGCTCCAGTTCAGATCTGATGGATTCAATTGCCGCAATAACGCCATCGATACTTTCGCCATAGCGCGCATAGGGTACGCACTCACCACGACCACAGTGCTGTTCATCATGCAGTTCAACCAGAACAACGTCAGCCGCGGTTTTGGTGCCGCGCGAGATCGTAAACGAACCCGCAATAGGGAACGACTGGTGGCGTACGGTCAGTCGTCTCACAGCAGTGCATCTACCAGTCGGTCGACGCCAGTTCTGAACGGATCAACTGCTGGCAGACCATGGGTTGCTTCCAACTCCTGCAAACAAGCCTCGGCTTCATACTCACTCAGGGCCGCAGTATTTACCGAGATACCGGCAAACTTCACATCCGGATTGGTCAGCTTTGCGGCAGACAGATTGGCATCGATGCAGGCTTTGATATTCGGAATCGGATAGTGTGGTAAACCGCGCATATGGGTGCGCGTCGGTTCGTGGCACAACACCAGATAATCTGGCTGTGCACCGTGAATCAGGCCCATCGTTACACCGGCAAACGAAGGATGAAACAAAGACCCCTGCCCTTCGATAACATCCCAGTGTGCATCATCAGCAGCGGCCGGCGCCAGAACTTCGGTAGCACCGGAGATAAAATCAGACACCACCGCATCAACCGACACGCCGGAGCCACAAATTAAAATGCCGGTCTGGCCGGTCGCTCTGAAGTCTGCATCGATGTTGCGCGCACGCAGTGCTTTTTCCAGCGCCAGTGCCGTGTACATCTTGCCGCACGAGCAGTCGGTGCCAACCGGCAACACACGCTTACCTTTACGCGGCAGACCAGAGCCAACCGGAAACGTCTCGGTAGGATGACGGACATCGTGCAGCACACGACCTAGGCTCTGCGCCTTGTCGGCAAGCGCCGGCACATCGGCCAGACGATTGTGCAGACCAGCCGCCAGATCAAGCCCCTGATCCAGGGCCGTTTGCAATACCTCGATCCAGCTGTCGGCAATGACACCACCGCGATTGGCGACGCCAATCACCAGGGTTTTGGCGCCGGCGGCGACACCCTCCTCGATGGTCATATCCGACAGGCCGCAATCTGCGTTACAGCCATCAAGTCGGAACTGCCCGACACAGTTGTCCGGACGCCAGTCGACGATGCCCTGTGCCACCTTGGCAGCCAGTGCGTCGTGGGCATCTCCGAGAAACAGTAGATACGGCGAATTGATAGCCATGTGAATTGAATTATCCTTTGTTGCAATTACCCTGACGGCCGGCGGCGCTGCAGCACAGACTTCCGGCCGGCGCCCATGGTATTGTGATTGCCTGAATAATAACAGGCGGCAATTGGGCGCGGGTGGCAGCGTAACACGCTTACCAGCTATCCAAACAGTCGCGCCAAAAGCCCGCACCAACAGCGAAGTTAAACAAACACGGGTAAGCTGGAACAAGCGCGACGAAGGCCAGATCGACAGCCCGGCCGTAATAAGAACCAAAATCGAAACTTACCCTTTATTTTCCCCAGAGCACAGTCCCCGAAGCAGGGTCCCCAGAGCAGGTTATGTCAGAGCAGCCAGATCCGCAGAGTCCATCCCCAGGCCAGGGTGCCGGCAGCGCAGATGAAGCATCGGGGCAGACGCGCACCACCCGCAGAGCATCAGCGCGCAAACGTAAAAGCACCCTGCCCGCAGATGCACCCGAAGTGGTATCACCATGCATCAGCATTTGCCAAATGGACCAGGCTACCGGTGTCTGCAAGGGCTGCTACCGAACGCTGGAAGAAATTGCCACCTGGGGCCGGCTCGACAACCAGCAGCGCTGGGACATTGTGCAGTCGCTGCGTGACCGACGCCGCTCGCTGTATCCGGACTAGGAGCCTGCGCGGTAGAAGTACGCGTCAGTCCCTGCCAATCCCCCGAAACGCATTAGCCGGATAAGTACCCAGTATCTTTAGCTTGGCGGAAAAGTACTGCAGCTCCTGAAACGCACTATCGACGAGTTTATCTGAAGGGTGCCCTTCAATTTCCGCATAGAACTGCGCCACCTGAAAGCGCTCGTCAGTGATATAACTTTCGAGCTTGGTGATATTAACGTTGGTGGTGGCAAAACCACCCAGCGCTTTATACAGCGCCGCCGGCACACTGCGCACATGGAAAACAAAACTGGTCATACACGGCCCGTCACGCGGGTCCGGATCAATGCGCGTGCGCGACAACTCCACAAAGCGGGTGGTATTGCCAAGCCGATCCTCGATGCGCTCACGCATTACCTGCAGCCCGTAAATCTCACCGGCCAGGCTCGATGCAATTGACGCATGGCTCGGATCATTAAGTTCTTTTATTTCACGCGCTGAACCCGCCGTGTCTGCCACCGGCATCGCCGTGACCTTAAGCTGCTCTATCAGCGCACGACACTGCGCCAGTGCCTGCGGATGCGAACGCACATGCGTCAGCCCGTCAAGCGTCGCACCCGGCAACCCCAACAGACAATGCTTAACCGAGTGATAGTGTTCACCAACGATGTAAAGCGAAGACTCCGGCAGCAAATGGTGAATATCTGCAACACGCCCACCGAGAGAATTCTCAATCGGAATCATCGCCAGATCCGCATCACGGTTTTCCACCGCTGCAAACGCCGCTGCAAATGTTTCGCACGGCAGCGGTTCATAATCAGGATACGCATTCTTACAGGTCAGGTGCGAATACGCACCTGGCTCACCCTGATAGGCGATTATTTTTTTATTATCAGTCATTCAGTTTTACCATTTGTGGCAGAGATTGCGGCCACACATTCGCCTGCGCCTCGCTTGCTGACACCAAGGCGACATACAAGAAGTATACAACCATTTCAGCAAAACCAGCCAACCCTGCGAACGATCGATAAAATGGCATCCCGTCTTAGCGCGGTTCACGTTGTGCTCACCACAAAACTCACGTAGGGTTTGGTGAGTAGCGCGAACCGCACCAGCGGTACCAAGCACCAACGAAGTACCCGGTAAGTAAAGCAGTAAAGAGATGTCGGAATACCGCAGAGCGAAAGTAAAGGGCGGCAGGTTTTTCTTCACAGTTAATTGCCTGCATCGCGGCCGAAATGGAATTCTCATTGACAATATCAACCATTTGCGGGCTTCATTCCGCAAGGTCAAACAAGACCATCCTTTCACGATCGAAGCTGTTGTTGTTCTACCAGACCACCTTCATTGCATTTGGACGATGCCAGAGGGTGACGCTGACTTCAGCAAGCGCTGGACTCTGATAAAAGCAAATTTTTCTCGCTCCGTTCCAGCGGGAGAAACCGTGCCTGTCTCCAAAAGCAGACAGCGACGTGGTGAACGAGCCATTTGGCAGCGACGATTTTGGGAGCATCAAATACGCAACGATCACGATTACAAAAACCACATAGATTACATTCACTTCAATCCGGTGAAGCACGGCTATTGCAAGCGGGCAGGAGACTGGCCATTTTCAAGTTTCTGTAAATTTGTACGCGACGGTGTTTATCCACCAGATTGGTCAGATGACCCGTTGCACGTAAAATTGCCCGCAGAGTACGACAACT
>CAYMFQ010000005.1:0-31435 GCA_964389335.1 uncultured Granulosicoccaceae bacterium
CCCAGGCAACGTTCGCCGGTGGGAGCTGATCCCCGATCGGCGAACTCTACTACTTTGCATGTCGCATGAGGTCGCGTGTTATACGACAACCCATAAGCGACATGTTCGTTCATCGGGGATGTACTCCCACCTGTAGGTAGCGCTCTTCAGGAAATAGAAGGCAACAGCGCATCTATCGATTGCTTGGCATCACCATAGAACATACGCGTGTTCTCTTTGAAGAACAGCGGATTTTCGATACCTGAATACCCGGTACCCTGCCCGCGCTTTGAAACGAACACCTGACTGGCTTTCCACACCTCAAGTACTGGCATGCCGGCTATGGGTGAGTTGGGGTCGTCTTGCGCTGCCGGGTTGACGATGTCATTTGAGCCTATGACGATGACGACATCGGTGTCGGGAAAGTCATCGTTGATCTCGTCCATCTCAAGCACAATGTCATAGGGCACCTTGGCCTCAGCCAGTAGCACGTTCATGTGGCCAGGCAGGCGGCCTGCTACCGGGTGTATGCCAAAACGCACTGTCTTGCCGCGATCACGCAGACGGCGGGTCAGCTCTGAGACCGACTGCTGCGCCTGTGCCACCGCCATTCCATAGCCAGGTACGATGATAATGCTCTCGGCTTCGTTTAAAGCAGAGGCTACGCCATCAGCATCAATGGCAATCTGCTCTCCTTCAATTGCCTGAGCATCACCGGATGCGCCCCCAAAGCCACCGAGAATAACCGCGAGAAACTTGCGATTCATGGCCTTACACATAATGTAAGACAGAATTGCACCGGAAGAACCAACCAGCGCGCCGGTGACAATCAATAGATCGTTACCCAGCAGGAACCCGGTAGCAGCCGCAGCCCAGCCGGAGTAAGAGTTCAGCATCGACACCACAACCGGCATATCGGCACCACCAATAGCCCACACCAGGTGCGCCCCGACGATTAGTGCAAACACCAGCATCAGATACAGCGTCCAGCTGCCCATGTGGTTGATGTACATAACCATCAGGGCCAGTGATGCCAGCACCAGTACGGCATTGATCAGATGCCGCCCGGGAAGTATCAGTGCCTTGCCATCTATCTTGCCGGACAATTTGCCATAGGCAACGATAGAACCGGTAAAAGTAATGGCGCCAATAAAAATCCCCAGAAAAACCTCTACCTCATGGATTATTTTCTCGGCGTTGGTGGCGAGTTCGGGCGGGTTGATATCAGAATTTATACCGATGAATACAGCAGCCAGACCCACAAACGAATGCAGCGCGGCTACCAGTTCCGGCATGCCGGTCATCTCGACCCGACGCGCCACTATGGTGCCGATGACCGCACCGATCACCAGCATCACGATGAGCAGTGGACTGATACTGACCTGTGGGCCAAACACCGTGGCCGCAACCGCCAGTGTCATACCAATGATGCCGAACCATACGGCTCGCTTTGCACTCTCCTGATTCGACAATCCACCGAGAGAAAGAATAAACAGTACCGCTGCCGCGATATAAGTCGCGGTTTGTAATTCTGCTGACAGCACGCTGGTTTCCTCCCGCTATGACTTCTGAAACATCTGTAACATACGTCTTGTCACCATGAACCCACCGACAATGTTAATCGTTGCGATTAACACTGATATCGCTGCCAGCACCATGACGATGAAATGTTGTGAGTTAATCTGCAGCAACGCCCCGACAATGATAATACCGGAGATAGCGTTGGTGACTGCCATCAATGGTGTATGCAGCGCGTGGGAAACATTCCAGATCACCTGAAAACCAACGAACACCGCCAGCACAAAAACAATAAAGTGCTGCATGAAGCTGGCCGGTGCATAGCGCCCGATAAAGTACATCAGCACCGCCCCGACCAGCAGCAGACCAATTTGCTGACGACCGGATTTCTTTAGTGCCGCAGCTTCCTCAGCGGCAATTTCCTCGGCTGTTTTTTCTGCAACCTTCGGCTGTTGTTTGGCAATTGCCTGTACCTTCGGCGCTGGTGGTGGCCAGGTCACCTGCCCTTCATGGGTTACCGTGGCACCGCGTATCACATCGTCTTCCATGTTGTGATTGATAACGCCGTCTTTGTCCGGCGTCAGGTCAGTCAGCATGTGTCTGATGTTAGTGGCGTAAAGATCCGAAGATTGAGTGGCCATTCGACTGGGGAAATCGGTATACCCGATAACCGTAACGCCGTTGTCAGTGACGATTTTTTGATCGGGCACTGTTGCATCACAGTTGCCTCCGCGCTCCGCGGCAAGGTCGACCACTACAGAGCCGGTTTTCATTGCGGCGACCATATCCTCAAGCCACAGCTTTGGGGCATCGCGCCCGGGAATCAGTGCAGTGGTTATCACAATGTCGACGTTGGGCGCCTGTTCGCGAAACAGTGCCAGTTGTTTTTCGCGAAACTCCGGACTTGACGGAGCTGCATAGCCGCCGGTTTCGGCACCATCGGTTTGATCGTCAAAGTCCAGAAACAAAAACTCCGCACCCATGGACTCAATTTGCTCAGCAACTTCGGGACGCACATCGAAGGCTTTGACAATCGCACCCAGAGATTGTGCGGCACCAATGGCAGCCAGCCCGGCTACACCGGCACCGATAACCAACACGGTTGCCGGCTGTACTTTACCGGCCGCGGTGATCTGACCAGTAAAGAAACGACCGAAGTTATTACCCGCTTCGATTACCGCACGATAGCCCGCTATGTTCGCCATGGACGACAGCGCATCCATTTTTTGCGCTCGGCTGATACGCGGCACCATGTCCATGGCTACCACTGTTGCACCGGTGCCGTTTGCCTCCTGCAGAAGCGCCTCGTTTTGCGACGGATAAAAAAACGAAATCAGTGTTTTTTCACCACTTAGCAGGGACACTTCTGCGCTGGAAGGCGGGCGTACACATGTAACAACATCGCTGGCGTTATAAAGTTCTGCCGCAGTCGATACAACCGTCACACCCGCATCAGCGTAACTGCTGTCCCGGTAGCCTGCCTGTTCGCCCGCGCCTGACTCAATCAGACATTCGTGACCGAGTTTCTGCAGTTCACGCGCAGATGCCGGAGTCATCGCGACTCTGGCTTCTCCGCTAAAGGTTTCTTTTGGTGCCCCAACTTTCATTGAACATTCCTGATGTTTCAAACCTGACGTAACATAAGAACGCGGCTCTTTAACACGCCACGATTTCACAGCCACTGCGCACAAACCGCTAAAACTGCAGCGCGCGCTGTTGTTCATACTACGTGATTTAACGCCTTCCTCGCAGCAATTGTTTGGGAAGGAAACGCAAGGTGTCAGCTTGACGGACACGCTTATGTTACCGCACGATTGCACACCACGCCGAATGATCGCCAATCAACGATGCGATATACCGGATGCGTATACCTTTATGAATAGAAAAACATCAGCAGTGCAGCGTAACGAATGATTCTACCGCTCCCTGGTTGCTGACCTACGAGCTTTGCCGCAGACCTGAAACCGTACAGCGTGTAATCAATGCCGCCTGTTTCCGAACAAAACCGACAATGAGAAACCATATTCCGCTGCCACGACCAGATCACGGCTACATGCTGCACTGGTGAAACGTAGCCGGTCCACCCGAAAGCAACCCCGCATTGTTTTGCCATTGTCCCGACTTTAGAATCGACCAACAACAGTTAAATTTACTGCTTTAGAGCAACCACCTGGGTGGTATATTATCAATACTTAGGAATAGCTTGCTGGTTTTTTTGCCAGCCGAAGGTTTCACGGCCCTGCAAATCGACCACAGCGCTGACAATCTGGCTGATGATCTGCGGCCGCAAATGCGCATCGTCCCGCCTGTCTGCACCGCACACGACATTACATAGCCAGCTTGTTGGAGACTCGAATGCGCAGTGACTGGCCGCGTTGAAGTGCTGCAATCGAAGTTTGGGCAACGCCTGCAGCAATTGCATACCGCGGGTTTTTGCATTGCAGGAAGCAGGTTTTCCAGCGATCGCCAGCACCGGCAGCGTGCTTACCCTGGCATCTATCGCCTGCAGGCCAATGGGCGGCTGATCAACAAAGTCAAGCAACACCAGCGCCCGGGCTCTTTGATCTATGCCTGCGGCCACAAGTGCTGCGAGCGCGCCTGCGGAGAATCCGGCATATACCACGCTTTCCGCACCCCAGTAATTCGCGACCTTTGTCATTTCAGCACCATTGCGTAAATGATGACCGTTCCAGGGTTTCATGTGACAGAAGTCGAGTGTAGCGACCGTTACGCCGGCTGCGGCAAGTTCAACGGCAAGCCCGCGCATATTGCGCTGACCGCGCAGAAATCCATGCCCCAGCACAACGGTAAACGGCACTCGCTTAACCAGTGGTCGGCGTAACACCGTGAGGTAACGACAACCATACTCTGACTGCTGAACAACATGCTCAATGGTGTAATGTGGTGAGTTTTCCTGCAGAAGATACGATTTTGATGTGGCGCAACCACTGATGACACCGGACAACAGCACAGCCCAAAGGAAGCGTAGTAAAACGAATCGACTCATCCCACATACAGCTGGTAACGATTTACCACGCTGTTTTGTAGTCTGGTGGTTCAGTGCAGATCGTTGCATAGTTGCTCCGCCGCAAGCTGCCCCGACAGACTGACCATAGGCACACCGGCACCCGGGTGTACCCCACCACCCGCCAGATACAGGTTTCGAATAGTGGTTGCTGATCCACTTCGTTTAAACGAACCACTCCAGCCATGGGTTGGCTGACCATACAGAGCGCCACCGCTGCGCGGGCAAAGCGCTTCGAACGTGTTGGGAGATTCGATAACGCTGTGAGAACTACCTTGCCAATGTAATCCATGGTTGTTTAGCGTTGTCACAATGCGCTGCGCATATTGGTCTACCAATGACTGGCTCATATAACCCGCCGGTGCGTTCATTAAGCAGAACAGACGTTCGTCACGCCTGGCTTGTTTGCGCGGCGCTACAGCCAATCGGTCTTGCGCACAGACATAGATAGTCGGGTCGTTGCACACCTCACCGCGTTTGAATATTGCGTCGAATTCGTCACGGTAGTTATCACCAAAAAACACATTGTGATAGGCCAGATCGATACCGCTATTAACACCAGCGACGGTGGCAAGCGTAACCGCGGACAACGACTGTGCAGCGCGCACTTTAACAGCGCCACTGACCTGTGGACCAAACGCTCCCTGCGCAAGTGCTGCAGGATCACCATTAAATATAACGGCATCAGCGTTAATCTGCTGCCCGTCAGCCAGGCGAACCCCGGTTACCGCACCACTATTGCAAAGCAACTCGTCGACACGCGACCGCAGTCGAACATCGCAACCATGGCGCAAAGCCACACCAGACAGCGCTTCGGCAAGCGATTGCATACCACCACGCAACATCCAGACGCCAGCGCGCTCTGCGTGGGCTATCAGCATTAACGTGGCCGGCGCCATAAATGGGGATGAACCACAGTAAGTGCTGTAACGCGCAAATAATTGTCGCAGTCGCGGATCACTGAACATAAAACCGAGTGAACGCCACAATGACAGAAATGGTGGGGAGCGCACAATCGTCAACAGGCTTTTGCCCCCTGCTCGTCGTGCCATTTGTAACGGACCAGGGCGTTGTGCCTGCATAAAACTATGGTCGAGTGCCTGATACACGCCAGCACTTTTCACTGCGAAACGTCGGTAGCTACGCGCTTCTGACTCACCACAAAGCGCACTTATCTCCGCGACAGTTTTTTCGATATCTGTGTAGAGGTCAAGGCGCGAGCCATCTTTCCAGAAGTGACGAGCCAGGAGATCTGTCGGCACCAAATCAACAATATCTTCTAGATGCATCTGCGCACGTGCCAGTAGCTGATCAAAGACGTGACGCATGGTAAATACGGTGGGGCCGGAGTCGATACACAACCCGCCAATGGTAGATTGGTGCATTTTACCGCCAACCTGTGCGTGTTGCTCCAGCAGCGTCACTTGCAAGCCACGGGAGCAGAGGTCAATTGCGGCAGAGAGCCCACCTATACCGGCACCAATAACAACGACATGCCTGCCAGCCATAGATAGAGTATGTGAACAGCGCTATGATTGTTGGGCGATAAGGCGCTCGTCTGTTCCAGCTTTTAATGCGGCACCAGGCATTGTGCTAATTGTCTCGTCATAGGGCTTGAGGGGGTTGAGCCCGTTAATAATCGCATCGGCACCCTGTGCCCGGAGATCTTTTGCAACTGCTGACCCCAGTGCGGCGGCATTGCGACGATGATCGGAATTTTCTGCTCTTAATACAGTTTTTCCGTCTGGTGTTGCGACCATTGCGCGCAACCACAAAGTATCACCTTCAAGCGTGGCATAACCGCCGATTGGTGTTTGGCAACTGCCGCCGAGCCCCGCATTGAGGCTGCGCTCGCAAATTACACGGTCAGCGGTATCGACATCATGCAGGTTCGCCAACAGGTTGTTTAAGCGAGCATCAGTGCTGGAACACTCAACGCCAATTGCACCCTGCGCACAGGCCGGTAACATTTCCTGAACAGACAGCCGTGCTGTAATACGATGCTGCATTCCCAGTCGGTCGAGTCCGGCACAGGCGAGTATGATTGCGTCGTAGTCGCCGCGGTCGAGTTTGGCCAAGCGTGTGTTAACGTTGCCACGCAGATCAATCACCTGCAAATGCGGAAAGCTGGATAGTACCTGGCTTTTTCTGCGCTGGCTGCAGGTGCCGACACGCGCTCCGTCTGGCAGCGACGCCAGCGAAGTATAGTGATTGGAAACAAATGCATCGGTAGGGTCGTCACGAGTTAATATTGCGGCCAGATGCAGCCCGTCAGGAAAGTCCGCTGGCACATCTTTCATTGAGTGCACAGCGAGGTCCGCATGACCTGCAAGCATGGCTTTTTGCAGCTCCTTTATAAAAAGCCCTTTACCGCCGATGGTTGCCAGGGGCTTATCGAGAATTTCATCACCCCGGGTGCTCATCGGCAATAGCTCCGACAAAATATTATGTTCGGCGAGTCTGCGTTGAACTTCTTCTGACTGCCAGAGTGCAAGCGGACTTTTACGGGTAGCGATACGAAGCGATGCAGACGTCATAAGATGTGCTTACTACATTTACTATAGATCGTTACTTTATACCATGAATGACAGCGTGCTTTGCATAAACGTAATTAAATATTTACGTTGAATAAGCAATAAAACATGCTTTTTATAAACACGGAGTAGTTAACTGCGTGTCGCAACCACAGTTGCCGCATCGGGTACTACCTCGTCAAGCACCTTCGCTGAAGATACGACACCAGGTATACCGGCTCCGGGATGAGTACCTGCACCTACCAGGTACAGATGTTCAATATCTTCACTGCGATTGTGTGGCCTGAACCACCCTGTTTGCAGCAACGTTGGCTGCAGACTAAACGCAGCGCCGTTAATACTATTGAGCCGGTCTTTAAAGTCCTGCGGGGTTAACATACGGCTGGTGACTACGTGCGACTCCAGATCAGGCAGCACTGTATCGGACAAAAAGCGCGCAATCGTCTCACGATAGGGCTCCGCTACCGTTTGCCAGTCAATGCCTGACTGCAGATGTGGCACCGGTGCCAGTACATAAAACGCATCGCAACCTGCAGGCGCCAGCGATGTGTCTGTTTGTGTGGGTCGGTGCAGGTACAAACTGAAATCTCCTGCCAGCGTTTTCTTGTTAAATATATCCTGCAGCAAGCCTTTATAGCGCTCACCCAGCATGATCATATGGTGCGGGATATCTTTATACTGTCGGTCAGTACCAAAGTACCAGACGAACAGACTCATTGAATAACGTGAACGCTTTAGTCTGCGATCGCTCCAGCGGCTTCGATACTGTTCAGGCACAAGCCTGGCGTAGGTAAAAGCGGCGTCAGCGTTGGACACCACGATATCCGCGTCGATACGCTCTCCACTTTCAAGCATAACGCCACAGGCGCGCTGCTTTGACACCAGTATCTGCTTTACCGGCGCATTGTATTTAATCTGACTGCCCTGCCCGTGAATAAGATCAACGAGGCCTTCGACCACACGGCCGGTACCCCCCATCGCGAAGTGCACACCATGGCGCCGCTCCAGATGCGCTATGAGTGTATACACGCCGGTGGTAGTAAACGGGTTACCACCGATTAACAGCGGGTGGAAACTGAACACCTGGCGCAGTTTCGGATCTTTAATACACTTCGATACCAAACCGTACACAGATCGATAGAACTGAACAAACGCAAGGCTCGGCAATACCCGTATCATCTTCCACAATGAGTCAAACGACGCCGACAGCAGCCGATCGAAACCCACTGCATAGACGCGCTCACTGATGCGCAGGAATTTCTCGTAACCGTTGATATCATCACGATTAAACTTGGCAATCTGCGCGTGCATGTGCTCGGTGTTGCCGCTGTAGTCAAAGTGCGTGCCGTCGGGGAAGCGAATTCGATAGAACGGATCAATGGCCCTGAGGTCGATATCGTCAGCCATGCGTTTGCCGCACAGTGTCCACAACTCCTCGAGCAAAAACGGCGCGGTGATGATGGTAGGGCCGGCGTCAAAGGTAAAGCCGTCCTGCTTATAGACATAACCGCGACCGCCCGGTGCATCGAGCTTTTCAACCACGGTTACCCGAAAGCCGCGAGCACCAAGCCGAATAGCCGCAGCCAGACCACCAAAGCCGCTGCCAATCACTACGGCGTGTGGTCGCTGATCATCGCGGCTTAGCGGGTTGAGCGTATCCAGGTTGGTGTTTACCCGTTGATTCACAAGCGCCTCCGTTTCATGGTTGCCACCGCTCTATTACTGTCACTGCTCTTGACTGCTTTATGATTGCCACTGCCTCAGGACTGCCAGCGGGATCGCAAATCAATCACATGAAAACACAGTGACAGCAACAGCAGCACGACGATAAACACCTGTGACCACTGCGCTATTGATGTCCACAGCGCGCCAAACAGGCAGGCACCGGCACCCACGTTTGCCACCACTGCCAGCGGCGCTACACCGCGGCGAAAGTAAAACCAAAACCCCAGTAACACCAGCAACTCAAGAACTATGAACAGGGCAATCCACGGCAGTAACTCTACCGTGCTGAATGCATTTAGCCAGAGTGTCAGCGCGTCCATAGCAGCCCGGTGTTATTCACCGGCCTGCTGCCGCCTTTGGCATCCGTGTTCGAATCTGCAGCGGCGCCGTGGTATGCAAGCATGGTCTTTCGTGCAGGGTCATAAAAGTAGGCGGCAAGCCCCGGGTAGTTATCCAGCATACTGACGCCGTACAACGGCTTTGCCACACCCTGGTGACAAGTAGAGCAATTCAGTTTTGGCGCATCTCCCTGCGGGCCGAGGCGATTGGCCGGGTAGACAGGCTGCAGAGGCGACATGTAATTTTGGTTTAGATCACGCGCCATGCGTATGCCGTACCACGCGGTTGGTCGCACCGCAGTACTACCGCTCCAGTTGGTGAACGACTGACTGTTGTGACAATAGGTACAACCAACACCAAGTGACTCTGAGATGTGCATCATCAGCGCATAAGTCGTTTCAGTCGTCACCATGGAACGCATGGGCTGTTGCGGAAGCGCAGTAGCGGAGGCAACCTTTGCATCTCCGTCTGGATCATCGATCAACGCTGAGAATGGCTCATACGGCAACGATGAAGATCCAACCGAGGCAGCTGCAAGGTTCTGTCCCCTGCGACGTGCTGCCAATCCGCGTGTCTCCGGGATGTCACTGCCGCGATACCAGTAGTAATCAGGCACAGGTTTTCCACGATGACAGGTGTAGCAGGTCACTCCGGTGTCCGACACATGTTGTGTCCACTGTCCATTGATGTGCTTTGTCATCTCCAGCATACGGCGAGCCACAACTTTTGTATATTTGTCATCGGCCGCCAGGTTGTTACCGGCGTGACAATACGTGCAACCCTCTTCCGGAGCGACCCAGGCTACCAGTGCTGACATCGTGCTTATAAATTCAGACACACTGAGATCACCAAGCACCTGCACGTTTTCATAGACATCTGATGCCTTTAGGCCTTCAGTTGGCAATGGTTGTGGCAGAGCTGGTGCTGGCTGGTTCGCTGCCTCTATTACTTCCAGGTCATCGGGATCATCTATTTCCACCATGCCAGTACCGCGAAAGCCGGTTTGCTCAGACTGCATTGGCGGCATATCACAGGCTGTCAGAAAAACCAAAGCGAACACTGCTGCCAGACCGCCTGCTCGTTGAGCTAGATTCCGAAGCAGCATAGCCGCATGGCTTTCCCATCTGTCGGCCATGATGTCGCCCTCAGCGTTGGACATTGATTGTCGTGACATATCTGTTCGACTCGCTTCAGTTGCCTGGCTCGTCAATTAACTTGCTCATCAATTACCTGGCTCAATGACGCCGGTCGACGGATAAGCCGGCGCCACACCGTGCTTAACGGCCCACAAGTACCAGTTGTCCACCACGGTACCGGTCAGCAAAATTCCAATGCCACCGGTCAGTGGACAAAGAACCGCAAACCACCACGCCCAGCGATGCACAGATTCCATCGTGGCGTTAAAGCCCATGGTCCAGCGCCAGAAGAGCGCTGCCCGTTCAGATGCTGTACCACGGTCGACTATCTGTTCGATCTCTCGCTCGCCGCCATAGCGGCTTACCGCCAGTATCGTCGCGCCATGCATGCCAAATAAAAGCACAGAGCCGTACAGGAACACGATCGACAGCATATGGAACGGGTTATAAAACAGATTGCCGTAGCGAATAGAAAACGCCGCTGTCCAGTCAAGATGCGGGAAGATGCCAAACGGCACTGCCTCACTCCAGCTTCCCATTAGCAGTGGCCTGATAAAACCGAGTACCAGATACAGCCAGATGGCTGCGGCAAACGCCCACGCCACATGGGTCCCCATACGCAACGAACGCGCGCGTCGATAAATACGCACCCACCACAACAACACTGACGCTGTTAAAAAGAAACCGGCCAGCAACCACCAGCCGCCTTCCTGCATCGGTGGAATACTGAGTCCGTACTCGGGCGGCGGCGGCTCGAGACCAAGCCAGAACAACTGCCGCACAAACTCTATCGGGTTCCAGTTAACCGATGCGAGCATGTTGAGCCCGATGATTTCGAATGCGATAACACCGCAGGCAATCGACCAGAACCCGACCGTGCCCAGATAAAACGGCCCAAGCTGACCGTTGCCAATCTTGCCCAACCAGTAGCTAAACAACGGTTGTTTTAGCTTTCGCTGCGAGTCGCCAGGCGGCAACGCTACACCGACTTCACCAGGTCCTTCGACCTGCACCTGGGTAAAGAGATTCTTATACTCGGCCACTTGTTGTCCCCCGCCCCGCTAGCTCCAGACCGGCAGTTGCAACCACCAGTTCCACCATTCCGGCCACCCTTTGGTCCAGAACGGACCGCTGATTACGATACATACCGCACTCCAGAACACCGCCGACACAGCCAGAAACACACCCAGTCTGTGTATGCCGAGTGTGCCAATGGAATAACCGATAGCATCGCGAAAAAAAGTGTCTTCGTATTCCGGTGTTTTTACCACCTCACCTTTAGGCGGGTTTGTTGCCGACAGGATTAGCGCACCGTGCATCGACAGCGCCAGAGTGGTGGTAAAGAAAAACGTTATGGCCAGCATGTGCGCCGGGTTGTAGTGAAAGTGCAGGTACTGGTAACCCACATTCGACACCCAGTCCAGATGACTCAGAATGCCATATGGAAACCCGTGCCCCCACGCACCAAGCAACACCGGTCGTATTACAACGAGTGTAAAGTACGCAAAGATTGCCACGCCAAAAGTAGCCGGCACGTGATACCCCATACCAAGCTTGCGGCAGATCTCGACTTCACGCAGCGCCCATGACACAAACGCCCCAAGTGCACAGAACGTAATAACCTGCCACAGCCCTCCTTCACGCATGGGTGCGAAGCCCAGTCCATAGCTTAGATCGGGTGGTGCAATATTGATCTGCCACACGTTCCAGGTGGGGCCAATTGCTGCACCATAGAGAATCAGCGCCGTACCGATAAAGGAAAAGAAAATCGTGGTAACACCGAAGAACCCTACATAAAAAGGCCCGACCCAGAAATCAAACAAGTCACCGCCGATGAGCGTGCCACCGCGTACCCGGTATTTCTTTTCAAAATTTAGCATCGTCACGGACTTGATCTCCAGATAGTGGTGGCACCCGATGGGTAGCCACCAATGACAACGTGCAGGCCACTGCCTGTGTCAGACTGGCGCTTCATTGGGTAGTCTGGCTATCCTGTTGCAGTGCGGCTAACCGCAGCCGCGGGCACCTGATCGATGATCATCGCCGTCGGCTTGGCAGCGGCAGGCTGCGGACCGTCAAGCCAGTTAAAGCGATTGGTGCTGAGCAGGATAAAGTGAATAACGATCGCCAGCGCAAACAGAAATGTCGCCAGTGCAATCAACGAACGACGCGGATCAAAAATCTGCCATATACGCCACATAAGACTAGCCTCCCAGTACTGTGAATGCCGACGCTGCCTGGGCAACGGCGATTGTGGCCGAGTTGATCTGGTCGACCAGTGCATAACCATCTTCACCGGGCAACCACGGACGCCATGCCCAAACCAGCACATGTGCGACGATTGCGATCAACGTGAAAATAATGAAACCCTTCATGAATAACGCATGAAACTCCTGGGCTTCCTGATCTGTCAGGCCGGTCATTGAACCGCCTTCCTGCCTTATCTCAGTCATGTATTAAATGACCTCCAGTAGTTGGCCGCCAGGCCGTTTAAGCCATGCAACCCGCGCCACATAGCCAGTAGTCTGCCGAGCGATGACGACAGGTTAAAAGCTGCTAAATCTAAAACACAATGAGTACGTTCAGTACGCCTGAAACGCCATTGGTGCTACCGTGCTGGCAAATTCTCGCGCTTCACGCACCACGGTGAATATGTTTTTGTCGCGTCGCCAGTGCCGCCACTGAGTTGGCAGCAATCGCTTGATGGCGATGCCGGGCAGCGCGATGAAAAAACTGATAAGCCACAGCATTCTAAATTCCAGATACGACGGTTTGCCATTGGCTTTCGAGCGTTTTATGTCCTGCATTGTCTGTCCTCCAGGATGTAGCCGGGTACATCAATTGGTTCGACGTCTGCCGTTGCGCGAGCATTCATTTGCGAGTATTCAAATTCACACATTTATGCAAGCGCACTCTCTCGTTCACAGGCCTGTTGCACATCGTTGTGAGAAACGCACGGCCTGCCCGCGTCTCTCGCAATTTTCTCTGCCGCGTCACGCAGACGTTTGGCAGCAGATATTCGGACCAGCACCGGTTGCTGCTCCACTATTTTGTCAAAGCTTTCACGCGCCATGCTTTCCCACGACAAGTCTGCAATGGCTTTCGCGGGCGTGGCGCTGACCGCATCGAGTTGTGATGTTTTTGGCAACATGCCAAACAGTGTGTCAAACAGTGCATTGCAGATTTCCTGCACCAGATACGTGGCACCGGAATACCCCATAAATGGCGTGCCGGTATGGCGACGAATAATTGCACCGGGCAACGATGCAGGGATATACACACTCGGGCTGTTGCATTCACCAAGGTAGATGCGTTCGTTAACGCTGCCAAAAACAATCAGTGGCGGGTTGGTTTGTATGCTTTGCATAACCGCATGGTTGTCCGGTTTTTTACCGGCGCAGCGCGAGTAGCCAAAGTGGCACGGCATACCCATTTCATTTTCGAGGAAATTGCGCACACCGCGCGTATAAGTTTCGGTACTGACGATGCCAAAGCTTGCAGTGCCGAAAAAATCCTGTGTGACCGAACGCCACAGATCCCAGATCGGTTTTATCGTTGTGTGCTTCTCATGCTCAATAAACGGCTCGGCATCAAGGCCGGTAAGCTCTGCGAGTTTGCGCAGAAAGCGCGTTGTGCTGTCGAGCCCGATCGGTGCCTGCAGATATGGACGGTCGAGGGCTTCGCACAGCAGTCGACCATACTCGCGATACAGACAAATGTTGACATCCGCGTTAACCAGCTTCGGTATGTCAGCCAGGTGGCTGCCGAGCGGGAATACCATGTTGATCTCGGCACCAATGCCTTCGACCAGACGGCATATTTCAGCAAGATCAGAAGCGGTGTTGAAGTAACCATAGCCCGGTCCGATGATATTGACCCGTGGTTTGTCTGACTGACCCGGCTTGCGTGGCTTTATCTTCTTACTGCCGTATTCGTTCCACAGCCAGAACAATGCGCGGTCTGCACTTTGCCACTGATCTTCGTCAATGGTGCGCGGCAGAAAGCGCTGTATCGATGTACCTTCCGGTGTGACGCCACCGCCAATCATTTCTGCGATTGAACCGGTCACGACCACACTGGGTAAATCCTCATCGAGGATTTTGTGTGCCCGACTCATGGCACCTTCAGTGCCATCCTGCCCCAGTTCTTCCTCGCCAAGGCCGGTTACCACAATGGGCAATTCATGCGGCGGCAGTGCATCGGTATAGTGCAGCACAGACGTCACCGGTAGATTTTCGCAGCCAACCGGACCGTCAATAATTACCTGCAGCCCCTTGACCGCAGTGAACATATACACCGCACCCCAGTAACCACCCGCTCTATCGTGATCGGTGATCAGCATCAGATCGCCTCTTCCGCAGTGTTGTCCACCTTGTGACGCTGTTGCTCCTGCTTGAGGCGTTTGCGCCGCATGGTGGCTTTGAATTTCGGACGATCCTGCGGTACTTCCTGCCATACGCCTGCGCTGTGTTCAACACCAACACCGGCAAAAAACTGATTCATCTTTTCAAAGCGATCACCATTCGCAACAGCGGCATTAACCACCTGCGCCAGTGACCCCGCCCCTGCAACACCCATCAACGGTCGCGCTGAAATCAGGTTAGTAAAATAAAGCGCAGGCACAGCCATCTCTTTGGCTTTCTGCACCACCGGTGTAGTGCCTATCGCCAAATCCGGCTTAAAGGTTTGCATGGCATACAGATCGTCTTCGAGCGAGGCGCGAAAGTTCACCGTAACGCCTTTGGACTCGAGCCATTGTCGATCGACATCGGAAAAGCGAGTCTGCGGACAGGCAGTGCCAACGTATGGTATGTCTGCGCCACTTTCGATCAGCAGGCGCGCGACAATCAACTCAGAACCCTCATAGCCCGACAGTGTTATGCGATGTCGCACCGGTGCAGACGCCAGTGCTGCGCGTATGCCGGCGACGTTTTTATCTTTAACAGCCCCAAACTTATCCGCCCCGATGTTACAGTGTGCAGACAGTGCTTCGAGCCAGTTAACGGTCCCTTCCACACCCACCGGTGCCGAGCCGAACACCGGACGTCCGGCCAGTTCAAACTCGCGTACACTGGCGGTATAAAACGGATGAATGGCCGCCACCGCACTACAGTCGAGTGCCGTGTAAAGTTCGCGCCACTCACGTGTGGGCACAGTACTGCCGACACGCAAGCCGAGGGGTTCTATCATCTGGCCGATAATCATCGGATCAGCCGGAAACATCTCACCCAGTAGCGTTATGGATGGTTTGCTTTCTTCGGCAGCCGGCCGCGCAGCAGACTGATCGGGTGCCAGAACCGGTCCGGTTTCCACCTCTTTGCGTGCATAGGCGAGCATCGCACCAGCCAGAACATCTTTAGCCTCGGCATGCGTTGGTACGCCAAAGCCAGGCACATCAATGCCGACCACTCTGACGCCATTGATCTGATCGGGTAACAAACGCAGCGGTACACCGGACGCAGTCGGCACACACAGGTTGGTGACGACAATAGTGTCAAAGTGCTCGGGATCAGCCAGTTCGTGAACAGCATCGCGTATGTCTTCGAACAGCTTGCCGGTTACCAGTGTTTCAGAGTTAAACGGCACATAGCCAACACTGCGCCGGGCGCCATAGAAGTGCGATGTAAACGTAAGTCCGTAGACACAACAGGCCGAACCCGACAATACCGTCGCAGTGCGCTTCATACGCAGGCCCACACGCAGTGAACCAAACGCCGGACACATACTCTGCGGCTGATCATGCGGACCGGAAGGATAGTCACGCGCATAGCGATCAAGCACCGAGCTTTTACCAGCGGCGCGCGCTGCTGCTGCCAGTTGCTCTGCGCCACCGTGACATCCACCTTCGGCTTTTTCAGCACTGTCGGTCACTGGCACGGGACCATCGGACCCGCAATCTGATGATGACATTTCCGGTGTGTCAAACGCATCGGGCCGCACGGCGTACATCGGCTGTGGATCAGCTGTCTGTTCCACGTTACACAGCCTCGTACACGACTTCGAGTGAAGGTTTGCTAAAGGTACTGGCTGCACACAGATCATCTATCGTGGCAGGTTCCAGTTCTACATCACGGCCGACCTCTTCCGCAGAAAACAGCCCCAATAACTGATCCTGCGACAAGGTGCTGGGTTGCAGAGGCGGTGCATCCGCTACCTGTGACGCGAGGGTTTCAAACATCGGCCCCCATTTACTGGCAGGGTGACCAACAATCTGGTAGTTGGCACTTTTACGACGAATATCCTCATTCGCCGGGATAGCCGACAACACCGGAATACCAGCGGCTTTTGCAAACGCTGCTGCTTCACCGGTGCCGTCGTCCTTGTTAACGACCATACCGGCCACACCCACATTGCCACCAAGTTTGCGAAAGTACTCAACCGCAGAGCAAACGTTGTTGGCCACATACAGTGACTGCAGATCATTGGAGCCGACTACTATTACTTTCTGGCACATGTCTCTGGCGATCGGTAAACCGAAACCGCCACACACCACATCACCGAGAAAGTCGAGTAGCACATAGTCAAAGTCCCACTCGTGAAAGCCAAGCTTCTCCAATAGTTCAAAGCCGTGAATAATGCCGCGCCCGCCACAGCCACGCCCGACTTCCGGGCCGCCAAGTTCCATGGCATACACACCATCACGCTTAAAGCATACATCGCCGATCTCAACCTGCTCACCGGCAAGCTTTTTGGCTGACGAAGTCTGAATAATAGTGGGACAGGCACGCCCGCCAAACAGCAACGACGTGGTATCGCTCTTCGGGTCGCAGCCAATCAACAGCACCTTTTTACCGAGCTGCGCCATCATGTAGGACAGATTAGCCAGCGTAAAACTTTTACCGATACCGCCTTTACCATAGATAGCGATGACCTGCGTTTCTTTGGTGGCACCCGCTGTCGACACAGGATCCGGGTCGATACTCGCCTCGTGTCGCAACGCATCAGCCTGTGACGGCAGGTCAAGCCTTACCATGGGTATCTCTGTCGCTGAAGCACTGGCCTTTGCGGCACCCGCGCTCAGGTTTGCTGCGCGTTTTTCAGTCATTTTTTGCACTCCAGTCGAGAACCATTTTTAAACACTGCTCATCACGAAAGGCAATGTTGTATGCACGCGCTGCCTGCGATGCCGGCACTGTGTGGGTAATCAGTCCGCCAAGCGATAAATGTCCTGTTGCGACCAGGTTACTGACCGCCTGCATATCAGCTGGCTGCCATTCGGCGGCAACCTGTATGCGCACCTCGCGCATGAACGCCGGTGCAAACTGAAACGTCAGTGGTGCCTTGTAGAAGCCACCTAGCAGCACTTGTGGCGGAGACTGCCCTTGATCGCGTTTTTGCAAATGCTGTATCGCTTTGTCGAGTATCGCGTTGTCGCCACTCACGTCTGCAATACAGTGATATTTGTTGTCGTCGTGCCGCGGATCTACAACATGATAGCCATCGCCACCGTGTTGTCGTGCCGGGTTAATTTCCCATACCGTCGGTGCGGCATGCCCCAGCGCCACACAAAGGCGCGCCAGCAGTCGACCGACCACACCATGACCAATAACTAAATCGGGGATAGTGGGGCTGGTGTTGTCGGTGTGGAGGATATGATGCGCGGTAGCAGCAAGCGCCAGTAGCAATGCTTCGCTGCCAAGTGAATTGTCGATCGGTTGTGCTTTGACGTCTGGCACCACCAGCTTTGAAGCCGCACTGCCAAACAGACTCTTAATGTTCGGGAAGCATTGTGCACCGCCAACAAAAACATGCTCACCGACCTCTCGCTGACACTTGCGACCGGCGGCAACAACCTGTCCGATTGCCTCGTAACCAGGCACCAGTGGGTAACCCATTCCGGGGAAGTCAGGCATTTCGCCGTTCCACAACAGTCGTTCGGTACCGCTGCTGATACCCGTCGCCTGTATCGCCACAACCAGATCGGCTTCCTGTGGCTGGGCCAGTTCAAGTGACTGTACTGACAAACGGCCGGGGGCTTCGAATACAACTGCTCGCGCGCTGGCGAGGTCTCGTGCGAGTGACAATGCGTCATCTCGTTCGATGTGTTGAGTCCATTGCTCCGGGGCTGATGTCATTGATGATTGTCCAATCGCGTCAAGTGTCATTTTATATTGACAAAGTTCAATGTCAAATATATTTGACGTTCATTTTGTCAGTTTTTACTGACATGGCGGTAAGCGCAAAATGAACCATAGCCATTCAGGCAGCCAACTCCGCCACCAGCTCGGCTGGCAACAGTCGATCGGTTTCGGATTTCATTTGCGCACACAGCGCCGCGCGACCTGCACATTCGGGGATCGAGTTAATAGCACTGTCGACCATGCCTCGAAGCTGCTGTGCGGCCCCGCTCAGGCCGTGTTGCTCGACACTGTTTGGTCGCGAAAAGCGTTCGTCCTGGCGCACCGGTTTGCCGACATCCTCGCTACGACCGGCCGCATCCAGAATGTCGTCGGCGACCTGATAGGCCTCGCCGAGACGAATACCCAGCTCTGCCCAGTCCGAGCTGGTTGCCACCCCGGCGGCAATCGCACCGGCCTCCGTGGCGGCGGCGAACAATGACCCGGTCTTGGCGCGGTGATAGACGGAAAGGTCAACGCTGTCCTCACACTCCCACGCCTGTCCCGCGGCGATACCGGAGGGTGCACCCACACCCTTTGCAACGGCTGCGATCAGCCTGCCTGCCAGCAGCGGGTTGGCTCCCATCCTGTCGCTGAGCATTTCGAACGCGAGTACGATTAACGAGTCTCCAGCCAGCACCGCAAGTCGTTCGTCGAACTTTATGTGTACCGAAGGCTTGCCGCGCCGCACGTCGGCATTGTCAAAGCAGGGCAGATCATCATGCACCAGCGATGCGCAGTGCAGCAGTTCAAGTGCTGCTGCCGGCACCACCGATATTTCCGCAGATCCGCCGCACGCCGCTGCCACCGCCTGGCACAACCGCGGTCTGATCCGCGCTCCGCCCGGAAAGACCGCCCATTCGAGCGCCGCTTTCAGGCGGGGAGGACAACCGTCGGCACCGGCTTTGTTGAGGGTCTTGGTCAACAGCTTTTCCAACGGTTGTTGCGTTCGATCCACGGTGTTTCCTCCGGGTTGATGAAGTCTTCGTTGTGTAAGTTGACATTGTCGGTTATAAATGTCCAATGTAATTTACATAAATTTCTGCAAGCTGAGGAAACACCGCATGACAGACAGTTTCATAAACCGGACTGATACGGCTGCAGAAGAGATCGACGTAAGCTCGGTAGATAACCCCGTTGTTAGCAGTAATGCAGCGGCGTCCACGAACAGCTACCTGTCCCACATTGAGAGTCCGCCGGACTTACGCCAGCTACCGACCAGCGCATTGCCGCAGGTATGTTCAGAGTTGCGCAACGCACTCATCGATTGCGTGTCTGTCAGTGGCGGTCACTTCGGTGCCGGACTTGGCGTTGTTGAACTGACAGTCGCGCTGCACTACTGCTTCAATACCCCGGCAGACAAACTGATCTGGGATGTTGGTCATCAAACCTATCCACACAAAATACTTACCGCCCGCCACCAGCAGATGGCAACTATTCGCAGGCATGGTGGTTTGTCGGGATTTCCGGTTAGAGATGAGAGTGAATACGACGCATTTGGCGTGGCACACGCCGGCACGTCAGTCAGTGCGGGTCTGGGTATGGCGGCAGCTATCGCGGGTAACGGCAACCGTCGTGTGGTTAGCGTGATTGGCGATGGTGCACTGACCGAGGGCATGGTGTTTGAAGCGCTCAACCATGCCGGTGCCAGCACACATAACCTGACAGTGGTGTTAAACGATAACGATATGTCGATCTCACCCAACGTGGGAGCATTGTCCGCGGCCGACGCAAAACAAACCGCACGCTTTTTTAAGAGCCTTGGCTGTCACTACTTTGGCCCTGTCGACGGCCACGACATCGATGCACTCGTCACCAGCCTCGATCAGATCAAAGACCGCTCCGGCATTCAGGTATTACATGTCAAAACCCGCAAAGGCAAAGGCTACGCACCCGCCGAACGCGATCCGGTGAAGTACCACGCCGTGTCCCCGTTTGATCCGGCTAAGGGCGTACAAAAGACCGCGTCTGCCACCACCTACACACAAATCTTTAGCCAGTGGATTTGCGACAGCGCCACCCACGACGAACGTGTCGTCGCGATTACACCTGCCATGCGCGAGGGTTCCGGGCTAATAGACTTTGAACAGAAGTTTCCGCAGCGCTATCACGATGTTGGTATTGCCGAACAACATGCCGTCACCTTTGCGGCCGGCCTCGCGTGTGAGGGTAAGAAGCCAGTGGTTGCTATTTATTCATCGTTTCTGCAACGCGCCTATGATCAGTTTGTACACGATGTGGCACTGCAGTCACTGGATGTATTGTTTGCGATAGACCGCAGCGGCCTGGTTGGTGCCGATGGTGCAACTCATCATGGCAGCTTTGACCTCAGCTTTCTTCGCTGCATACCTAATCTGCTGCTGATGGCACCTGCGGATGAAAGCGAGTGTCGACTCATGCTGCAAACCGGTCTGCTGCACGATGGTCCTGCCGCCGTGCGCTACGAGCGTGGCAGCGGACCGGGCAACCTGCCGGATACCTCACTGCAAACCGTTGCGGTTGGAAAGTCCGTTCTGCAACGCCAGGGGCATAGTCGAATAGCACTGCTGTCGTTTGGCAGCACACTGAGCGCCGCACAGGATGCCGCGGAACAACTCGACGCCACACTCGTTAATATGCGTTTTATCAAGCCACTGGATACGGACATGCTTGAGTCCCTGGCGCATGACCATGATCTGTTTGTGACGCTCGAAAACAATGCGATTGCCGGCGGTGCGGGCAGCGCGGTTAACGAGGCGCTTAATCAATTACACCTCTGTGTAGCAACCATCAACCTCGGTCTGCCGGATCGTTTTATCGGCCATGGCAGTCAGCAGGAACTGCAACATGAACTGCTACTGGACAGCGATGGTATTGTGAGTCAAATACGCAACCATCAGTGGGAGGTGGCTGCACAGCAGACCCTTGTACCAGCCAATGCGGCTATAGCAAACGCCGAAGCCAATTCAACAACCGGTAAGCCAACTGATAAATCCGCAAAGTCATCCCAACGACGACCTCCGTGTATTTCAAGCCATCACTGATGCCGGAGTTACAAACCGCTTCACCGGTTGCGCGGCGCGACAGCCTGTTGCAGTACCCGGCCTTTGACCGACCGGTACCGGCAAACGGTTATTGCTGGTGGTACATCGATGCGGTTAGCGACGACGGTCAGAATATGCTGACCATCATCGCCTTTGTTGGCAGTGTATTTTCTCCCTACTACAAATGGGCGCGACGCAGCGGCGATGCTGATCCGTTGAACCACTGTTCGATCAACGTCGTGCTGTACGGGCGCGATGCGAACCGCTGGTGTATGACAGAACGCTATCGAGGTGACATTCAACGGGCCCCCAATCAATTTCAGATCGGCCCGAGTGCACTTCACTATACATCGACGTCTGACAACGCCGGCACCCTGTGTATCGATATCAATGAAAAATCCGCCCCGTTGCCGCTGGCTGTGCGTGGCCGCATTGCAGTTGATGTCACCCTGCAACGACAACATCACTTTTCACTGGATACAGCGGGGCAACACCAATGGTGGCCGGCAGGTCCGAACAGTCGCATCAATGTGGAACTATCGACACCGGCGCTGCACTGGAACGGTGATGCGTATATCGATATGAATTGGGGAGACTGCCCGCTTGAGGACTCGATAAACTATTGGTGCTGGTCGCGCTTTCGCACTGAGTCTGGCACCCGCATTTTTTATGACGTGCATGAAAGAAAGGCCAGGCACGCGAGCTCGACGGAAATCGATGGCAGCCCTGACACACGCCACGGCCTCAGTATCGACAACACAGGTAACCTCGCACGCTTACCGGACACCGACATGGTGCCGCTGCCGCGCACGCGCTGGTGGCGAATGCCGCGACATGCACGCCGCTCGGACGGTACGCCACAACTCATCAATACCCTCGAAGACACGCCTTTTTACTCGCGTTCTGCCATTGCCACCAGACTTAACGGCACACAAACGACCGGCATACACGAAAGCGTATCGCTGGCGCGTTTCAGCCAACCCGTGGTGCAGGCGATGCTGTGTTGCCGCATGCCACGGTGGCGCGCCGGCCCTGCCCGCTCCTGCTGACAGTTCACACCTGACAGTCACACCTGACTTTTCACACCTCGGCCAACGAGCGCAAATCCGCAAGCCGCGCTGGTTCGTAAGCACGCTGATAACAAATAGTAGCCGGTGTATGCCTCCCGGCATGCAACGGCAACCTGCAGCGACGGCACATTCGCCGGAAGCGGATACACAATGAATAACACTCCCGCCAGCTATGACGCCCTGTTCAACTCGATTCCGGACCACGGAGCCATTATCGATGATCGCGGCGTTATTGTTGACACTAACGCAGCATGGAAGGCATTTGCCGTCGACAATGGCGGCTGTGTGGCGGATAGCGGTAATGGCAGGAACTACCTGCGCATTTGCGAAGCGGCACAGGACGAAGATAATGAATCCCACCTGATTTACCAGGGCCTGAATGAAGTTATCAAGCAACACATGGCGAGCTTCAGCCTGACCTATCCATGCCACAGCCCTACCCGTCAACGCTGGTTCAAAATGAAATGCTGGCCCATGCAAACGGCCGAGCGTGCGCATGTTATGGTGTTTCACGAAGATGTAACCGAAGGTGTGCTGGCAAACGGTGATGGCGATAATCACCTGCTGACTGACCGCCTGACCGGTGTGGCCCATCGGCAGTATTTTATGCACATGCTGGAACTGGAATGGCGGCGCAACATGCGCGCTGGTCGTCCGCTATCAGTTGTGTTGCTGGATGTTGACTGCTTTACTCAATATAACAACCACTACGGGTACAGCGCCGGTAACGAATGTCTCAGAGACATCGGGCGTCTGGTCTCGTACTTTACCCGCCGCCCCGGAGATATCGCCGCGCGCTACGGCGGCCAGACCTTCGCGCTGTTGTTCGCTGATACCCCGGAACAGCCCGCCGTTACTTTTGCGAACCGAATTTGTCGTGCGCTGCACAACCTCGACCGACCGCATGAATACTCACCCGTTCAGCCGGTGGTGACCGCAAGCCTCGGTGTGGCAACACTGGTTCCCAAAGCCGGCTATACCGAACACATGGTTACGCAGCTTGCCGAACAGGCGTTGTACAACGCGAAAAAAAGTGGCCGCAATGCCGTAGCGGTGAGCAATGTATCGGTCCTGTAGACTCACAGGCGCTAACGAGTATCCGGCTTGTTTCGATTTGACACTTCGTCTGCAGCAGACTCGGTAGAGGCTTCCGTATCTCTTGATGCTTTTGCGCCTGCCGCAGAGGAATCGCTGCTTTGATCTTCCGCTTTGACCTGCGGCGCCTTCTCGCGGTGCTGTTTACTCAGACGATCCGCAGTTCGGTATTCATAGAAGGCCCACACCAGAGCCGCACCAAATACCAGTAAAAGCTCGATCAGAAAGATCGAGTTCACTGCCGCACAACACCGGCAAAACCATACGGCACCTTGCCGCTACCGGCCTGCAATTGCGTTCGCTTTACGTTTTCCAGCCGATCGATCACCCGCAGTACCGTTACCAGTTCATCGCCAGTGGTAGAGGACCTTTGCAACAGACCACGATAGATGTCGACACGCTTACCGGTAGTGGCATCACTGACAGCTTCAACCAGCCAGCCTGTGGCCGGCAACGCCGGTAACTGCAGATGTGCAGGCTGATACGCTGAACGCCGCATCCAGTGCTTCGCAAGCAACAACAGCTTGCGCTGAGCCGGTACAAAGGCGCGCTGATGCAATACGTTGTAATCAGCCGCGGCAATCTCGTCGCCAATGGACGCATACAGGTGTCTCGCCATGCGAATACCGCGCTGGCAATTAACCGGCAGCTGCGCAAGGCCGCTGTCAGCGCGCTGATACAACTGCTCCGCTCGCGACAACATTCGATAAACCACATGGCGCACGCCCGCCGCGGATTGTGGTTGCAACAAGTTATCCGGTGACACACCGACCTCTGCCAGCCAGTCGAGCGGCAAATAACAGCGGCCGGCACGCGCATCTTCGCCTACGTCTCTGCAGATATTGGTCAGTTGCATCGCGACACCAAGATCACAGGCGCGCGCTACTACTGATGGTTCACGTGCGCCCATCAGCAGCGACATCATCGCACCAACGGTACCGGCCACACGCGCAGCGTAGTCTTCAACCTCAGCCAGTGTCTGATAGTGGCGCCCGGATGCATCCCATGCAAAGCCTTCAATTAATGCATCGAGCAGAGTACGTGGCAGTTCGTAGTGTCGCACAACTGCGCGCAATGCACGGTCAGCCGGATTCACCAGCGCAGCACTGCCGTACACCTGATCCACCCGCTCAGTTACCCGCACCAGTGCAAGTGCCTGATCATCGCCCAGATCCACCAGATCATCTGCCTCTCGGCAAAACGCATAGAGCGCAGTGGCGGCGTGGCGCACCTGCGGTGGCAACAGATGGCTTGCAGCCAGAAACGACCGTGATCCATTGTTTAACGCACGACGACAGTGCTGCAGGTCTTCACTGTCGATGTGACCCGCTTCAGGCTGCTTAGCGTGCATCCAGTCAGTGTCACTGTTGCGCACAGCTGACGCACTGGTATCTGATTGTGTTACCTGTTGCATGTGAACCTGAGCCACTGGTTCAGAAGCTATCATGGTTTGATCTCCTCGTTTGCAGGCGCCGGTGACTGACATGGCGCTGACAGAATCTGTTGTAACAAACGGCTGATTTGTTGCGGTGCTTCTTCGTGCGCCAGATGACCGAGCGCTTCGAGTCGCGTAACCGTTGTCGCTTTAACTCGCTGTTGCACCTGAACTGCCTGCCGAGGTGATACAGTTTTGTCGTTGGCACCAACAATCAGATGCAGCGGCACGTTTAACTGCGGCAGTTGCTGCCATAGCGGTGCAAGCTCCCAGTGCGCCATCATGCCGAGCGCACCGGACACGTGTTTAGGGTCGCGCAGCAACGACTGATACAGCGTTCGCCCGTACGCGTCGATGGTCGAACCTGTATCACTCAGCAGGCGCTCGGTCAGGCTTTGTTTTTTAGCCCGCCAGCTCACCAGCCGCGGCACCACCGGGTTGATACTTAACAGTTGCGCCAGCGGTGAGAACACCTGGCCCGCAAGTCCGTGAAACGGTTGCAGCGCGGCGTTAATTCCAACAATGCAACGCGGCTGCAGTTGCTCTGCAAGCACCATCTGACAGCACAGCGCCGCACCGGCAGAGTGCCCGACCACACCCACCGGACTGATGTTTAACTGCCGCAGCAGTTCAGCCAGCAGATGACTCATACCCGCCAGCGACATACCGGCCCGTCGCGCCTGCGAGGTAAAACCATGGCCGGGTAAATCGCACATCACCACCTGATAAGTAGCCGACAGTGGCAGCGCAATGTCGCGCCATGAATGCGTTGATGCACCGGTGCCATGCAACAACAGCACAGATGGTCCGGAGCCAAGTTGCTGCACATGCCAGCGCACACCGCGACACTCAACAAAGCGGCTGTATTGCGCCAGCGGCCACTGTGTTTTTCCATGCATGGCTCTGTCGGCAGGCAGGCCCTGTTCAAGTGCACAATTCATCAGGCAGCACCGCTTCTGGTACTGGCACCCGCTCGCGCACTGACAGACTGTGCTGCGCTACTGATGGCACTACTGATGCGACCGGCATCAGCGCGCGGCAATGCCAGATAACGCCCGCCCATGGTGGTGGCAAGTTGAGCAGCAAAGCGTGAGGCACGCACCGACGTATCGATCACCAGACTTTGCATACCACTGGCGCCGCACAGCGTTGCCGCCTGCAATGATTGCTGTGTTGCGCGAGCACGGCCGCCTATGCCATCGCGATCAACATTGGCACGTCCGTCAGTTAAAAGACACAGCATCGGTGTGTGGCCGGCTCTCTGTATGTCTTTGCCGAGTTCTACCGCGAGGTCAATGGCTGATGGCAGTGGCGTGCCTCCACCTACCGGCAACTGTGTCAGCTCGCGACGCGCCCTGACCAGTGACCGTGTTGGCGGCAACACCAGGCTGGCACGTGCTCCCTGAAACACAATGAGTGCGACCTGATCTCGTCTTACATAGCATTCAGCCAGCAACAACTCGACAGCACCTTTAGCTTCTGCCAGCCGTTGCGCAGCGGCAGAGCCGGATGCATCAACTGCAAACACAATGACGGTCTGTGTCGACTGACGGTACTTTGCAGCGCGGATGTCCTGTGGCTGAATCAGTACGCGCCGTGTATCTGTATTGCCGGTCTCCCGCACATACTGTTCGCGCCGCATCGATTGCCACGGAACTGCGTTGTGCAGCGTTGCCGTTAAATCGATTTTTTGTGTAGTGCCGGCGCGATAACGTTGCGTGCCGATTTGTCGGCCGCGACTGGCTGACTGTACCGACTGACCGCGGCGACCCACCGATCCGGCAGTCTGCATGCGACCCGCTACAGCCGCTGCAAGTGCGCTGAGCAGATCGGAAGGTAAACTGGCGACTGCGGTTTCTATCTGATCTTCATTAGGTTTGTTGTCACCGGCTTTGACTTCATCGTCCTGTTCAGCGGGTGATTGCGGCTGCGAATGTGATTCCCGCGTATCTTGCGGCTGCGAATCTTGCTGCTGAGGTTCTTGCAGGGGCTGATCTGTTGCTTCGTCTTCAGCTGTTGATTCTGTCTCCTGCGGCACAGCAGTGGCTCGCCAGCTATAGCAGAGACTCATCGCATGATCGGTATCAGCGTCAGTTACGGCGCTGCGATTTGCCAGTGCGGCAATCGCTCGCGCAACACGCGCACAGTAAACCTGCGCACGAACTGAGTGAATACCATACGCCTCGGCAACCGCACACATGCGCTGCAACTGTGTGCTGCACAGGCTAACCTTTGACCAGCCTGCACGCGCTGCAATCAGAGCGGGTGCCAGTCGCGTTGTGTCGAGAGGCCGCACGTGCAGCGCATCGTCCCATTCATTTAACCGAGGACTATGGTGTTGCTGTTGTGCAGTGGCTTCGAGTGTCAGTGAAAAGGCCAGCCGATCAGTTAAAGACGAGTCAGGCGGGTCTGCACGGGCATCGTCCAGCGCGATAACACAGCCACTGACCGACGGATCATCACCTTCACCATTAAACTTATTGTCCAATGCGTGACAAACTGCCCTCAGGTTAATGCGACTGTGCAGAGATACATTCGGCAGTACCAACAACGACTGCGCCGCACGCTTTAACAACCCTTTATCGTAGACTCGGGTGCGACCAGGGGTTGCCTGCAAAAGGCTTGCTGCCATATCGACACCACCGACCAACTGATCAAAACCGCAGTTGACGGGCACTCGTATCATGGCTGACGGTCGCGACAGGCATTGTCGCAGCGACTGCAACTGCGTTACCCAGGACTGCCCGAGTGCCGGGTCCGCACTGCGCAGTGCGATACCCCCGGCGGCAGTTTCAAGTATCGCCAACAGCATCGATGCCTGCTCATGCATCGGATAGCGTTCTATCTCAATAACATTAACCGGAGGCTCACTACGCACCAGCCGCAACGACGCGCGTGGGCGTTCAGGCTGCATTGGCATTAAACAGAGCATCGACAGCACGCTGCACACGCGCCGAACTACCGGATTCGTCGAGCGGATCGCGGCGCAGTCGATGCCGCAGTGACATCGCAGCCACCTCGATCAGATGCGAGCGCTCTACACGCCTGGCCCCCTGTAACGCTGCAGCCGCTCGAGCGGCGCGCAACAGGGTTAAGTCACCACGCAGTCCATCGGTATTCAGTTCAATACACAATTGCGACACGGACTCACGTATCGCATCTGACAGGGTAATTTCAGCCAGTGCTTTGCGCGCACGAGCCACTCGCTGCTGTACTTTTTTATCTTCGGCTCGCCACGCCTCGGTGAACGCGGCGGGACTGGTATCGTATTCGTCGCGCCGCGCCACCACCGCCATGCGATCTTCGAGTGTGCCTGGTGTCGTTACATCAACACTCAGCCCGAAACGATCCAGCAACTGCGGCCTAAGCTCACCCTCTTCCGGATTACCTGTGCCAATCAACACAAACCTGGCCGCATGCCTGGCGCTGATGCCGTCGCGCTCGACAACGTTAACGCCCGAGGCCGCAACGTCTAACAACACGTCGACGATATGGTCTTCCAGCAGGTTAACCTCGTCGACGTATAGATAGCCGCGATGCGCATCGGCCAGCAACCCGGGCTTAAAGCGTTTTTCTCCCGTGTTTAGCGCATGTTCAATATCAAACGCACCAACCACACGGTCTTCGGTTACCCCCAGAGGCAGATCAACCACCGGCACTGCACGCTTAACCGTACCGACCTTTTTTGTGCTGCGGCGGCTGCACCCGGGACAGTCACAGTCAGTGGCTTCATCAGCGGCCAGATTATAGTGACAGTGTTTAACTACTTTCGTTTCCGGCAACAGTGACGCGAGTCCGCGGATCGCGGTGGACTTACCGGTGCCGCGATCCCCGAGAATCAATACGCCACCAACCGTCGGGTCTACCGCACTGATCAGCAGTGCCAGTTTTACTTCGTGCTGACCAACAATGGCTGAAAACGGAAACGGATGCATCATGGTGATTTCCTCAGTGGCACAACGAACCGCATCGGTATCAGGCAGCGCATATCGACGCGCTGACCGCCCTGCCGGTACTAAGCTGCTGCGTTACGTCAACCAGAGCTGATACCAGATGATCGATATCTTCATCGGTATGCTGTGGCGACGGGGTCAGGCGCAGGCGCTCGGTACCGCGAGCGACCGTGGGGTAGTTAATCGGCTGCACGTAAATCTGATGGTCCTGCATAAGCAGATCACTCATGCGCTTGCATCGCACTGCATCCCCGACCATCACCGGCACGATGTGACTCGGGTTATCCATAACCGGTATACCGGCACTTTTAAGGCGCGCTTTTACCTGCGCAACCCGATCACGCTGACGTAACCTCTCGGTGTTACTTTGCTTCAGATGAATTACGCTTGCCATCGCACCGGCAGCTACTGCGGGAGGCAACGCCGTGGTGAATATAAACCCGGAAGCATTGCTGCGAATAAAATCACACAGCGCCTCCGACGCCGCTATGTACCCGCCCATAACACCAAACGCTTTGGCGAGTGTGCCTTCGATAACGGTCAGTCGATCAGCAATACCTTCGCGTTCGGCAACACCTCCGCCGCGCTCCCCGTACAGACCCACGGCGTGCACTTCATCGAGGTATGTCATAGCGTTGTGCGCTTCTGCGACATCGCAGATCTCACCGATGGGCGCGATGTCGCCATCCATCGAATAGACTGACTCAAACGCCACCAGCTTTGGTGTTTCGAGCGGCATTTGCGATAACAGACGGTTCAGGTCTTCCGGATCATTGTGTTTGAACAGGTACTTCGGTGCGCGACTATGGCGAATGCCTTCTATCATCGACGCGTGGTTCATTTCATCAGATAACACCACACAGCCAGGCACCTTCGACGCCAGCGTGCTGAGTGCAGCCCAGTTCGATACATAACCCGAGGTAAACAACAGCGCCGCCTCTTTTCGATGCAGGTCGGCCAGTTCGCGCTCCAGCAAAATATGGTAGTGATTGGTGCCGGAAATATTGCGTGTGCCACCGGCACCGGCGCCGCAGGTATTTATCGCATTGTGCATAGCAGTGAGCACTTCCGGATGCTGCCCCATACCGAGGTAGTCATTGGAGCACCACACAGTGACCTCACGTTGTGAACCGTCTGCAGGCGCGGTACCGGCCGCACTACTGGCATGGTGATTACGCGCTCTCGGGAAGGAGCCAGCCAGCCTTTCAAGATCGGCAAATACGCGGTAAATACCTTCCTCGCGAAACTGATCGAGCTCTGATAGAAAAAACTTTTCGTAGTCCATATAACCTCCCCTTGCTCGCAACCACTGTGGTTGCCTGTAAACTTTACCGCTTGCTTCAACGCTTTTTTGCTACGGGTTTATTACCAGCGCCGTAGTCAGGTGGCTCGGCTGTGTGCCCACGACCACAGGGAAACAGTTTTGCTTGGCACCACCAGTAACCAGTGTTCGAGTATGGCCAGAAACAACAGTGTGCCAGTCAGCACCAGAGTAGTGTGACCAAACGCATCATCGGCTCGCACAGGCAGACTGGAAAAAATCCAGACGCACACAACACTCGCAACCCCGACCGATACCGGAAACAACAGATTCAGACGCTTGCCACTGCGATAGCTCATCAGATACTGCAGCCGTCGTGGCAGCCATTCTTCCGGCAGATAGGCAACCCCGAGAAACACATTGAGTTCGGCGCTGATACGCATAATCCACAACACCAGATAGGTGTAGAGCGCCGTCTTATTCGGGCTCTGCCACATCAGCAACAGCAACACTGCACCCATTAGTGCGAGTGCCAGCTCGTGATACAACATGGCCTGCAGCGCACATACAAAACGCCTGCGTGTCGACACATTGGGCGGACAGCGCTGCAGACTGGGGCCGAGCAAAAAGCCACTGTAGTGCATAAACTCAAGCCAGCCCCACAACACCAGAGCACTGACGAACCCCACATAAGCCGAACTGACACTGGTGTCATGTCGGAGCAATATCAGGTTTGCCAGCACCACCACCGCCAGCGCGGTCAATCCACTGACGCTGCAGCGATAGGTGCGCTCCGGCAAGCTGTCGAGTCGCAACACGATGCCGGTGCCAAGCCACCACAAAAACAGGCAGGCAGCTACTGGTGCGGCTACATCAAGCATCGACTGGCCACTTCACCGTTACATGTATGTTCAAACATCGCGTCATCAGGTGGCTTCCCTCAACGGCAGCAGCCGTGCAAACGATGCGGTGTTCTGTGGTCCAAACGCATTCAGCAGCAGTGTGGTACCGGTGGCTGTGTCCAACAGCAATAAGCCGTTTGACACATGGACCCTCAGTTCAAACGGTTGCTGTCTGTCGTAGCCCTTCAAGCGACGTTCACGTGTTAGCGCTCTGAGCACACCACGTAAGAAGGCACCCTCGCCCGCTGGTATCAGCTCGAGGCGTGTGTTTTTACTGGCATCGATAACTTCAACCGAGCCATTAGACAAATCATTAAAGCTCA
>CAYMFQ010000005.1:31535-50398 GCA_964389335.1 uncultured Granulosicoccaceae bacterium
CGACGATGCTGCCAGGGACGCCGTATCGACACGGTCAAATGCAAACCAGCCCGCCTGACTACCACCAACCAACACCAGCGTGGAGGTGAGCAGAGCCAGAATCGCCAGTGCCGGCCTGCGCCTGCGATTGCTGAACGGACGACTCACCTATGCCTCCTGCATGTGCGCTTCATGCAAGCGCTGCGATTGTTGATGCTGATGAGTCTGTGTGGAGTATTCGCGTACGGCTGCGGTCAGAATGGCGCCGGCTTTGCCAAGGCCGCCAACGCAACACAGCATCGGCCGCGGTGACAGCCAGTACCAGGGCCGCACATTGGGCCACAAAATAAGGTGTGACATGCGAGCGCCGGGTTCAACCTGAAAAGCGATGTTGCCGATGTCGTTGCCATGCTCACTGACATCGGCGCTGGTGATTTTACTGAACGGTATGTTCATGGTGATCTGCACGGCAATACCGAAGCGCATCGTTACGCGCCGGTTGGTCAGTGTGTATACCGTTGTCTTTGCATAACCCCAGGCCAGTAGAAACAGCATCGACAAAGCCAGTGTCAGTGCCAGCACCGGACCGGCGAGTGTCGCCAAAGCAACCTCACCGGTTTGCAGCCAGTGCGAACCAAGACGCCAGCAACCAATTAGTAAAAACCACAGTACCACCAGGTCTGCGTGCAGTACGCGTCGCAACATGGCACCTGCATCCGGTGATCCCTGCCACAACAGCCTTTCTCCGACAGGCAAACACTCCGGTAATCCGACCAGTGGCTCGACATCATGCTCGCGAATGTCTCCGGCTACCGCGGCGGGTTTACTCATATGACCGCCTCGGTGCGATCATCCATTGCATACAGATAACCACCGCCGTAGTACGCCATGATTTTTTCTTCTTCCAGCAGGGTTATCTGCTGTCGCTCGCGAGTCTGTGGTACTGCGGCAAAGTGTTCAGCCCGAATCGAAACCACGTCTACGCGGCGTATGCGCCGATGCACCTTTGCCATATTCATTGGCAGCAGCACATGACGATGGTCAGCGGTTGTCGCCACTTCAACCTCGAGGTAACGCAACAACATTTCAGAGCAGTCAACCCAGACGTCAGTCACTGTGCCTGCGGTAATTCCGTCAGCACCAACCACCGCCATACCACGCGGATCAGGGTCTCGCGGACTTAAACTGAACTCGTGCTGTGAACTCATCGGCACGATTCGCGGATGACCCTCCATCGTGATATCGACGATATCATCTCGCTCCGCCCACGAACCGGGTCCAACACCGGCCAGCATCGGATCCCCTTCAGGTATATACGGGGAGCCGGCAGGCACTCGCGATGGAACCATCGGATGATGACGTGTATCACCACTGTCTCGTGGCGCCTGCACACGGCGGCCATCGGCAAGTAAAAATGTTTTCGGCGCAGGCACCGGCGGTATGGTGGCAATATCATTTATTTTAGGGTCTTCCGACAACAGCGGATAACCCTCGCGCTTGTCTTCACTGCGCAAATACATGATGAGTCCGAAAAAGAAAATCCAGAACACATACAGCACCACCTGTGCGACATCCAGATATGCCGTCAGCGCACCTGTTGGCATAGACTTATCCTCTTGTCGAAATGTTTGAGGGAAGGTTTCATAAGTATTTAACCGGGAAACGCAATCAGTCCGAATGACTTGCCGCGGTCGGGCGCGTGCGCCAGTGGCTGATGCAGACGACCGGTCAGAGGGCCAAGGACTGCCAGAGCAATAAAAAGCAATACAATCTCGAGCAGATATACCGCGAGGTAACCGGTATCGACGGAATTTAATGTGGTGCCCAGCCAGCCATGCTGTGCCATATAAGAAACCAGATCGCGCAGACTGCCGCCGACCAGTATCGCCACACCCGCTGCGGTTGCCTGCACCGCACCCCAGGCCCCAAGTGCGAGCCCCGCATCACCGGTGCGACTGCCCGTGCTGGTGGCGCTACTGTTACCGCGGCGCATCATTTCGGCCGCCAGCATACTGACCGAAAATAAACCGGCCGCCAGACCAATTAAAAAGGTACCTGTTCTAAAGAGTGCCGCAGAACCAAACGGTGCAGAAAACACCACTGCTGCAAAGGCAAACAGACCGAGTGTTACGCCATAGGCGGCGATGCGGCATGGGTCGCCACCGGACTGCATTGATCGTGCGGCGAGTGCAAAGCCCAACAATGTGCCACCGACAAGCACGGCGGTAAGCAGTGTGGTGGCAGCGACATCAAGCGCTAAAACCTGACCGCCATAGGGCTCAAGCAGAATATCCTGCATGCTAAAAGCAGCGGTGCCAAAAGCAAGTGCCCACAGGAAGCGACGTGTGTGACGATCCTGCAGGTACTCGGCCCAGCTGTGTCTAAAACTCTTGTGAACCTGCCCCGGACGGGTGATTGCGGGTTGCGCACGCTCCTGCTTCCAAACCGCAGCCAGGTTCAGAAACAGTGTCAGCACTGCTGTGCCCTGCAGTATCTGGATAAGTTTTATTTGTGAGAAGCCCTGCAGCAACTGCGATAACAACATGGAGCTGAACACCATGCCAACAAGCAACATGACATACAGCAATGCCACCACTCTGGTGCGACTCTGCACCGGCGCAATATCCGTAGCGAGCGCAAGCCCGGCTGTTTGCACCGTGTGCATACCGACACCAACCAGCAGGAATGACAGCGCTGTGGCCGCCTGCGCAAACCACGCCGGCCAGTGCGTATCACCGGACAACAAAATTAACGAAAACGGCAGCAGCGCCAGCCCGCCAAACTGCAGCATGGAACCAATAAATAAAAACGGCACGCGACGCCAGCCCAGATACGAGCTGTATTTATCAGAACGAAACCCAATCAGCGCTCTGAACGGCGCAATCACCAGCGGCAGCGCAATCAACAGGGACACCAGTGCGGCGGTGATACCCAACTCAACAATCATGACCCGGTTTAACGTACCGTTAAGCAGGACGAAGGTGATACCAGCACCTACCTGAAACAACGCCAGTCGCAATATTCGAGACAGCGGCAGATCCGCGCTTGCCGCATCGGCAAACGGCAATAGTCGTGGACCGTAACGACGCCAGAAGTCGGTATGCGTGGCGCTCTCGGTCATTGCCGCAGCAACTCCTGCGCATGCGATTTGTAAAAGCCTGAATCGATCCGATGATCTCTGCCAATGTGCCAGTTATCGAGGCGTTGTGGCAGTTCATGGTGCAGTCGCGCAACCGGTACTGGCACAATGGCGGGTGACCGGTCCTTTTTTGGAAACAGCTTTCCTGCCCGATGCATTATCGCCAGCAGCGTCGTGTGCGGCGCTACTGTGAACAACACACTGTGCTCGGTTCGCTCTGCAATCGAGGCCAGTGCATTGTGCATATCCGTTGGTTCGTAATGGATAAGAGAGTCCATCGCCACCACATGATCAAAACGCCCGAGTTGTTTATCGAGCATATCGCCACTCTCAAAACGCACCGATCCGATACGTGGCTGCTGCGCCGGGTTTAAGTACGCCAGTTTTTTATTATTGCGCTTGCCGTTAAACAGTGGCTCCTGTGCCAGCCGTTGTCGCGCCATCTGCACAAGCCTTGGCGAAAGGTCAATCGCCATCACATCGGCACCACGACGCGCAAGCTCCATGGCCAACACCCCGGTACCACAACCGGCGTCGAGTATACGACGACCAGTCAGGTCATCATCAAGCCACGACAGCAACGTGCTTTGGGTCTCCAGACGCCCGGCCCGAACTGTGGCTCTGATACGCGACACAGGTGCATCGCTGGTTAATTTTTCCCACGCTTCAACAGCGGTGTCGTCAAAATAGGTGGCGATCTCTCCGCGCCTGCTCTCGTAACTGACATCCATCAATCAAACCCCAGCAGATCAAAGATCTCACGGTCTTTCATCGGTGTTGCAACCAGCGGGTCTGTGCCATCCCACAGTGACTGTGCCAGTCGCAGATACTCTTCCTGCACCGCCAGTAACTCCGGCGACTCTTCCATTTCAAACAGCGTGGCTTTTTTCAGGCGGCTGCGGCGAATGACATCGAGATCGGGGAAGTGCGCCAGTGTGTTCATACCGACGACATCGTTAAAGCGCTGAATCTGATCGGTACCGGCACTGCGATTGGCGATGACACCACCAAGCCGCACCGAGTAATTTTTTGACTTGGCTTTAATCGCGGCTACGATTCGGTTCATCGCAAAGATTGAATCGAAGTCGTTGGCGGCAACCACCAGCGCACGCTGTGCATGTTGCAGCGGTGCGGCAAAGCCCCCGCACACCACATCACCCAGTACATCGAAGATAACAACGTCGGTATCTTCCAGCAGGTGATGTTCCTTCAGCAGCTTAACGGTCTGCCCAACGACGTATCCGCCGCATCCGGTGCCGGCCGGTGGCCCACCCGCCTCAACACACATCACACCGTTGTACCCTTCGTACACAAAGTCGTCAGCGCGTAACTCTTCGGAGTGAAAGTCCACGGTTTCGAGAATATCGATGACCGTTGGCGTCAGTTGCTTGGTGAGTGTAAATGTTGAGTCGTGCTTTGGATCGCAGCCAATTTGCAGCACACGCTTACCCAATTTGGAAAACGCCACTGACAAGTTGGACGACGTAGTACTTTTGCCAATTCCTCCTTTGCCATATACGGCAAACACTTTGGCGCCATCAATCTTTACATCATCCATTTTTATCTGCACGCTGCCCTCACCATCCGGCGGACGTGCTTCCTGCGCCTGTATAGGAATATACTTGCCAGCGCTTTGTGCCATGGAATGACCTATCATGCGGGAGCTCCTTCAACTATGCCCTCGAGCCGGTCTTCCAGATCTTCACCAGCCGACTGCAGTGCAGCCAGCGTGTCATCATCCGGTTGCCAGTAGTTTCGTTCGTGTGCTTCAAAAAGTCGGTTCATCACGCGCATGGATGCTTCCGGATTCATGTCGGCAAGCCGGTTGCGCATTTCTTCATCTAGCATGAACGTATCGGTCAGCTGCTGATATACCCACGGCTTTACCTGACCCGTGGTAGCCGACCATCCAACGGTATTGGTTACGTGCATCTCGATATGTCGCACCCCTTCGTAGCCGTGTTCGAGCATTTGCTCGTACCACTTGGGGTTGAGCACGCGCGTGCGAGTTTCGAGTTCAACCTGCTCTGACAGTGTGCGCACCGTCGCCTTGCCGATAGTGTCGTCACTGATATAAACCGCAGGCGCGGCACTGGACTGACTGGCGCGTTGCACGCAGCGGCTGATACCACCGAGCGTGTCAAAGTAATGATCGATGGTTGTGACACCTATCTCTACCGAGTCGAGGTTTTGTGTGGCGAGTTCTACCCGCGACAAAATATTTTCGAACAAATCGGTTTGCTGCACGTTGTTGCCATTGCGGCCGTACGCAAACGACTTGCGACTGGCAAAGACATCGGCGATTTCATTTTCGTCAGTCCAGCTGCCATCGTCGATGATGTGATTAACATTGGAGCCATACGCACCATCGGCGTTACTGAATACCCGCAGCGCCGCGGTTTCCATATCACAGTTGTGCGCGTTCATATACTCAAGAGCGTGGCTGCGCACAAAGTTCATATGTAGCGGTTCGTCCTCTGCATTGGCAGCGAGCCAGGCGGCCTCGGCCAGCAATCGCGTTTGCTGCGGCAGCAGGTCGCGAAAGATACCTGACAGAGTCACCACTACATCAACTCTTGGCCTGCCGAGCGTGGCCAGGTCGATCAGTTGCGCACCGCACAGACGCCCGTAGTTATCAAACCGCGGTGCCGCACCAATCAGCGATAGCACCTGCGCAATCGGTGAGCCTTCGGTTTTAAGGTTATCTGTACCCCACAGCACCATGGCTATGGTTTCCGGAAATGCATGCCCTTCCGCTACGTGACGGTCTATCAGATTAGTGGCAGCCAACTCACCACTGCGCAGTGCGCTGGCACTTGGCATACGATAAGGATCAAACCCGTGCAGATTCCTGCCGGTCGGCAGAATCTCCGGTGAACGCAATAGATCGCCGCCAACCACCGGCTTGATGTAACTGCCGTCGAGTGCGTGCAGTATCGCCTCGAGTTCCGTGTCTTTTTGCAGCGACTGGTTAAGTGAGTGGAGCGTATTCACCAACGCATTGGTTTTGTCCGCACCTGACTGATGCAGCGTGGTGACAGAAGCTTCCACCGGCAGCGCCATCACTTTTTCCACGGCCTGCTCTGCAAGCTGCTCTGGCACCAGACCTGACGTCTGTCGGGAACCGACGGGAGCCTCTGCTTCGATGTTGTTTGTCGAGACTTCCACATGCGCAACAGCTCGCAATAGCTCGACGCGCTGCTCGCGCTCAACCGTCTCCCCGACCACATGTAATCCGTGCGGGATTAGCGTATTTTCAAGTTCCAGCAGTGCGGCGCGGCAGTGCTCGACAAACGCCTCTGTGCCCGTTGTCGAGGTGTCGATATCGAGTTCCAGCTCGACCGCCTGAGTGGCGATGAGCTCACACAACTCTGCACGTGTATCGGTTTCAGTTGGCGCGGTGGCGCGCCAACGGTCAATAGTCGATTTAAGATCGAGTAAACCCTTGTACAGACCCGCATGGGTTACCGGCGGTGTCAGATAACTGATCAGAGTTGCTGCCGACCGGCGTCGTGCGATCGTTCCCTCTGATGCGTTATTGGCTGCATACAAATAGTAGTTCGGCAGATCGCCAATTAGTCGTTCCGGCCAGCAGTCGCCGGACAGGCCGGTTTGTTTGCCCGGCATAAACTCAAGCGCCCCGTGAGTACCAAAGTGCAGTGCTGCGTGGGCGTTAAAGTCCTCACGAAGATAGCGATAAAACGCGGAGAACGCATGCGTTGGCGCAAAGCTGCGTTCAAACAACAAACGCATTGGGTCACCTTCGTAACCAAAGCCAGGTTGCACAGCCACCAGCACATTGCCGAAAGACGTGCCGAGCACCAGTAATCCACGGCCATTGCTTTGCTGCTTGCCGGGTGCCGCGCCCCAACTGGCTTCGATGGCCTCAAGATGCGTTTCACGCCTGACGTGATCGTCAACCGGAATAACCGCAGCAACATTCGCGTCGGCGCCATAATCACCGGCGTTTCCTTTGATGACAGCATCACGCAGCGCATCGACGCTGTCCGGCAGTTCAACGTGATAACCCTCGGTCCGCATGGCAGCGAGCGTGTTGTACACCGATTCAAATACCGACAGATGGGCAGCACTGCCGATGGCACCGGAGTTGGGTGGAAAGTTGAAAATAACCAATGCCACACGGCGCTTGGAACGCGGTGTGCTGCGCAGCGTAACCAGCTTATCGATACGACGGCACAGTGCCGTAATTCGTTCAGCGTGCGGATACATATCGGCGCCATTGCGATCCGACGCATCACTGCGTCCACCAAACACAGTCGGGTGCGTCGCTCCGTCGAGCTCAGGCAGTGCGACCATCATGGCAGACTCAACCGGCATCAACCCGCGCTCACTGTCCTGCCAACTTTCAAGCGTTTGAAACTCAAGCCCCATGGCGGATAAATACGGTACATCAAGTTGCGCCAGCATCTCTTCAGCGGCTGCAGCATCGTTATAGGCTGGTCCGCCAACCAGGGAAAACCCGGTCAGCGACAGCAGAGCGTCGATCACCGGCTTACCGTCGCGTATAAAAAACTGTTCGATTGCCGGTCGTGAATCGAGCCCTGACGCGAACGCCGGCACTACTTCATAGCCATGCGATTCAAGTTCACTGATAACTGCATCGTAGTGCAGCGTGTTACCAGCCAGCACATAAGAGCGCATCAGCAACACGCCGACACGTCCTTTAACTGCTGTGTCTGTAGCACGCCTGCAGGCCGACAGATCTTCAGGGTTGGCTGTCATGCGTGGCTTCAGACGCGGGTGATAAATTCCCACATCGAGGTATTCACGCGGTAACTCCACCGGCAGCGATGCGCGCAGCGACTGTCGGTCGCCGTCGGCGTACTCGTTAACCAGCATGCGCACCATATTCAGTGCATTGCGATGCGAACCGGCCAACCAGTATTGCAGTACCAGGAAGTAGTTGCGGATGTCCTGTGCAGTACCGGGTATGTAGCGCAGAATGCGCGGGATTCGACGCAACATTGCCATTTGCAGTTTGCCGGAGCCCGCTGATTTTTTCCGACTGCGCGACTTACGCAAGCGCTTAAAGAAAGCTTTGGCCCGGTTGTCACCACCATCCATCGTGAACTTACCCATACGCGTAAGCTTGACGATGTCACCGGAACACATACAACACACCATGGCATCACAGTTATCACGCCGCTCCCGCAGCGGATCAATGACAGCCCGGATGTGATCTTCCATGAACAGCATTGTGACGATAACAATATTGGCGCTGGCAATTGCCTCGTGGCAGCGCGCCAGACTGTCGGCATCGCGATCCCAGTCACCGGCGGCGTGCAGGCTTACCGATATCCCGGTGTCATCCGCATGCAACTCACGATTGACGCGAGCCATGGTGCTGGCCAGATGCCCGTCGAGCGTGATAATCGCGACGCGCATCGGTGCCTCAGCTACTGTAGTGTGCTTTTGCATCGTAGAGCGTCTCGAGACTGATGTGTAACAGGCCTTGCTCGCTGGCGTAGCGCTCGGTATTGCGCCGCGCTTTTCCTCTGACAAAAAACGGAATTTTTTTCAGTTCGTTTTTGGCATCGTCGGCCCAGGCCACGACGCCTGCGGCAAGCTCGGGTGCTTTACCGTCTGCCACGGTTGTATTGTTGGTCTCTGTTGCAGGGCTGTTAATGTCGTCCGCTTGCGGTGTCGAGGGCATTACGCCTCCATGACTGCCTAGATGCGACGGTGCTGTCTCGTCGTTGAACTCGAAGTCATCGGTAAACATACCCAACAAGTGTTCTTCCAGCCCCATCATCAGCGGGTGCACCCAGCTGTCGAAGATCACGTTGGCGCCTTCGTAACCCATTTGCGGTGCATAACGTGCCGGCACATCTTCCACATGGAACGGTGCCGAAATAACACAGCAGGCAATACCAAGACGTTTGGCAACATGCCTTTCCATCTGTGTGCCTAGCACCAGTTCCGGTTCGCATTGTTTTACCGCGGCTTCAACATCAAGATAATCATCGGTAATTAACGCCTCCACCCCGTAGTGCTTTGCCGCTTCCCGAACTGGCCGTGCAAATTCGCGGCTATAGGTACCCAGGCCAGCGACTTCAAAGCCGAGTTCTTCTGATGCAATCCGCGCTGCCGCCAGGGCATGGGTAGCGTCACCAAAGATAAACACGCGTTTGCCGGTAAGGTAATTTGAATCGATCGATCGCGAGTACCACGGCAGTCGTGATGCATCGGCATCGAGCATTGCGCTTGCATCGACACCAACAGCGTCGGCAACCGCCTGTATAAAGCGGCGCGTCGCACCAACGCCAATCGGCACAACATCAATACAGGGCTGGCCAAACTCGCGTCGCAGCCATTGGCAGGTGACATCACCCACTTCCGGATACAGACACACGTTGGCAGTAGCATCCGGCAACTGCGCAATATCTGCCAGGCTCGCGTTGAGCGGCACGACCGCATTGACATTAACACCGAGCTCAGTCAGTAACCGCGTAATTTCGATCACATCGTCGCGACAGCGAAAACCGAGGGAACTCGGGCCGATCAGATTTACTGACGGACGCCTGGTGGCTCCGCTGTGCTGCGACTGATCTGACGCATTACCATTGGCCTGCTGTTCGCGATGCGCCTTGGCACGCGGTGCAAGTACAGCACGCACCAGTGCATACAGCGTTTCACTGGCGCCGTAGTTTTCCTTGCGTGAATATGCCGGCAACTCAATTGGTACCACCGGCACACTGAGGTCCATGCCCTGTGCAAGCGCGCCGGGCTGGTCCTGAATCAATTCCGCTGTGCACGATTCACCGACAAACATCACATCGGGCTGATAGCGCTCCGCTGCTTCACGTGCGGCGGTCACAAACAGATTGGCTGTGTCACCACCCAGGTCACGTGCCTGAAACGTTGTGTAGGTAACCGGTGGCCTGCGCTTCTGGCGTTCGATCATCGTAAATAACAGATCGGCGTAGGTATCACCCTGTGGCGCATGCAATACAAAGTGTGCGTTGCGCATTGAATTAACGACACGCATTGCGCCGACATGAGTCGGCCCTTCATAGGTCCAGAGCGAAAGCTTCATGCCGGCACCTGCAACAGTTGTCGGCGTTTTAGCGGTTTGGCAAACAACCCTGCCAGATCCGCCGCCTGTTCAAAGCCGTGTATCGGACTGAACACCAGCTCGATACTCCACTTGGTAGCCAACCCCTCAGCCTCCAGTGGGTTACCAAGGCCCATGCCGCATACGGTCAGATCCGGACGGTCTTCATGCAGACGATCAAGCTGCAGATCAACGTGCTGGCCTTCTGTCAGACGGACATTGTCCGGCAGTTGTGCAAGCTCCTGCGCCACAACTTGTCGGTCGAGAAAAGGCACGCCAACCTCCACCAATTGCATTCCACACTCATGATGGAGAAATCGAGCCAGTGGAATTTCAAGCTGTGAGTCAGGAAAAAACGTGACGCGTTTACCGGCCAGCTGCGGTGTTACTTTGTTCAGCGCGTTGCGTGCACGTACCAGCGGCGCTTCCATGACACGGTCAAACAGAGCCGCATCGACGTTGAACGCATCAGCGATACTTTTAAACCAGTGCCAGGTGCCATCTACACCGAACGGAAACGTGGCTTCAATATGCGTCGCACCCATGCGACACAACGAACGCAGTGTATGGCCGACAAACGGTTGAGCCAGCACCACCCGCGTGCTGTCATCGACCACCGGCAACTCACTTGCACGCTTCGATGGCAGAAACACCACCGATGTGATGCCGAGTTTTTCAAACAACCGAGCAAACTGATCTTCGACAATATCCGCCAGTGTACCCAGCACCAATAACTGTGCAGCAGGCTTCTTGTCCTGTGGCGTGTTGTTTTGTAAAGCGCTGTTTTGTGCATGGGCGTTGTGCGACGCTGCCTGCAACTGTATGTCCGCTACCAGCGCCTGCAGACAGTTGTCCTCACCCTGAGTAAAAGTTGTTTCAATACCACTGCCGGAATAACTTAATACTCGTAGCCGCCCCGCATACTTGTGGTTAAGTCGTTCGGAAGCTTTTGCAAGGTCGAGTTTTATTACCTCTGAAGGGCATGATCCGACCAGAAATAACGTGGAAATTTCCGGTCGACGCTCGGCAAGCTGAGTGACGACTTTTTCGAGCTCATCGTTAAAGTCAGCCATGCCGGAAAGATCGCGATCGTCAAGTATCGCCGTACCAAATCTGGGCTCGGAGAAAATCATAACGCCAGCTGCCGATTGCAGCAGGTGTGCACAGGTGCGAGAGCCAATCACCAGAAAAAATGCATCCTGCATGCGTCGGTGCAGCCAGACGATACCCGTCAATCCACAAAACACCTCGCGCTGTCCACGCTCCTGCACTACGTCAATGCCATTATGCGCACCGCTTTTGCAGTCTTCGACAAAGGTAACCTGCTGTGCTGGCGGATGTGTTGCCGTGGTCATCTCAATAGCCCCCTTTTGCCGTGCGCCAGCCGCTTTCAGAATGTAAATCCCGATTTATCACTGTCACAGGCTTCGCCGACTGTGTTTGCGGTTCGGTGTGCATGCGAGCCTGGCGCAGCTTGATTACAAACTGAATCGCATTGAGCACGTAGCTAACGTAAGCCGCCAGCGCCAGCATCATCAGCGCACCGGCGTCGAGCCAGCCGCTAAACAACGCGACCAGATACAGTGTGTGCAACAGCATCACCAGCATGCTTACCACGTCTTCCCAAAAAAACGCCGGTGCAAACAAATACTGTCCGAACACCACGCGCTCCCAGATGGCACCGGTCACCATGATCAGATACAACACCGCCGTTTTAACCACGATGGAAACCGTGGCAGCGAGATAGCCCTGCCCGGTCAGTAAAAAGCGGATGATGAAAGCGACACTGATGAGAAAAACCAGAAACTGCAGCGGGGCGAGCACACCCTGAACGAGCGTCCAGCGAGAGTTATCGCGACGGACTCGTTGTTCAGGTGTGTACAAAGGAGCGCGCTGAGTCACGAAGTTGCCTGTCTACCTTTCGTTGTTACCGACGTCGATGACGCGGGTTTGTCGTACTGGCTGTTTGCCAGTCTACGATTGTTTGGGAAAATATGTCAATAATATTTGACGTCATATATATTTGACACATTCATACAGGTTCGTGCACTCTTTACAAACAGGCCTGATTGGCCGGCAGAACACCACCTTCCCAAACAGACATATTTGGGCAGGTTCCCTTCCGCTGGACTGGCCACAGCCGCGAAATGTCTGCCTGTAAAACTCAGTGGACGTGTTTTTGGAAATATATGTGCAATAAAAAATTGACGATATTTACCGACTCCACTTGAGTCACTACACAGACAGGCGCATACTCAAACGCAGATAGCGATTTGGATGGCTAAACCAGTTTGTTGGCCGCAAACCAATATCGCAGTCATGGAAACCGACTGCGCTCAGGCATCAAGGGCGCTGCGGCATCGCACGGAACCGCGACGACAAATTAAGCCAGGGGGAAGCATGGAGATCGATGGTAAACACAGATCACCAGCAGCATCGGCCGATTCCGAAGCAGCAGTCGGCAGCGACACACTGGGGCGTGCCGTTGAGTCCGAGATTATTCCGACTCTGCTGCGAATGCTGGCGCGGGAAGGATCTGCGCCGGAGCGCGATCAGGCTAACGATACCGACGCGGCACCATGGCTAACGTCAACATCCCCGGAACAAACCAAAGAAGCGGCTAAAAAAGCAGCGGACACCGACCAGTTGGACAGTATAAGAAACACCCGGCGCGACCGTGGCGCAGCGTCCGCCCTGTCTGATAGCCATCAAGAACGTGCACGGACCCCGGATTGGGTGGCGCCGGCACAGTTTGCCGAAATGGTACTCGACGATAACGAAGATCTGGCGCTGCTTCATTTCCAAAAACTGCGTGCAGCTGGTATTGCCGATGAAATCCTGCTGCTCGATTTACTGGCCCCAACCAGCATTGAGCTCGGGCGGCGCTGGGAGCAGGACTTAAGTGATTTTGCCGAAGTCACAATCGGCGTTTGTCGCCTGCATCGACTGCTGCGTGCATTACACCCGCAGCACAATCGTCGACTGGACACGCAGGCGCACGGCGGCCGTGTGGCACTGGCACCGGCACCGGGCGAGCAGCATTCATTTGGCCTGCTGCTGGTTGGCGAACTGTTGTTTCGAGCCGGCTGGTACACAGACGTCGACATCGATTCTGACAGCGACCAACTCAACCAAACCGTCGCACAGAACTGGTATGAAATGGCGGGCATTTCTGTAAGCTGCGAATCCAGGCTGCAGAGCACCGCTGAACTGATTGCGAGTGTGCGCAAAAACTCCTGTAATCCGGACGTTGCGATTATTGTTGGTGGCCGCGTATTCGACGAGAACAGGCAACTGGGGTTTGAGATCGGTGCGGATGAAGTCATTACCCGGGAAGCAGACATCACTGCGATTGCGGCGAAGTATGTACCGCGGGCGCGCAGAATCTAACAAGCCCGGAATCTAACAAGTCATGGCAACTCTGTTTAAAACTGTAAGCGTTACCAAACTTTTTATTCCCCCGTGCTAATCACATCAACTGTGAGCGCGGCCATCGAATTTCCTGCGGCTGGCTGAACGCAGTCGAGTCCTATCCCATGGCCAAGAAACCAAAACAAAAGACGGACGAATCCAGGCAGACAGTTATGCAATCTGCCGACATCGCCAGCGCGATGCTAAAGCAGACCGCCGACTGGATTTTTGAAGTGAGTCGGGATGGCACGCTGCTGAATATCGCTCACCAAAGCGAAGAACAGGGTGTGGACTTCGGCCGCTGGCAACAAAAACCATTTACCGACACCGTCACCATTGAGAGCAGGCCCAAGATCGAGGATATGCTCGCGCATGACAGCGAACAACCAAGCCGCTGGCGCCAGGTTAACCACCCGCTTCCGAAAGGGCCGGATATACCGGTTCGTTACAGCGCACTGTCAATCGATGCAGACAAAGTAATGCTGGTAGGCCAGAGTGTGCTGGAACTGGCCGAGATGCAGCAGCGGCTTATCAAGGCACAACAGGCGCTGGAAAGTGACTTTGCCAAAATGGCACAGGCGAAAACCCGCTACCAGTTGTTGTTTGATTTGTCCGCAGAGGCGCTGCTGACACTCGACGTCAACACGTTAAAGATCAACGAAGCTAACCCGGCAGCACAGCGATTGCTGGGCAAGTACATCGCTCCGCTGAAAAACAGCCGATTTCCATCGGGCTTTGACAAAGACAGTACCGCCGCTCTCGATGCACTGTTATTGCAGGCACAGCACACTGGTCGGGCTGACGATGTGGCAGTCGGCACCAGTGACGGGCGCAGCTCGTTTCTCGCTTCCGCTGCACTGCTGCGCGACAGAAGCCAGAGTACGCTGATGATCCGTCTGTCACCTATTGGTGAAACGGCCAGCGAGAACGTAGAACGACAAACCACTGCATTGTTCGATGCGCTGGTATCAAAGTCGCCGGATGGCATTGTCATTTGCGATGAAGCCGGGTTGATTGTGTCCGCCAACGAGTCGTTTACACTAATGACGCAGTTGCCATCGGCATCGCGACTGGTGGGTAAGCCACTGGACAACTGGCTTGGACGAAGCGCGCTCGATCATCGCCTGCTGACCAAGAATGTCAGAGAGCAAGGCGCCATTCCGAAGTTTTCAACCGTCATCTCGGGTGACCACGGCACCAATATCGATGTGGAAATTTCGGCAGCTGAAATCGCCGACCCGCGTTTCCCCTATATGTTACTCGTCATCCGCGATGTACAAAGCCGCCTGCCCAGCAGCGAAGAGCTGCGAGTGCCCGCACCTGGCGCACCACTCAAGGAACTGGTTGGTCGCGTGCCGCTGAAAGAGCTGGTACGAGAATCTACTGACCTGATAGAAAAGCTGTGTATTGAATCTGCGCTCGAGATGACCAGCGATAACCGTGCGTCGGCGGCGGAGATGCTTGGTGTTAGTCGCCAGAGCCTCTACACCAAACTGCGTCGTTTTGGCATCGCCGATTCCGCCGTTGGTCCGGACTAGTCACCCTCCCACCTCAACGGCCTTCCTCATCGGGCATGTAATATTTATTGGACATTCATGTGTCATTTTAAATTGACACTGCGAATTGAACTGCTTTAGACTGCCTGCATGAATGTTCCGAAACCCTCGGATGTGCTGGAGCTTTTGAAGCCGATTACCTGGTTTCCGCCGATGTGGGCGTTTGCATGCGGCATCCTGTCCATCGGCTCTCCCCAACTCGACAACTACTGGCATATTCTCGTTGGCCTGATTCTGTGCGGGCCGATGGTGTGCGGCGCGAGCCAGGTTGTCAACGACTGGTACGACCGCAAGGTCGATAGCATCAACCAGCCCGAGCGCCCCATTCCATCCGGCCGCGTACCCGGTCGCTGGGGGCTCTACGTCGCAATTTCGTGGACACTGTTGTCACTGGCGGTGGCAAGCTCTCTCGGCACGCTCGGTCTGGTTGCCGGTTTGTTCGGACTGGCATTCGCCTGGGCCTACAGTGCGCCTCCGTTCCGATTAAAAACCAATGGCTGGTGGGGTAATACCGCCGTTGCAGCCTGTTATGAAGGGCTACCGTGGATCACCGGTGCAGCGATAATGGCCACCGCTATGCCACACTGGCACGTGGTGTTTGTCGCGCTGCTCTACAGTGTTGGCGCCCACGGCATCATGACGCTGAACGATTTTAAATCGATTGTTGGCGACACAAAACTCGGCATTCGTTCACTGCCGGTACAACTGGGGGTCGATAAAGCCGCACGGCTGGCATGCCTGTTAATGCTGCTGCCACAACTGGCAGTCATCACACTGCTGTTTTACTGGCAGAAACCCTTCCATGCGCTGGCGGTTATTGCACTGACGTTGATTCAGCTGTGGCTGATGCGTTCGTTTCTGCAACAGCCAATTGAGCGCGCGCGCTGGTACAGCGGCACCGGTGTAACACTCTATGTACTGGGCATGATGATCACCGCACTGGCATTGCGCAAAGTCGCTATGTAAGCCACACGCAATCACTGAGAACCCGCACATGAAAACAAGCGCAAACACTCTCGGCTGGCTGGGTATATTTCGTTTGGGTCTGGTGCAGACCGCACTCGGCTCAATGGTGGTACTGACCACATCCACCCTTAACCGGGTCATGGTGATCGAACTGGCGCTGGCGGCAATGCTGCCCGGTGCGCTGGTAGGGCTGCACTATGCAGTGCAGATAACGCGGCCACGCATGGGCCACAGTTCCGACACCGGTACTTATCGCACCCCATGGATCATCGGCGGTATCTTACTACTGGCTGTTGGGACGGTGGGTGCGGCACTGGCGACGGCGCTTATGGCAAGCAATTTAACTCTCGGTATCATCGCAGCCATGGTGGCGTTTATCGCCATCGGCCTTGGCGTCGGTGCGTCCGGTACATCGCTGCTGGCACTACTAGCATCGCGCGTAGCAGAACACAGGCGCCCCGCTGCAGCCACCGTGGTTTGGGTCATGATGATTGCAGGCTTTGTTATCACTGCCGGTGTCGCTGGCGCCAACCTTGATCCCTTCAGTATGCAGCGGCTGATAACCGTCACTGCCATTGTATCGTTGATTGCCATCGCTGTGTCGGTACTTGCGATTTACGGCATTGAACGACGTGGTATGGAGCAGGTATCTGAGAAAGCGGGCAACGCACCAGCATCGACACCGGTGTCGTTTAAGCAGGCGCTGACGGAGACCTGGCAGGATCACAAGGCGCGGCAGTTTACCATTTTCGTTTTTGTTTCAATGCTTGCGTACAGTGCACAGGATCTAATTCTGGAACCATTCGCCGGTGCTGTATTTAAATTCACCCCGGGCCAGTCGACACAGCTGGCGGGGGTCCATCACGGCGGCGTGCTGATGGGGATGATTCTGGTCGCCATTATCGGTACGCAACTGGCACGTCGCAATCGTGGCAGCCTTAAGTACTGGTGTACCGGCGGCTGCCTCGCGTCTGCTGTGTGCCTGGCACTGCTTGCCATGGGTGGTCTGATGGGCAGCGCGTTTCCGCTAAACCAGGCGGTGTTTGCCCTGGGGCTTAGCAACGGAGTTTTTGCAGTTGCTGCTATTGGCAGCATGATGGCACTGGCCGGCGCCAGCCGCGCGCGACGCGAGGGAATTCGTATGGGTGTCTGGGGAGCTGCGCAGGCGATTGCATTCGGCATCGGCGGCTTTGCAGGCACCGCGTTGATTGATATTGCACGTGTACTGATTGCAGACACCGCACTCGCCTATGCCGTTGTCTTTGCCTCACAGGCAGCACTGTTTGTGGTGTCGGCCTGGCTCGCGATTAACCTTGGTGTACAGCGCAAGCCCGCAACGATAGCGCCCACCGCCAGAAGCGAGCACGCCTGATGCGCTGTCGCAGTTACCCCGCTCACATATAATGGATCCGCACTATGCAATCGAATTCTGAAGCAGCTGATGTATTTGATGTGGTGGTTGTTGGTGGTGGTCCCTGTGGTGCCACGGCGGCAATGGAACTTGCTGCGGCAGGCTGCAAAGTCGCACTGCTGGACAAGCCCGGACGCATTAAACCCTGTGGCGGTGCAGTGCCACCACGCCTGATAACAGACTTCAACATACCGGATGAGCTAATCGAAGCACGCGCCTCATGCGCGCGCATGGTGTCACCGGCCGGCGCTGAAGTCGATATGCCAATTGAAGTAAGTACCGATGCAAACGGAGCGGGCAGCACAGCCGGCTATGTCGGTATGGTGGATCGGGAGAAGTTCGATGAGTGGCTGCGTTGCCGTGCTGTACAACACGGTGCAGTACGCATCGACGGTGCATTTACCGAGATCGACACTGACTCGAATGACGCGTACTGCACACTGCAATACAAACCAGCCGAGCAGCCACGCAACGATAAAACCAGCCAGACAATTCGCGCACGTTATGTGATCGGTGCAGACGGTGCCAACTCGGCAGTGGGAAAACATTCAATTAAAGGCTCTGACCGCATACCGTTCGTATCGGCCTATCATGAAATTGTGCAGGCACCGGCCACCAACGGCAAGCACGACCCGGCGCGCTGTGACGTGTACTACCAGGGCGTGGTATCACCCGACTTTTACGGGTGGGTATTCCCGCATGGTGATGTAGTCAGCATCGGAGTAGGCAGTGCGGTTAAAGGCTTTAAGCTGCGTGCCGCAACCGCCAGACTTCGCGAGTCTGCCGGTATGACCGATCAGGCAACCGTGCGCTGCGAAGGCGCCCCCATTCCACTGAAAGTGCTGAAGCGCTGGGACAATGGTCGCAACGTGATACTAGCTGGCGATGCTGCCGGTGTTGTGGCGCCCGCTTCCGGTGAAGGCATCTACTACGCCATGCGCAGTGGCAAACTGGTGGCTGAATCCGTACACCAGGCGCTGCTTACCGGTAACCCCAAAGCACTGGCCACCGCGCGTAAAGCGTTTATGAAAGAGTGCGGGAAAGTATTTTTTATCCTCGGTATCATGCAACGTTTCTGGTATCGATCAGACCGGCTGCGCGAAAAGTTTGTGCATATCTGCAAAGACAAAGACGTACAGCGGCTGACGTGGGAATCGTACATGAACAAAAAGCTGGTACGTAAAAAGCCGATGGCACACGTGCGTATTTTCTTTAAGGATCTGGCACACCTGTGCGGTGTGGCGCAGGTTCGATGAACCTGGCGTCCTATCCGACATCAACGATAGTCGTTGTTGCCATTCTTACCGCACTGGTTGCGCTGGCCGG
>CAYMFQ010000005.1:50498-61285 GCA_964389335.1 uncultured Granulosicoccaceae bacterium
CCGATGATGGCACTCTATGAAGTGGTGCTGTTGTGGCTGTCAATCATTTCGATCATGGTGGTTATTGCGCCCTACTCTTTCAACGGAGTGCTGGCGCTGATTCCCTACACGATATGGGTCTCGTTTGCCGCATGGCTGAACTACAACATCGTCAAACTGAATGCGCCAGGCGGCTAGCACCACAACATCGTGATGTCGCTCAGACTGCAGTGGCAAACCCTGACAACGAAGTTGCTCAGCAGCCGCCGATTTACCCAGTTGGCACTGCGCCTCTGGCCAACCCGGCGTATTGCTCAGCACCAGGCCAGTGAACTGTTTGATATTGTCAGTGGCTTTGTCTACACACAAATTCTGTATTCAGCGGTCAGGCTCAATCTGTTTGAGGCGCTAAGGAAACCTGCAGCTGTTAGTGCAATAAGCCGCAGTATTGGCATTGAGATAAACGCATGTCGGCGATTACTGCGCGCGACCACTGCACTGAAACTCACTAAGGCACTGCCGAACGAGCACTATGCACTGGGCACACTGGGTGCATCGATGCTGGCAAACCCGGGCCTCGCGCAACTGATTGAACATCACCATTTACTGTACCGAGACCTCGCCGACCCGCTGGCGCTCTTCAGTGATAAGAACCGCAGCGCTGGCACCGGCACTACACTCGGTAATTACTGGGCCTATGCAAAAAACACTGACCCCGGTGTAACTGACACGTCAGTGGCAACCGAAGTACAGGATTATTCCGCACTGATGGCCGCATCACAGCCGATGGTCAGTGATCAGGTGTTACAGAGTTATTCGTTTAATCGCCACAAAAAGCTGCTTGATCTGGGCGGTGGCACTGGCAACTTTTTAAGCGCGGTTCGCAACCGGTACCCGACGCTGCAACTGGCGCTGTTTGATTTGCCGTCAGTCAATGATGTAACCGATACCGCAGAAATGGCGGAACGTAATATTGATTTGCATCGGGGTGATTTTTTTACTGATGCGCTGCCTGCCGGCGCAGACGTTATTTCACTGGTCAGGATACTGCACGATCACAATGATGATGCAGTCGCACATCTGCTGAACCGGGTTTATCAGGCGCTCCCGCACGAAGGCACTGTGCTGATTGCAGAGCCACTGGGTGACACACCAGGTGCGATGCGGGTCGGTGACGCCTACTTTAATCTGTACTTTCTCGCCATGGGTAAAGGCGACCCACGCAGTGCCAACAGTCTGCGTAACTTGCTGCAACAGGCAGGCTTCAGTAACGTTCAGCATCATCGCACCAGCTTGCCACTGGTATGCAGCGTTATCAGTGCACGTAAGCACTGATTGATGGAGGCTAAGTTTTCGCCCCGCGCTGTTTATTCGTGGCTGAAACCGAGTGCTCGTTGTCCTGTGGGTGTAGCCCATAACGCTCTACCAGCTGCCATATGTGCTCCGGCACCATATGCTTTATTCTGCGGGGGTGCTGCCGGCGCAGGTGCAATACCGTTTCAATCGCTTTCATTTCCAGCCTTGCACGAGCGAACTCAAGACCTTTGGGACCGATACGCGGCATTAGCCAGCTCATCAGCGGTCGCAGCCAGTCGGGCATCGACCTCAATGGCAACCCCCCGGCCGCACGCTCAACGTTCTTTTTGAAGCCGGCTACTGACCCGTGTCGCCTGCCACTGCTGCCCGGTGCGCTGAGCTCAATTTCGGCTTCGAGCAAAGACAACATCTGCGCACCACGCTCATTGCGAACAATGATCCATTGATCACCCTCGCCTGCCATATACCCCACCGTTATGTCAGAAAGTGCGTTGGTATAGTCAACACAGGTCTGGCAGGTGGTTGGAAAAAAGTTGCGCGGCAGCTTTGACAGCGGCAGTTTCAAATACGGTATTTCGCGCCGCTCGCCATCGTCGAAACGCAACTCGACATGGTAGTTAGCCTTGAACTCCAGGTAATTAATGGTCTCCGGCCGCTCGTCGAGTAGCGCCAGAAACTCGTGGAAGCGTTCGGTGGTGGTATTGTCAGAACAGGGCGTACCGATGACCTGCAGGCTATCAAAGCCATACTCTTCCTGCAGTGATCGCAGGGCATAGATCTGGCAGGGTATTCCGATAACGGCCAGGCGTCGGTAACCGGCGTCGCGTGCCTGATCAAGCAATGCCAGCAGCGGCGCATAACCCATACGCATACCACGACAGCGAGCGACTTCTTCGCTGCGGGTAATGAGCAGCGGTTTTGGCTTCCAGCGGTCTTCATCGTCAGCGCCGATTGCGAGCAGTGCATCGACGCGATCATTGTCGAGCAGCAGCTCTGCAATACGAGTGGTGATACCGGTCCACTGTGCGCCGGCGGCAGGTGTTTTGAGCCTGGCGCGATACATCGCCTGGTGTACGCCGAAAAACGTTTCATTGTGCGACTGACCACTGTCAGCGGGCTTGCGGCCGCGTCCATGTACGCGCTGGTCCTGAGCGGGATAGTCGGGCCGGATGAACTGACACGCCTTTCCACACATCGACGGATTTGAGGAACGCGATACACCACAGTCAGTACACAGCTCACGATAAGGTGCTGCGCCATCCAGGCTGACTACCGGTATTGATTGCGATATCGATTGCATTGTGCCTCACACGCAGCGTTTCCGTGTTGCCACACTAACACAGCAGCAGCGGTCGCGACCCATCGGCTCGACACCATTCGGGCAGAGTAACCCACAACACTGTATACTGCATTTGACATGTCCGCTCCCGCCATACAACCAGACCTCGTGTTTACGCTGGATTTCTCCGGTGTTATTCAGAGCGCCGCCATCTCCGGTGAGCTCGCCGAAGCACATGAGTCCGCCACCCCGATCGACACACTGGTCGGTCAGTCGTGGCGTGACACCTGCGACGCATCCAATGCCGGCAAGGTTGATCGTATTGTGCAGGGGGCTGTTCAGCATGAGGTATGTGGCTTCAGCCAGATCAATCAGCGCCTGCCCAGCGGCCAGACCGTCCTGTTTGAATTTATCGCAGTACAAACACGCTGGAAACAACAGCGCATTGTGGTGGTGGGTAAAAACCTGACAGCGGTTGTGAAGATGCAGGATCGCCTGCTGTCGACACAGCGTTCGATGGAAAAAGAATTCTGGAAGCTGCGCGAAATGGAAACGCGCTACAGCACGCTGGTCAATGCCACCCCTGATGTAGTGCTGGTATTACGGGACCCGGATTTGCGCGTGGTCGATATCAACGAACACGCATCAAAGGCAATTGATATCGCCACAGGCGATTCAATATCTAGGCTGGCACTGTCGGATACAGATAGCGAAAAGCTTCGCAATACCCTGGATACCGCTCGACAGTCCGGCCGGGCGCCGGTAATTGTCATACGCTGCGGTCCGCAAAATAACAGCTGGCGGCTGCGCGCTTCGTCTTACACCGGCCAGTCCGGTCTGCAGTTTATGCTGCAGTTTTCTATCCACCACACGATGGCGAAGCCCGCCAATGTGGAACCGATCAGCGGGATCAGCGCCGCCGATATCGTCGACAATCTGCCAGAGGGTCTGGTCGCGATCAATCAGCAGAATTTCATCACGCATGTCAATCCTGCATTTGCGAAATTGATCAATCGAACCAGCACCGACACTATTCTGGGTCAGTCTTTTGATCGATGGTTGCCGCCGGCGCGTACAAATGATGTAGAAACTCTGCGCTCCATATTGAGCACTGAGGATCCGGTTTACAACTTCCCATCCTGTCTGCTGAGTGAAGACAGCGATGGAACACAGAACAAACGCGACGTGCTGCTATCGGCCAGGCGATTGCCCGGTGATCATCCCGAGTTAATGTTGATGTTGATTCGGTCGGCGGCAGCCTGAGCAACACTGACACGGTCGCCGCAGAAGCGCGACCACTGGCGCCCGACTGAGGTTTAGCAGTGCAATAGTCGGAGGAGGCTCTACGATGAGTAGCATCATACCCTTTTCGCGAGGCACCTCGACGTTTGGCAATGCAGATCTGTCAAACTGCGAAAAAGAACAGATTCACGTGCCGGGCTCGATTCAGCCTCACGGTGCACTGCTGGTAGTCGACGAACAGCTCACCATTGTCAGGGCCAGCCAGAACGCTGCCGGTTTTCTGCTCAACGATGACGATCAGCCAATTATCGGTTCGTCGTTAAGCACGCTGGATGCGGCACTTGCCAAGCAACTTGCTGACGCGTCCGCAACCGACGGCGACAGCACACCCAAAGCCATTACCTGCAATCTGCAACAACCGATGGATTGCATGGTTCATCGCTCCGGCCCGTATCACATTCTCGAGTTTGAACTGGCCAGCACCCTTGATGAAGGCATTACACAGATGCTGCAGGACGGCATTAGTGAAATTACCGGTGCCGCATCGTTGCAGTCATTGTGCGATACCGTGACACGCCTGTTCAAACGACTGTTCGGTTACGACCGCGTGATGGTGTATCGCTTTGCCTTTGAAGGCCACGGCGAAGTCTTTGCCGAACAGTGTGAAGCCAACATGGAACCGTATCTGGGCAACCATTATCCGGCGTCAGACATACCGCAGATAGCACGTGAGATGTACAAGCGCTCACGCGTCAGGATGCTGCCCGATGTCGATTATCAGCCCAGCCCGATTCGGCCGAAGCCACAGGTGGGTGAGTCTGAAGATCTGGACATGACGCTGTGCCACTTGCGCAGCATGTCACCAATACACCGCGAATACCTGCGCAACATGGAGGTGCAGGCAACGCTCGTAACGTCGCTGATGTGTGGCAATTCTCTGTGGGGGTTGATCACTTGTCACCATAACAGCCGCAAGGTTATCGGCTACGAGATGCGTTTGCTGGCAGAATTGCTGGCTGAAATAACGGCGACACGTATCTCGGCGCTCGAGGGCCTGGTGCGAGCGCGCGCCGAACAGGGCGTACAGCAGTTTGAACAACGCCTGATTGAAGCCATCTCCAATGACGGTGACTGGACCACCGCACTGATGGACCGCTCCGGACAATTGTTGCGGCCACTCGATGCCATTGGTGCCGTGTTGATACACGACGGCGACATTCTGCAGGTGGGAACTACGCCGGCGGAAGCAGATATACGCGCATTGGTCTCGTGGCTCAGTGAGCACCATAAAGACAGTGTTTTTCACAGCCGTGCAATCGGCATCGACTACCCACAGTTCGCATCGATCGCCGCCACTACCCCAGGTGTACTGGCATGTCCGGTGTCCAGCATTGCCGGTGAATTTCTGTTGTGGTTCAGACCTGAGCGTGTGCGCACAATCTGCTGGGGTGGTGCCCCCACCAAACCGGTCGACGACATCCTGTCGCCGCGAACGTCTTTTGCCAAATGGACTGAAGAACTAAAAGACACATCAGACAGCTGGAGCGAAGCAACCTTGTCAGTCGCCTGGCTGCTGAGCGCATCGGTTGCCGATGTCATTCAACAGTTTCGAGCGATGCGTGTGATGATCGCGCACAATCAGCTCGAATCCCTGACCGATCAGATTATTCGATCAGACCTGCCGGCGCTGATTGCCGATTCCGAAGGCAACATACTGCTGCGCAACAAAGCGTTTGACGGACTTCTGTGGAACGACAGACCCAGCCTTGAACGGGTTGCAGATCTGCCTCGCTTCTTTGAAGAACAGGCATTTGCCAGCCAAAACCTGATGGCACTGCTGACGCAACAAAAGTCATGGCACGGCAGCGCCACCCTTGATAGTCGTCCGGTATTGATGCGAGCCGACGCCGTTTTTGCAGGCAACAACCAGGTGCTGGGCTACGTGATTCTGCTGACCGATATCAGCGACAGACAGATGGCCGAGAACGCGCGGCGACGCTTTCCGCAGCGAACCATCGAAAAAATAACGTCACAGCCAACCGGACTCGGCGAAAACAGCCGGTCACTGTATGAGTCACTACTGGAAGTTGTGGTCGAGAACGCACAGCTGGCGGCGATAGAAATAACCGATGGCATTGACGTGCAGCGTATACCCGAGATGCTCGAGGGCGTTGAAGCATCAATGTCACGAACCTCTCAATTGATTGGCAATCTCATTCAGCACGCGGAATCCATGGCGGTCTCGAAAAACTGAGCCCGATACCGCGTTGCTGACGTAAACCCCTGAATATATCGGCTGCCTGGCGGCAGGAGCGTCCTGATCCTCGCCCGAGCCGAACATATTTTTGTACACTTTATTATGTTATGTAAAATTGACATATTAGAACAGTTTTTGTATAAGACACTGAGTGCACCAGCCCATTACCAGCCACAGCGGGAGACGCTATGACCACGATCGCACGCGCGTATGAAACAGAGCAAAAGGCCCAGGAAGCTAAAGCGGATCTAATCGCAGCCGGCATGACAGAGGATCGCGTCACCATCATTACGCCGTACGTTTCGTCAGCCGGCGATGGTCTGCGCGCCGGCAAGTCGCTGGGACAGCACCGTGAGGCAGAAGCCTATGCGCGTGCCCTCGACAAGGGTCAGACGGTTCTGCTGGCAGATGTTCACTTCGGCACAGGTGTGTCGATGTCGACCATCATGGATAAATTCGACCCCGTAGTCGTGGAACAGGTCAGTGATGTTGACGACCCGTATCACCCGGGCACACCGATGTCTCTGGTGCTGGGCATGCCGGTGCTGATTCGTAACAACCCGGCGCCGCTGTCACGGTTCTTTGGGTTATCCACTGAATCGAGCGGCCGCTCGTTTCTGCGCAAGTTATTCGGGGGCGAACTTTCTGACAATGCGGCGCCGTTGTCTTCAGCCGTCAGTATGAACACTGTTAGTGAAGGCGGCACCACCACGTCATCGAAGTTTGGCATGAAAGAGTTGTACACAGAAGAACTTGGAACCAAAACCTTCGGCATGTCGCTGTTGAGCAGCAACGCCACACCATTGTCGAGCGCGCTTGGTATGAAATGCCTGTCGGGCAACCCCGCACCATTGTCGACCATGTTCGGTATGGGTGTGTTAAGTGGTCTGAACGATAAGACCCCGGCACCACCGCCGCCTCCAACCCAGCACTAAGCCCTCACCTTCTGTATTCAAAACTGTCTGGCGTGACTCGAATGCGAGTCACGCAAGCCCACCTGCGTTAATCACTCCCATCCCGACCGCTTTTTCATCCGCTACTTTGATTGGTCGCCTTTCTCCAAGAGTCACTCGCGCATGCGTGCCTGCGCATTTCATGATGCAGATCGGAGCGGTGCCAGTACAAGGCTCCTGAGTATATGTCCATCTTTATAGACATCATAAAATGTCAATATTTATTGACTTTCGAAGCGACTAATGTATCGTTTGTCGTGCGGGAATCGGTGCCTGTTACACCAGTGACTGCACCTACACCCGCCGGGCGACCTTCACGACCGCACTGATCGCGAAGGCTGTTTCTAGTGATTTAGGAGAACGAATATGGCATCAGATCTTAACGATCCGGATCGCGTATGGCCTACGGGGTTAACCATTCGCGAATCGGAAGAAATCCACAAGCACGTCATCGATGGTGCGAGAGTGTTCTTTGTTATTGCACTCTTTGCACACATCCTTGCGTACGCACTAAGCCCGTGGTTTGGGTAGAGGAGAACCGGATAAATGAACCAAGGTAGAATTTGGTGCGTGGTTAACCCCACTGTGGGGCTACCGTTGTTTCTTGGTGCCGTAGCGCTGATCTCATTGATCGTGCACTACGCCGTACTGACAAACAGCACCTGGTTTCCGGCGTTTTTTGGCGGCTAGCCAGACCGGCGGGGATCAGATAGTGGTCTCCGCCAACTTATGAACCGACATCCTGAATCCTAATGTCCGGCCTCACGCGCAAACTAATTGCTCACTGGTGTTCGCTCGGCCCTCGCTATATGCCGTTTGCCGATGTGGCGACACCTGATCTGCCGCTGCGCCGCCTATTGCGACTGTCGCTGTTCCAGTTCTCTGTTGGCATATCACTGGTACTACTGGTCGGTACGTTAAATCGGGTGATGATTGTCGAGCTCGATGTGCCATCCACCCTTGTGGGTCTGATGCTGGCTATGCCACTGCTGTTCGCACCGTTCCGGGCGCTGATCGGCTTTCGCTCCGACAATCACCGCTGCGCACTAGGCTGGCGGCGCGTGCCTTACATATGGAATGGTTCGCTGCTGTCCTTTGCGGGGTTATCAATCATGCCGTTTGCCTTGCTGGTATTGGCCGGTAAAGGCGCTGCAGGCAACCTGCCCGACTGGATCGGCATGGCGTCTGCGGGCATTGCTTTCCTGCTGGCAGGTGCCGGCGTACACATCGTGCAAACCGCAGGCCTTGCACTCGCGACAGACCTTACCCCCGAGGAGTCGCACGCCAAGGTTGTCGGGTTGATGTATGTCACCCTGTTGCTTGGCATGATGATCAGCGCACTGGTATTTGGCGCCCTGCTGCAGGATTTTACGCCCGGTAAACTGGTGCAGGTAATACAGGCATGTGCACTTGTTACCGTGGTACTGAACACTATCGCGATCTGGAAACAGGAAACGCGCCGCTCGTGGCAAACGGTTAGCCAGGAACCACAGCCAGATATAAGCTTTACCGAAGCATTTGCGGCGTTTTGTACCGAGCGGCATGCACGCCGATGGCTGCTGGTGATTGGACTGGGCACACTTGCTTTTGGTATGTCTGAACTGATGCTCGAACCCTTCGGCGGCCAGGTGCTGGCGCTTAGCGTCAGCGCAACAACCAAACTCACTGCCCTGCTGGCGATTGGCGGCCTGATTGGTTTCGCCTATGCGTCGTATGTACTTACACACGGCCACAGCGCCACTCAGGTCAGCCGCAATGGCGCTCTGATCGGTCTGCCCGCCTTTATACTCGTGGTGGTCTCAGCCAACTTTAACCGACCCGAATTGTTTTTAGCCGGCAACTTTCTGATTGGTCTTGGCGGTGCTCTGTTTAGCCATGGCACTCTGACCGTCACGATGAACAATGCACCGGCCAGTAAAACCGGGATGGCCCTTGGCGCCTGGGGTGCTGTGCAGGCATCGGCGGCAGGCCTTGGCATCGCCGTCAGCGGTGTGTTGCGCGATGCAGTCAACGGCTTTGTCGGCCACGGTTACGCTGCCGGATACTACGCCGTGTACGCACTTGAAATAGTGCTACTGATTGCCACGGTGCTGGTGGCGCTGCCACTACTAAGCGCCCGACACGACAGCAACTACAAACCCGCTCAACTCGGCAACGAAAACGTGGTTTCATGACGGTTCAAAATATTGTTATGCACCCGCATGGTGTATTGCGCAGGCACAGCACTGCGGTTGAGGACTTTAATCCGGTATTGCAAACACTGACTGACGATCTGTGTGAAACACTACAGCAGTATGGCGGCCTGGGACTTTCGGCCCCGCAAATAGGTCGCTCGAATCGCATCCTCGTAACACATCTTGATCCGCACAGTGCCGCGCCGGAGGTTTACATCAACCCCGAGATAGTCGCCAGTGCAGCACCGGGTGTGGTACAGGAAAGCTGTTTGTCATTGCCAGGCGTCAGCGGCAATGTCGTACGCTCCACCAAACTGCGGGTGCGCGCAAGCGATGTCAGCGGCAAACCTTTCGAGCGAGACCTTGAGGGCATACATGCGGTTTGTCTGCAGCACGAGATTGATCACCTGAACGGTGTGTTGCTGATTGACCGCATGTTGTCGATTAAAAACCTACTACTGCCTTTGTCTCTGCGCGAAAAATGGCGCAGAAAAATGCAACGGCCAACTGACAACAGCGCATCACACGCCTGACTCATACGCGGGCCCCAACAGGGCCGCTGGTTATATACCGACAGACACACGTAACCGCTATACTCTTAACTGTGTCGGCGCAGCCTGGGTAGTGTCGGCTATATCTGGCAGGATACGGTAGCTTCGCGCGTGATACTTTCACTACAGTTAAAGTCGGCAACTAAAAGAATACATACCGAAGCCGAACGCACCGGTTATATTGCCGAGTTACTGACTGGCCAACCGCCATTGTTTAAGTACTGCCTGCTGCTTCGCAACCTGCAGCCAGTCTATGCGGCACTCGAACAGGCGATTGTCACACACGCCGCCGACTTACCTCAGTTCACTGATGCCGCGTTACGCCGCCGCGAAGCTATTGACCACGATCTGCGCAATATTGTGCACAGCACACAACAGTCAAACCTGCCCCTGCTGGCGGCCTGTGATGCGTATGTGTCGCGCGTGCAATATCTGAGTCAGCATCGCCCAGCTCTGCTCAACGCACATGCGTGGGTGCGTTACTTCGGGGACTTAAGCGGTGGTCAGATACTCGCGAGAATGCTGCATTCAAAATATGCGCTGGAGCCCGAGCAACTTACTTTTTACCAGTTCCACGGCATAGCCGATATCGAGGCCTGCAAGGACGATATCAGGAGTGGCCTTGATGCTAATAAGAACCTGATTGGTATGCGGCCAGACCTGGAGCAAGAGGCAAAACGCGCGTTTCGATACAACATCGAGTTATCGATTGAAATAGCCGGGAGTTCACAATACGGGCCGACCGACTAGTCGAACAGATCCTCTATCTCATCAATCGCCTCGCGCACCCAGTACCCAATGCCTTTGCGCTTCTTTTTTCGCTTTTGCCTTGCTTTTTTAGCTTTCTTGTCTTTTTTGGATTGACTGGCGTTTACCTTTTCTATTTCTTTTTTGAAGCGCTCTTTTTCCGCACGGTATTTTTCCTTGAGATCCTGGTGTTTGTCCGTGTGTCGATCGATGTCCCGCTTAGCGGACTCTGGCTCGCGCGCTTTATCCGCCGTTTTACCAACCGGAGCTGGCCACGGTGTGTTCTGA
>CAYMFQ010000005.1:61385-78738 GCA_964389335.1 uncultured Granulosicoccaceae bacterium
GGCGCACCACAAGCGGTGCAGATCAAATCGAACCGCATACCGGCTGTGAGCTTAATCACCACACGTGTCTGGCAGTAGTTACACGTGGCTATTTTGGTTGTTACGGGCATACTAAATAGTGGTGGCGGGATTCGCGAACTCAACAACGTGTCGGCTGGCCTCAGACAGCGACACGCTGGCCAGACCCCATCACGGATGCAACGGTGTTTCCCGCAACACGTCGTCGAGTGTGTCGAACAATAGATCGGCATTTTCGATAGAAAATGGCATCGGCGGACGAATCTTCAGAGTATTTTATGCCGCCCGAGCTTCGAGTGAATGATGCCACGATGGCGCATTGCGTTAACCATCATCGCGAAATTGCAGCAGGCGGGATGTCTGCTGCGTGGTCAGCATCGGGTTCTGCCAGAAGCGCCCCCAGCTAGGTTCGTCGCCCACCAGATTCCAGGTTGGTCGCATAAAGTCGGCTGGCTGCTGCCACTGATCGGCCAGTGTGTGCATACGCGCAAGCACATGGCCGAGCTTCATGTAGTGTGATTCGGATGCAGTCAGTCTGCTAAGCGGTGTGCCGTCGACCCAGGTCAGCATATCGATCAGCACACCATCTATCTCTACAAGCAGTGATGCATCAGTTGCCGGCAATGGCCTCGGCACTGTCATACCATGGCTTGCCAGCATATCCATCCACTGTAGTTCAGAGCGTATTTGTGCCCGTGTTCGATAGCCGCGACGATGCAACCGCAGTGCGGCAGTGACACCTTCACCACTCACCTGATATACGCGATTTTCCCGTGCTGCAACCAGGGTGACCGCCACATCATCGTCGAGTGCCCAGCGCTTGCGAGCCTGTGCAAATAGCGAAGCATATTCGCCATCGGCATCATGCACTGTCCCGGTTCGCCAGCAATGCGATGTACTCCGGTCCGATACCACAGCAGCCACCAAATATTTCCGCACCATACTGCTGCCATTGATCAGTAAATTCCCGGTAAGCCTGCGGGGTTATTTCAGCGCGCAGCTGTGCTTCGTCGGCATTGGCCTCGGCATCGGTTCGACGTGGTGTAAATGTGTTGCCATAGGCGCCAAGCATTAACGTGGCGCTATGCTGTTCACGCAGTGGTGCTATCAACGCCAGGGCCTGACTAATTACCTCCGGCAGGCAGCAGTTGAACAACAACGCGTCAGCACCATTGTCTAGGGCCAGCTGCAGTGCATCGGCGGGTGATTCACCGGAACGCAGGCAGGGTTCACACAGTGACGGATCATCAGTCAGGCTGAAGGATAACCACACGGGTTTGTCACTGTTTTGGAGTGCATCCACCACACAGCGCGCCTCTTCGATGCTGGCCATGGTTTCTGCCTGCCACAGGTCGACATACGGTTCGAGTGCGTCGACGATGAGCGGATACAGCCGACCGGCCAGTTCCGCATCGAACCAGTCGGGTCGGTAGGAACCACTCAAGGGTGGCAAACTGCCTCCTACCCGCACGTTGGTGCCGGCCTCGTCTGCTGCGGTACGTGCGAGTTCACCGGCGAGCGCGGTCAGCCGCATACCGTCCTGTTCGAACTGTGACTCGCCTAAATGGTACGGTACTACCGCATAGTTATTGGTGGTGATGACCTGTGCGCCGGCCTGTATAAAGCTGCGATGCACATCGACCACGGAATGCGGTGCCTGCATCAACGAAAGCGCTGACCACTCAGGTTGCCGGAACGGTGCACCAACGCGCTTTAATTCGCGTCCCATACCACCATCTAAAATAATTCTGGATGCCACAGTGACCCTTGTTGACTGACTCGTGTATGCGCAAGATACACGAAAGGATCACTGGTGTGATAGATACCGGCGGCGGTTAGCCAACGACCGTCAGGTTCGATCCGGTTTTGGTGAGCAGAGCGTTAAACAATTGCTTTCTGTCTCTGCCAGGTGCCATCTCATACCAGCTGATGCGGCAGTTTGGATCCTGCCCAAGTGCTGTGGCCTGATGCCTGGAGCAGCTGTTTATCGACTGGCGCAGGTTGTCAGTTTCAAATACGTACAGTATTCGGTCGGACTCTTCGGAATAAAGAATGCCAATGCCTGCTACCGGCGGTGTGTTGCGCTTATTCAGCAATGGCATGGAGGGAAGCCAGCGCACCTGGAATTGCTCTACTGACTGAATTGTTGTTGTGCTGTGCGCATCGTTACGCGATGCTGTGGATGCGGGTACAGATGTCTGTTGGGGGGTGGGGCAAATATCTGTAATGACCGCATCGATTCCTGAGGTTTGCATCTCTTGCACGCTGACTTTCCCTTACTGATTAACTACAACCTTGTAACGAAGGGTAAGCCATTGAACCTGATTGGTTCAATGCCAGTCAGCTGCTATGAAATAATTTCACGACTGATCAGGCGCGAGTCACCTGATCAGTGCGAATCAGGAAACGCTATCGACCGAAATCGTCAGTGACCCGCACAATGTCGTCTTCGTTGGAAGGATTGGACGGATCAGAATGCTGCCAGATTTCAGCCAGTACGCCCCAGGAGTCGAGACCAACGATGCGGTGCCGCTGCTCGGTACCGATGCGAATCACGTCACCAATGTTCTGCGTTTGCACGGCGGTTTCTTCATCGGTGTTGCTCAGTACCACACCTGCCTTGCCGTTGATAACTTTCCACAGCTCGGTGCGACGATGATGATACTGCCACGACAAGCGCTTGCCCGGCTCGACGATTAGAATTTTAGGGCTGAGCTTTTGCTCACCCAGTGCAATTTCACCGCGCTCTTGTGTGAAATAAGCATCGATGAACTGAGCAGTCTGTGCCTCGTCGATGACATAAAAGCCACCCCACGGACGCTCTGAGTCAACCGCGGTAAAGGATAACCCGCGCTGCGCCAACTCTGTTGCAATCGCCTGAAAAATGGCCTGCTTACTGGAATCGAGATTCGCTTTGGTCATGGATTTTAACCACCAAAAATAATGAAGAGGCTTTCATTACGGCCCCGGTACACGCATCGCACCTGGATCGGCGCGAACCGTTACACCTCTATTTCGACCACTTTCAGCATATTGGGAGAGTCGTTGCACTGTAAAGCGTGCAACACGCGGTGATCGTCACAATTATGCAATGTCGATCTGACTCTGTGCCGCGAAAAACTTGAAACAATGTGAAAGCGAAGGCAGTGCGCCTCCGCTCTTATCAACGATATTGGCTTATTCGTCGATCGCCGAGAATTGCTGCTCGTTGACCTCACGCGGATACAGCACCACTTCCACGCGCCGATTGAGCTGACGACCCTCAGCTGTGTCGTTTGTGGCCACCGGCTGATACTCGCCGTAACCAACTGCAGACAGCTGATGCGGATCAATGTTGGACTCATGCTGCATGTGGCGAACCGCCGCTGCCGCACGCGCAACTGACAATTCCCAGTTACTGATGTAGCGCGACTTGAGTCGATAACCGATTCTGACGTTGTCGGTGTGACCCTCGACGACGATGCGTCGATCTTCAAACGTGCTGATGATCTCAGCCAGCTTTTTCAGATTTTCGCCACCCTCTGCGGTCAGCTCAGCGCTGCCGACGGCGAAGAAGTCTGCGTTACCAAGACGCAGTGGGATCGAGTTATCCGAACGGGCGGACTGCACGGTGACGTTTTCAAGCTTGGCCGCTCGAATTTCGTCGGTCAGTGCAACACGCAGCTTTTCCGCTTCCGAGAACACGGCATCCCGCTCCGCTTCGATCGTGCGCTTCTCGAGCAGCATCGCGTTTAACTGTTCGGTTGCCGCGTTCAGGTCTGCCTCGGACTGCGCGAGTTGTTGCTGCAGATCGGCGACCTGCTCCTGACCACTGCCCTGCAATTGGTCGTAGCGTGCCTGCAAATCAGCCAGTCGCCCTTCAGTGTCCTCTTGCTTTTCCTCGAGGCTTGCGATCAGGTTGTGCAGGTTTTCCATTGTGTCAGTGGCACGTTCGCCTTCGGCAAGGAGCTCCTCTCTGGCGTTTTGCACGTCCGCCAGCTGTGACTCAAGGTCGGCAATTCTGCCGTCGCGTGCACCAATGTCGTCTGCGGCGCGTTTCTGCAATTCAGACAGCGCTGCAGTGAGTTCAGTGACGCGGCCGTTCAGGTGCAGCAGATCGCGATCACGGCGGTCAATCTGCTCCTGCAGTGATGATTTCTCAGTCTGCAGATTGTTCTGTGCTGACGCCAGCTGTGACGCCGCCAGTTTCTTCGCCTTGTCGAGCTGCTGCTGCAGTGAATTACCATTGCTGGTCAGGCTGTTGATACTGGCTCTGGCCTGATCGCGATCGGTGTTGAGTTGCGCGACACGCTTATCGAGTTTGCCAATGTGCGAATTCAGCTTGCCGATTTCATCGTTGGCAGACGATAGCTGACCATTCAGATCTTCAAGCTCTGCACGTGCAGCGTTTAGCTGACCGTTCACGTCTTCCAGCTCGCCCCGCGCCACGGTCAGATCCTGCTGACGACCTTTCAGCTCTTTATTGGCGAACTGCAGCTTGCCGTTGACCTTATCGAGCTCGGAGCCAAGTCGGGCCTTGTCATCTTCCAGATCTGCTTTCTGCGCCACCAAAGCATCGCGGTGGCCGGTCATGGCATCGATATCAGACTGCAGGTCACCAATGTCGTCTTCCAGTGCCGCAACCTTTGCACGAGTCTCGGCATGTTGCTGCTGCTCGGCCTTTAGTTCGTTGTTGACGTCGTTGGAACGCGACTGAAACAAACCAAGTTTATCGGACAGGTTATCTCGCTGTGACAACAAGCCGTTTGCGCGCTGGTCAGCACTGTCGCGCTCGACTTTAAGGCTGGCTATTTCATTCAGTGCATGGTCACGATCTTTCTTCAGATCAGCCAGCTGTCCTCGCAGGCTGCCCAGTTGCTGACGTGAGTCTGCCAGCCGCTCTTCAGCCAATGCCAGTTGCCGTTGCTTGTCTTTTAGCTTGTCTTCGGTGGCGGCCAGACGGTTGCCCAGTGCTTCACCAGCAGTTTTCTGATCGCCGACTGTATTGTCGAGCTGTGCAATTTTTGCCTCTCGCTCCGCCAGCTCCTGCTGTGCTGTGGCAACATTGGCATGCAATGCATCGACCTCGGCGCGCTGATTGTCGACTTTGTCGGCCAGCATATCGATATCGTCGCGGGCGCTGTCGCGTTCGGCCTGCATCAGGCTCAGCTGTTGTTTAAGCGCATCTCTTTCAGCGAGCAAAGCATCATTGTTGCCCGCTGCATCCTGCAGGCGCTGCTCGAGCGCTGCGATACGATCTTTCAAATGCTCAATGGTCTGCTGCGACTTCAGATACAGCGACTCGGCACGATACCTGGCGTCGATCATTTCCTTAATGCGCACCGCCATGGAGTCTACTTCGCGATGGTCTGCCTCAATCATCTCGCGATTGCGCAGCTCCAGCATTGAATTGTTAGCACTACTGGTGGTAACGGTAGTGCTGGAAGACGTGGTCGCCTGCGCAAGTATGATTGGAGGCGTAACAGCGTCAGACTCGAAACCAAATTCAGAAGCAACGGAGGCATGCGCCACCATAAACGACAGTACACTTGCGGAGACAATTGGCGTGCGCTTCAGTACACCAACGGATACACGGCGACGCCAGATGTCACAACCACGGATAACACCACTCATTTGCATGATATTCTTTCCCGTTGCAGCCCGTTGGGCCCTGATCGAAACTAGTAGCACCGCAATGCAAGAGCCGTGCAGATCAGTCACGCAACGGCATAGCTCGCGCTGCAGCTATTCCGAAAGCAACAACAGCAACGCTGTATTTCTTCCGCAGACGACGACAGTCTGTACGGCACCCGATCAGAGTCCGGTGTCGTGCGGCCATGGCGTTGCAGGCCTGGTAGTCCACCAATTCAGTGAGTGACATGGTTCACAACTCCTCGCAAAAGTGCGAACGGCGCAACAATATTTCGCACGGTGCAGCCGGCATACTCATCGGCATTGCATTGCTCGCAGCTATGGATGCAGTGGCGAAATGGCTGGTTATAGATGGCATCGGCGCGCTGCAAATTCTGGCTGTACGCAGTGTCATCATCGTGATCGCGCTATTGTTAATTTTTTCAACACGGAAGCGTCTGGCCGAGCTTCGCCCTACCCGACCATGGGCTCAGGCGCTGCGAGGTATCACCGGTATCATCGCTCCTTTGACGTTTTTTGCCGGTCTGAAGTACCTGCCACTGACAGATGCCGTGGTTACTTTTTTTACCTCGGCTTTTGCGATAACTATTGTCTCAGCGCTGTGTTTGCGTGAGCGCGTCGGTGTGCACCGTTGGTCGGCGGTCGTTGTGGGCTACATTGGTGTGGTCATCGCGATGGCGCCCTCAGGCGGTGGCAACCTGATCGGCTATGTACTGGTGCTGATTGCCAGCGTGTCCTACGCCGGACTGTTCGCTTCCGGCCGCTGGCTGACCGAAACCGAGTCAGTATCGTCACTGGTATTTAGCTATAACGCCGGCACCGGACTGGTCGCGTGTCTGCTGATGCCCTTGTTCTGGAGCAGCATGGACGGCAGCGACTGGCTACTGTTGTGTCTGTTATCGGTGCTTGCCGTATGCGGACACTTCGCCATGACATACGCGTTCTCGGTAGCCGAAGCATCATCCATTGCACCGTTTGAATACAGCGCACTGCTGTGGGCTATTTTGTTTGACTACGTGCTGTGGGGCACAGCTCCATTGCCAACAACACTGGTCGGTGCCGTGATTATCGTTGCCAGCGCTTTGTATGTATTGAGGCGCGAGCGGATTAACCAGCGCGCCGGGGAGTGAGCACCGGTGGGAGACCAACTCCGTTGAGCGAACTCTCTCGTTTTCATGTCGCGCCTGCGCGACTCGCAAACTACACGGCTAAAGTGACTCGAACAGCCAGGGACTGGCTTCGAAAAAAGCCATGGATGGCACGCCACACAAGAACAGAACACACACCCCCGCGCAAGCGAAAAACAACCCCTAACTCTTCACCCCACCATCAACCACAAACTCATGCCCCGTACAATAACCCGAATCATCAGACGCCAAAAACAAAACCAGCTTCGCCACATCATCAGCCTCGGCGATTTTCCCCAGCGGCACGCGCCTGACCAGATCATTGCGTGCATCACCAAACTCATCAAGCATTTGCGTATCGATATAACCCGGGTGCACGGAGTTGACTCGAACGCCAAAGGGGCCAAGCTCCTCTGCAGCTGATTTACTCATACCCCGCACCGCCCACTTTGTCGCTGCATAGGCATGGGCTCTTGCGGCAGCGCCAAGACCGGCAATTGACGATATGTTCACAATACTGCCGCTGCCATTCTTCTTCATGTGCGGCGCAACCGCTCGCATGCCTAGAAACACACCGGTCTGGTTGATAGCAACCATATCGTTCCAGACTTCAATCGGCGTATCCAGCATATTAAGGACACGAAAAATACCTGCGTTGTTAACCAGAATATCAATACGCTCGTTACGCTTCAGCACATGGTCAACCAACTGGCTCCACGATTCCTCAGAGGTCACATCCTGTTCCACAAACTCGCAATTGCGGCCAATGCGTTTCACCGTTTCAATAGCACTTTTGGTATCCACATCAGTGATAACAACATGTGCGCCGGCCTCGACAAAAAGCGCAGCCTCAGCCGCCCCCTGCCCTTTTGCACCACCGGTAATAATCGCAACTTTCCCATCGAGTCTGTTCATTATTTATTCTTCTTATTATGTGATGAACGAATAGTGTTCAGCTAAAGACAAATCCCTCGTAGTTATTTCGAACCACTTCCTCGCACTTCTCAACATAGGCTGGAAAACCGCCAAGGTACGGCATAAACACGCGTGCCTTGCCTTCCACGTTAGCACCCAGGTACCAGCTATCGGTGGTTTGCTTTAATCCACTGGCACCGGCTTCCTGCACATGGCGCCACCACTGCTGTTCCGCCTCGGCCGTTGCCGCCACCTCCGTGTACTGATGCTGCTGCGCGTGCATGATACAATCGCTTATCCACTCGACATGCTGCTCAATAGTCGGCAGCATGTTTGTCAGCACTGACGGGCTACCTGGTCCGGTAACCGTAAAGAGGTTCGGAAAGCCCGCTACTGCAAGTCCCAGGTAACTGACTGGCCCGTCACGCCAGCGGTCGCGCAGTTTCTCGCCCGCGTGGCCCTGTATATCGATCTGGTTCAGAGCGCCTGTCATCGCGTCAAAGCCGGTGGCAACGACAATGCTGTCTACATCAAACTGTTCGTCACCGGCTTGCAGTCCGGCAGTGTTAATTGCCTTAAGTGGCTGCCTGCGCAGGTCAACCAGAGACACGTTGTCGCGGTTGTAGGTTGCGTAGTAGTTGGTATCGACACACAGTCGTTTACCACCGATGATATTCGTCGGGCACAACTGCGCGGCGACTTCAGGATCTTCAACAATGCTATTTATCTTGTTGTGGACGAATTCAACCAACGTATCGTTGGCACGTTTATCGAGCATAAAGTCGCCATACGACCCCATAAACGTGAGCCCGCCATGCTGCCAGCGACGCTCGTATTCAGCCAGTCGTTCATCTTCCCTCGCGTCCAACGCTGACGACGTATTAAATTCACCGTAGATGCCATTGTTATTTTGCTTTGCATTGGCCCTGATATCGGCATACCGTGCTTTGACCGCCGCAGCATGATCCGAATCCATTGGCTGATTATGTGCTGGAACGGAATAGTTTGGCGTGCGCTGGAATACAGTTAACTGGCGGGCCTGTGCTGCAATATGCGGGATAGACTGAATGGCAGACGATCCGGTACCGATGACTGCAACCCGCTGACCGGAAAAGTCTACCTTTTCGTGTGGCCATAGTGCCGTATGGTAAATACTACCCGCGAAATCTTTATAGCCCTCAACTTGCGGCCAATTGGGGCGTGACAGGCATCCGGTTGCCATAACGCAAAACTTCGCAGACAACGTCTGGCCCTGTTCGCCAGTCAGTATCCAGTGTGAGCCGCTATCATCCCCCCCGTTGTTATACCGAGCCTGCGTAACGCGACAGTTAAACTCGATACCATCCAGCAATTGATAACGCTCTGCCACGTGCTCGGCGTAAGCCAGTATCTCGGGCTGCGGAGAGTAGCGCTCCGACCAGTTCCACTCCTGCTGTAGCTCATCGTCAAACTGATACGAATACTGCATGCTCTCGATATCGCAGCGTGCACCAGGGTATCGATTCCAGTACCAGGTGCCGCCCACACCGCCGCCAGCCTCCCAGATGCGCGCGCGTAACCCGGCCTGCCGACAGCGGTGCAGCAGATATAAGCCGGCGAATCCTGCGCCGACAATGGCTACGTCATATTGAGGCACGCTCATGCTACTCCCTTGCCGTTTTATCCAAATGCCAGAAGATGGTAAATAGTATCGGTTATTGCTGTGCCGGTACAGATAACAAACATTCACGCATACCGACTGCGATACCAGACAAGTGCAGCACCTATGCGCGTTTAGCGCAGTTGCTGACCGCAGCAATCATTACCACGCCGACAGCTATTTTTTAATACCGCTGAATTGCGCACAACTACCCGAATATCACCAGGTAGTTTCACCGCGTAAAAGTGCATCCGTTAAGGATTACCACGCACATCGCGCCGCTGCTCCTCAGCAACTTCTGCCCCACCCTTAGTGCGTAAAAGGTAGCCGGTGTGCTCGGAGGAAAATCCCCGATGGATTCCATATTGACGGCCGCGACACAAACGCCACTTTCGTCCAGCTTGTATCACAGTCAGCATGCAACAATCGCCCATTACGCTGACAGCGTCTCACTCAAATATCGTTCAGTAAGGCTGCCGATTTGGGAGGATTTCCAATGTTAAGCAAGTGCACTACGAGCTATTGGATAAACCGGCAACGCATAACTGCACCCACGGCGCCGTAAACACTGAGAAATATGCACCGGCGCTAAATCCGCGAGACAGAAATCCGGCAATGCCTACCACAAAAGGTGCAACCAGCCCACTGAGAGCAAGAAATTGCAGTTTTCTCAAACCACCCGCGTCGCCTTCACCGCTATGGAACTTCCACACCAGGATAGTCGTTAAAACCACCGCCAATACAGCGACAAAAAAACCAATTACCTCACCAGCGCTGGACTCTGTGCCCTTAAGAAGATTTCTGCACAGAACAAATCCAAGTATTGAAAATACTATGTAGAATGGCAAATACAACATTATCAATGCTATGCCCATATACTTTTATTCCACAAAAATTCGAATCTACCGTAGCTTTTTTACGTTGTAGTACTGCTTATGCCCCCTGGCCTCAAGCAGCTTCATATTATTTTCGGCAACCTCCTTATTATAGAACCGGGTAATTTCAACTTCGTTTCCATCATCCCCCTGACGCACAAGAATCCATTCAGGCTTTTCAAAGTAGTCCTGACTCCAATTCAAATCACACTGGGCAATCTCCATTGCTGCACAAACAGATGCAAGCCCCTCGCTCACAGAATTCAAGTTTCCCGGAGCGCGAAATATGACTCCCGGACTTCGACTGTTTTCATCCGGCACACCAAATACCAGAAACAGCTGATTTGAAAGGTCTACACATGCATAGTGACAGACCCCGAGCCCATCTTCAGGCACTTTTTCAAAGCTAATATGAAACTTGTTTGAAAACTCGAGAACAGAAAGATTTACCTCGCAAAGATCAATGAAATCGTAGTGACGATTCCACCTCTCATTAGGCACCTGCTTAAACATCACCGGTATTTTTCCCACCCATGATCAACCACGCCATACGTTGCACACTATAAAAATTATAAAACAAGCTCACCCATGGAAATGAAATATATTGCCATCCAGATCTTCCACCGAAAACTGCCTCAAACCCCAGGGCTTATCTTCAATATCATCCACAATGCGTGCACAACGGGTCTTCAACTCTTCACAGGTTTGATCAACATCAGTACAGTAAACCCAGTGCACGACAGGCTCGAATTTGTCCGTTCGTTTACGAAAGAATATGGCCGTGTCTCCGTTTGAAACCGCCCCCACTTCCTCTCCCGGATAAAGCCATTCAATCTTGCACCCAAAAACATCCTGATAGTACTGTTGCGCCTTAACTACATCTAATACTGGCAACTCAGGTACCGGTTGATTCAATTCCAAGATCAGCTCTCCTGGTCACAAAGTCGGAAATGTACTATTAAATCCATTCGATTTTGGCATCCCGATACACGTGTGAACCTGAATACGTTTGTACGGACTCTCAAGTAATTTCGCACAGTTTTCACCATAACTGGCCCGCAAGGCAGAATTATTCAAATCCGTCGTCTCAGATTTTAGCGCGAACATCTGCCTCGCTGCATGTAGAGGTTTTCAAATCCCCAACCACTCTCACCCGCACTCTCAGGGAATTTCCCGGTAAATAACTCAGTGGCAGATCCTCCATTTCGACCGTACGAATCGAGCTAGCGTCTGCACCGGCTTCCACCGCCGCATTGACTGCCAGTTGCTTCGCATCCGCGAGAGCATCTGCACGATCCACGTCACGGTAAACGCGATCGGTCTCACCCGAAATCTGCGCGATGGCTGCACCCACTGCATTAGCGACTGCCCCGTTTTCCACCTGCACCACTTCACTGATACCATCGATTGTTGACGGCACCAGCATGGCACCGCCGCCAACTGCAAGCAGCGGAACCTCCGTGGCATCTGATTTCATACTGTCTATCGCATCAGCCAGCGTGCGGTGAATTTGCCTTATTGATTCCGTGACTGTCGCACTGTCTATGTTTTGTACAAGTGAAGCGTCACCGATATCTGCCAAACCTGCAGCTACAGCGATATCCGTGGCACACAGATGCTCACCGCCAAATACCATCGCCTGCTCTGCCAGACGATAGCCCAGACTCTGCGGGCCAACAGCCATGCCATCGCTACTCACCCTGCTGCCGCCTCCAATGGCTATCGACAGCAGATCGGGCATTCGAAACAGCGTACGCACTCCACCAACCTTCACCACAGCATTGGCTTGCCGGGGGAAACCGTTTATCAGACAACCGATGTCAGACGTGGTACCACCGACATCGCAAACCATCGCCTGATCAATACCGCTCAGCAGCGCCGCACCGCGCATGGAGTTGGTCGGGCCTGATGCAAAGGAAAACACAGGATACTGAACGGCAGTATCCGCTGGTGCAATCGTGCCATCGTTTTGGGTAATGAATAATTTCGCCTGCAGCCCGCTGGCCTCAATGGCCAACTTAAAGGCTTCAGTCGTTTTTGTGGCAAGGTTTACCAAAGAGGCATTGAGCAATGCGACATTCTCCCGCTCAAGCAACCCGATTCGCCCGAGCGCTGATGACAAACTGATGTGCGCCCCGGGGTGTTCGTTTTTTATGATCTGCATGGCACGGGTTTCACACACAGACGTCAGTGGCGAAAAGGTTGCCGACACCGCAATCGCATTGATTCCTTTACATCTTATTTCGCGTGCCGCACTCGCGACCGCCTGTTCATCCATGGGAACAATCTCACGACCATCGTATTCATGGCCACCATGCACCATATAGATGCCACCGTTAACAACAGCCGCCAGCTCAGCCGGCCAGTCGCAAAACGGTTTTAAACTGGCGGCTGCCGGCAAACTGATACGAACTGCCGCCACCGCCGACAAGCGCTGACGCTCTGCCACTGCATTGGTGTAGTGAGTGGTACCAATCATCACAGCATCAACGTCGTGCTTCGTTAACGCCTGCGACTGCACAATCTTTGTCAGCGCGTCACGCACACCGGAGGTAACGTCTGCCGTGGTAAACGTTTTAACAGAGGCAACAACCACGTCGTCTTCGATCAGTACCGCGTCGGTGTTGGTGCCGCCAACATCAATGCCTATTCGCTTCATGACGCTGCCACTGCCGCCGCAAATAACGGCTGATAATCAAGATCGTAACCGAATGCACGCGGACCAACTGCAGCCAGCCCTGCTTCAGACTGAAACACCGGCGGTGCCGGTAGCGCCAGCACCGACACGCGCTGACCAAAGCGAAGCGTCTCGGTGCCAATGCCGTCACCGGACACCGAATCGAGCATGCAAATCAGATCAGGCGTCGATACGACAACGCTGTTGTTTTCTCGGGCAACAATAAACTCATTTTGAAAATCGATAACCATCACAGACGCTCTGTTACTGCTGCTCTCGATACTCACCTGACCGCGTAAAAAACCCTCCGTAGTCTGGCGCTGAACATCCACCACCTTGCCGACAAACAGCTTTTTACCACTCGTTGCACTGACGACCGCATCGACCGGATCAGCATGTTGCGCCTGCGCCCGAAGTACGGCATGCCCCAGGTCTATTGCTGTAGATGTGGTATGCAGAATACCGTGTTGCTTTACCTCGGCACCGGTACGGGGTGCCTTACACGTAGCCGCCACCGAGCCGAACTCCGTGCAGACTTTGCGACAGATTTTCTCAAGCCAGTGCCACGACTCGGCCTCGGGTATGACAACCTGATTGCGACGCACATCAGCCATTGCAAAGGGTGCGCAACTGAGTTGAGCAACGGCAACTGACGTCATCTGCGCTTCCGGGTACGCCCGGCCCATCGTGTCTGCATCGACCACCGGCAAACCGGTCAGCGCTGCAACCATCAACGGATGCAGACCATTGCCACCACCGATCTCGAGCGCCATCACCGCATCGAAAGGTTTGCCGAGGTACTGTTCGAGCAAGCGCAACGGGCGCACTGCCAACTCCGGATCTGCCAGCCGCTCCTGACCGACGATTGGCGCCCCCATGTTGGATACCACAGCAATACTTGCATCATCATCAAGCATTAACGGGTCAATCAGTCGAATCGTATGGCCAGCTGCATACAACTGCCGAACGTTTAACAACTTGTGATAGGGATCGCCACCGCCACCGGTACCCAGAATCCATGCGCCTATGGATAAAGCTTCTATATCTTCTGCGGTAAGTGCTCGCCCCCTGGCACCGTCAATGTTCATGCGCCATCATCTCTTTCACCCCTTCCCCTGTGAGCCGATTGCCTCTCTTGCCGGGCAGGTGCCAGGCAACAGCCAGCTCCGATCAAAAAACCAATCCCGCCAACAAGAAAAACTATCGAGTAACCACCTGCGCCTGTAAAATTTGCTCTATCAAAACCCGCGCTTTCAAAATTAGCGATGCCAAAAAGCACCGGATACAACAAACCGCCGGCGGCAGCACCAACACCATTCGCCAATATGACTACGCGCATCATAGCCAGCACCTGACCATCCGACCCAATATCGCGTACGCGTGTGGCAATCAACCCGGATACACCCGGCTGTAATCCAAACAAGATGGTGGATATCCAAAGCGCCGCCTGGTACTGAGCAAATGCCGGCAACCCGACTCCGATCGCCAGTAGCAGAAAACCGGTTACCGCTGCAGCACGAGCACCCCATTCGTCAGCCAGCCTCGCCGCTAACAATGGACCGACAATTCCGGCGATGCCAATTGCCATCCAGTGATGACCGGCAATGTCATCGCCCAAACCATTGGCCCGGGCAATAAAATCAAACCAGTAAATAGTATGAGGTACGATGCCAAAAGAAAACCAGGCACTGGCTGCAACCAGAAGGTACCAGGCCAATACCCGCGGCGGTGCCGGTGATTGCGCCTGAAAGGGTGCCCGTTCGGGTGAGCTTTGTGATGGCGGAGTACTTGTTGGCCCGTTTGGCAACGATCGATAAACAGCAGCGGTTACAAACAGAGCTGCCAGCAATCCTGCAACTGCGATACCCGTCCATGCCAGCGCAATAGAAACTTGCAACAGCATCGGCACAGCGCTACCGCTGAACAGAATGCCAAGCCCCACACCGGCAAACACATACCCGGCCGCCTGCGCGCGTTTGTCGACCGGTGCCAAAGTCACCGCCAACGTCATACTTTGTACCATCACAAGGCCGGCGCATACGCCAACCATAAAGCGCCAGAACCCGAGCCAATAAAGACCAACAGAAAGAACACACGCAAACAGTGCCAGCGTAGCAACCCACACCGAGAGCAGAATAACCTGACGCATACCGAAGGTGTGCGCGAGTTGCACCGCTATCGCAGCACCAAGAAAAAATCCGCAGAGATTCAGACCGCCAATGTACCCGCCCTGCGCAACCGTAACCGCACCACTTTCAACCAAAGCGGGAATCATTGTCGAGAATGAGAAGCGACCCAGCGCCATGCACAGGAACATCGCCGCGGCGCAAGCCAGGCTGATCGTTCGCCAGTGAGTTTGCATGGTTACCAAAGTCAACTCTATCCCTCAATGTGCAGAAGTTACCTGGCTCCTAAACAAATTGTCGAATCACTAACAACACAGCCACAGACCCGAATACCGCAATGGTGAAAGACACGCGCAGGGAAAGCACCATAGCAATCGCAAAGCACAACCATTCCGGCCAACTGCCCTCCACCACTGCAGGAACCACCAGCGTAGTCATTACTGCGACCGGCACCGCCTCCAGTGCCGCTTCCACACGATAGTTAATCGGTTCAAATCGGGTAAGAATATAGTGCCCGGCAAGCCGGTTAATGAGCGTCACGATCGCACCAACAATGATTAGCTGGAACAGGAACGGGTCGAACAGATCAGCCAGAATCATTGATCAATACTTGAGACAGGTTTCGACGGGACAGGTTTTGCAAGTGCCGCCGCTGTCAGCATACCTGTCAACCCGCCTGCACCGATATGGTACGGCGCACCAACAAAAACGTATACCAATACCGCTACACCAGCACTGACCGCAAATATTACCGCTGCATTCGGTTTGGCGCGAAACCCCATCACCAGACACAGGAAATACACCGGGACAAGAATATCGAGACCGACCGCATGTGGGTCCGTTATTAAAACACCGAAACCGGCCCCCACCGCTACCGATATAATCCAGGTAACGTACAGCACCAGGCTCACGCCCATATAGTAATGCCAGCTGAGCCCTGTTGGGGTATCTGCGCGACGCAACCCGACTGCCAATGAGACGTCCTGCAGCAGAAACAACGCCGAAAACATTCGGGGCTTTGCGAGAGGCTCCAGACGTCGACCAATCGCTGCTGAATAGAGCACTAATCTGAAATTCACCGCAAAGATGGCCAACGCTATCACCCATATCGATTGCTCGGCACGATAAAGATCCCACATCACCGTCTGGCTGGCACCGGCAAAAAAGAGCACACTTTGCAATATAACCTCTGCATAGCCGGCGCCACTGTTCACACCCAGCGTACCAACCACCATCCCGAATGGAAAAACCGACAGGATAAACGGCAGGCTGGTTTTTACACCCTCACGATACTCCGCATTCAGTAAACGCATTGTTTGTTTTAATCACCCGATACTGCGCGACAACACTGACAGCCAATTGCCAAAACAAATCTTCTCCTGCAGCTCGGCATCGTAGCCATGATCACTCATCGCCTTGCGCAGTTGCGGCAGGCCCGCTGCACTGCCGATACCGTCTGGTACCACGGCACCATCAAAGTCCGACCCAAAACCTACCTTATCTTCCCCAAGCTTGTCGATCAGATAATCGAGGTGCTGAAGGACATCTTGTAAAGGTGTTTTCGATAGCATCTGACCATCGGCGCGTAAAAAACAAGTCGCAAAATTAACCCCCACCATTCCCTCTGACTCGCGAATAGCGCCCAGCTGCCAATCAGTCAGGTTGCGTGCAGACGGACAAATAGCATGTGCATTTGAATGAGTAGCGACAAGTGGCGCATCACTAATGGCTGCGACATCGCGGAAGCCTTTTTCATTGAGATGAGAAAGATCAACCATGATGTTTAGTTCGTTGCAGGCACGAATGAGTCTCTTACCATCATCCGTCAGGCCTGCACCGATATCGGGAGATGACGGGTAACGAAACGGCACGCCGTGGCCATAGATGGTTGGGCGACTCCACACCGGCCCCAGAGATCGAAGTCCAGCGGCGTACAGAACCTCCAGCGCCGTAAAGTCAGGGTCGATGGGCTCTGCGCCCTCGAGATGCAGAATGGCTGCAATCTGATTGTTCGACAAACAAGTGCTGATATCGGAAGCGTCGTGACAGATTTTGACTTGTCCGCCAGATTCGCGTTCGATACGAATTAAAATTGCAGCCTGTGCCAATGCCACCTGCAGTGCGTCACTTTGCGCAACCGGTGGCGGCAATGGCAGATCGTAGCTGGCTCCCTGCATCGCGTCATAATGTACATCGAGCACATCATCGCCAGGTATCCACATTGCGAAAAAGCCGCCACGCATGCCACCCTGTTGCATTCGAGGAAGGTCAATATGCCCTTCACCATCACCACTAAGAAATAGTTGATGGGCCTGCTGTGGTGACTTTTTCCACAGACGGGTAAG
>CAYMFQ010000006.1:0-24461 GCA_964389335.1 uncultured Granulosicoccaceae bacterium
AGACAGTGAGGCCAGATCCTGTGACACCAGGCTGTTGGCTAAATGCGTCAGTGCACGTCCGTAGCCCGTTACCGGTGTGTTGATGCCGGCGCTCGCGAGTGCCGCCTGAGTGGTTTGTTCAAACAGCGACACGTCATTGAAGTCAATAAACGTGTTAGCAGGAATATCGTAGGCACCGGGACTGATAACGATGCCATTGTCCGGAAAGTTATCTTCATCAAGTGTTTGCAGCAGTCGCGACAGGTTAACAACACGCGTGTCGTTTAGCTGTTGTGCGTTGAAGATATCAAGCGGTGTGATGCTCGCTTTGGCATCAATCGCTGGAAGCGTAATGCCACCGATGATGAAAGTAATCGCTTCTCCTTCAAGGTATCGGAACTCACCGGCCGCATTGGTTCTGCCGTTAAGGCTGGGGGTGCGGTAGGCTAGATTGGCAACCGGGCTATCGATAAATATGCCGGTTTTGACATTGGCAGGGTCTGTAGTAGCAACCGGGTTTGCGTTGGGGTTCGGAAACTCGCTTGTGGTCGGGCTATTACTCGAGGTGTTTTCATTGTCTGTAAGGTTGAGTGTGGTAGATTCCCCACCACAGGAGGCCAGAGCTAAGGGAAGTAGTAGGGAAGCAATCACTCGGGAGAGGCGAATTGTGCCCAATCCATGGCGCTCGTTGTAAGACGGCCCGGGGACGCCGTGAAACGCAAACTTCTTATGTCCAACCATTACTGTATTTCCGAATTGCCTGAAATTCCTCGGGGTTTTTCAACAGTAAATATGCCATCAGCCGGCACGCAAGTGCCGCCCTGTCCGTTCTGTGATGTGAAACCGTGTGGTTTTGATACACCGGTTGCGTTGCCTGATAATTGTGTGATCACGGTTCACAGATGCATTCGCTGCCCGACGAATCAATAGCGCTAAAAAATTATGGACAGTGGTTATGCAATGTCGACACGCATTGCGAGTAGCGTACGGATGCAATGGTATGCAGAACTGCTCGCTGGAAATGTTTGAAATATGGATTTAACATTCTGTATTGCAGAGGGCAAACCGTCACAATTTTTATTTGGTTTTAGTGCAAAGCAAGCTGGCTGACGGTAATTAGAAGATCGGGTAGGGATTAAACGTTGAACATCGTCAGCGAAAGAACTCCATTGAGACATCCGCCCTGGCCGAGCTACTGCAGTCGTCTATAGAAGGACTCAATTGTCCGGCATCATTGCCTGATTATCTGGTGGCTGGCAGTTTACTAAGCGAGCTATGATTGATTGCCGTAGTGTCTTGTTACTTAACGGCGCATTAGACAACCAGTTCGAAGTAAGCCTCATAGCCATCGACTGTTTTTTCTGCTGTGAGCTTACGCTCATCGGGCCCGCGGAAGCCATGCAGATAGATTTGGGTTGTGAGCAGCGTTTGCTCGGAGCGTATTAGCTTAACGTGTATGTGTGGAGGACGACCCGGGTAGGGCACCGGCACAATGGTATTAAATGCATACCCACCTGATTGATCAGTCAGAGTGGCGCCATAGCCTTTAAATGCCGAATCTGGTGCTTTCGGTGTCGGCGCTTTTGGATGGCGGTAGACACTGTTGCCATCGCACTGCCAAATCTCTACACGCACATCAGACAGTGCTTTGCTGCTTGTATCAAGTACATGCCCTGAAAACAGTAACGGCTCGCCAACAACGCTATTGTTTACCAGCAAATTGTTATCGAGCGGAATCGGCACCACCGGGTAGAACGGCCCTTCGGCGTCGGGCCGTGTTTTAGCAAGTGCCGCTGAGGTTCTTGCACAGGCGCTGAGCTCTGTGAGGGCCGCGACAGAGAGCGATGTAGTGGTTGCGGCCTGTAGAAAGCGTCGCCTTTGCATGGCGTGTGTCCTTTTTCTGTTAGCTGTTTAGCTTATCTTGTATAAACTGAACGATGCCTTCACGGGCGACGTCAGATGCGCTGTCGTCTGTACGGCCCTTGTATTCGACAACACCTTTTTCAAGCCCCTTGTCGCTGATAACGACTCGCATCGGGATGCCAATCAGTTCCATGTCTGCGAACATAACACCGGGGCGACTGTCGCGATCATCGAACAGTACGTCGATACCGGCTGCCTTCATTTCCGCGTAGAGTGTTTCTGCGGCTTCTCGCAGTGCCTCCGAACGGCGCATATTGATAGGCACGATCACCACATCGAACGGTGCGATAGGCATCGGCCAGATAATGCCATTGTCATCGTGGTTTTGTTCGATGGCGGCAGCGGCGACACGAGTGATACCGATACCATAGCAACCCATCGACATGACTTTATCTTTGCCGTTTTCATCGAGTACGGTTGCGTTCATGGCCTGGCTGTATTTATCACCAAGCTGGAAGATATGGCCCACTTCGATACCACGCATGATTTGCAGCTCGCCCTTGCCGTCCGGTGAAGGATCACCGGGCTCGATGTTGCGCAGATCCGCCGCCAGAGGTTCTTCTGCATCGCGCTGCCAGTTAATGCCAAAGTAGTGCTTGTCTTCTATGTTGGCTCCGGCACCGAAGTCAGACATCGCTACTACGGTGTGATCGGCGATAACGGGCATCGGCAGGTTGACCGGGCCGAGTGAGCCGGGTCCTGCACCAACGGCTGCACGGATTTCCTCTTCGGTGGCAAATTGCAGAGGTGACTGTACCAGTGCGTGGTTGTTGGCTTTTACTTCGTTGAGCTGATGATCGCCGCGCACCAGCAATGCAATCAGGCTGGCCTCGCATTCGTCCGAGGCATGACAGATCAGAGTTTTGATGGTTTTTTCAATCGGTACATCAAAGTTGTTGACCAGCGCCTGAATGGTTTTGGTATCGGGCGTGTCGACCAGCGTCATCTCTGATGACGGTGCCGGGCGCTCGTCGTTGCACACCGCTTCGGCTTTTTCCAGATTGGCGGCATAGTCACTGCCGGTGGAGTAGGCGATGGCATCTTCGCCGCTGTCGGCCAGTACATGGAACTCCATGGAACCCGAGCCGCCAATGGCGCCACTGTCCGCTTCAACCGGTCTGAACTGCAGATGCATACGCGTAAAGATATTGCTGTAGGCCTCGTGCATGCGATCGAATGTGCCCTGCAGTGACTCCTGGCTAATGTGGAAGGAGTAGGCGTCTTTCATGATGAATTCGCGACTGCGCATCACGCCAAAGCGGGGCCGGACTTCATCGCGAAATTTGGTTTGAATCTGATAGTAGTTGACGGGCAGCTGCTTGTAGCTGCGCAGGTCGCGCCGGGCGATGTCGGTGATGACTTCTTCATGCGTCGGGCCGACACAATAGTCGCGCTTGTGGCGGTCCTGCAGACGCAGCAGTTCCGGGCCAAATTGTCCCCAGCGCCCTGATTCCTGCCACAGTTCCGCGGGCTGTACCGCCGGCATCAGTACCTCCGCACAGCCGGCATCATTCATTTCTTCGCGTACAATGGCTTCAATTTTTTTCAGCACGCGCAGGCCGATTGGCATCCACGTGTAGAGACCTGCTGCGAGTCGGCGGATCATGCCGGCGCGAAGCATCAGCTTGTGGCTGATCACCTCGGCGTCATTGGGGGATTCCTTGGTGGTGGAAATTTGCAACTGGCTGGTACGCATAACGGATTCCGAAGCGTGGGAAAGGGTTTGCCGGGCGCCGTGGTGTCGGTCCGGCCCGATCTGTGAAAACATGAATGATAGCCGACACACGGGCATTGTTGCATCCGCGCCGGCGCGGTCTGCAGGGCCGGGTGGCAACAGCGTTGACCACATCAATACTTCAGCGTGGTATTTGCAACATGGCAGAGTGTCAATATATTCAACGAACAGCCTATTTGCGTTGTCACAGCGGGACTAACCTTGAGTAAAATGGCACCGGGGATGTCAGTTCACTGACGTCTCGACTGCGCGCTGTTGCCGATGATTGCGTACAATTGCCGGTTGCATGACGGCAAATCCGATACGACCAACTGAATGGTGACTCGTTATCAAGATGATTGAACCACTCCGCGAATGGTATCAGAGAAACTTCTCTGACCCACAGGCAGTGATACTGGTGCTGCTGCTGATAGCGGCGTTTATGCTGATTTGGCTGCTGGGGGATGTCCTCGCGCCGGTGCTGGTTGCACTCGTCTTTGCCTATTTGCTCGACGGTATCGTTACCGCCATGCAGCGATATCACATTCCGCGACCGCTGGCGGCAACGATCGTCATGCTGGCGTTTATCTTCTTCTGTCTTTTGCTGCTGTTTGGCGTGCTACCGCTGCTGTCGCAACAGGTGACATCGCTGATTCGCGAGCTGCCCAACATGATTGCCAAGGGGCAGGAGCAGCTGATTCGGCTGCCGGAGCTGTATCCTGCGGTCTTCACGCCGGAACAAATCAATGAGCTGATCGCCAGTGTGCGCAGTCAGGCAGGGCGCCTCGGCCAGAACTTCCTGTCCTTCTCCATCGCCAGTGCGATCAATCTGTTTGTTTTATCGATCTACGTGGTGCTGGTGCCGCTGATTGTGTTTTTCACCCTGAAAGACAAGCCGCTGCTGATTCGCTGGGCGCGTGGGTTCATGCCAACCAAAAGCCAGCTGGCGGAGAAGGTCTGGGATGAAGCCGACAGTAAGATTGCCAGTTACATTCGTGGCAAGTTCATTGAAATCATGATTGTCTGGCTGGTGTCGTATGTGACGTTTGCGCTGATGGATCTGAACTATGCGGTGCTGTTGAGCTTTCTCGTTGGGGTATCCGTCATCATTCCCTTTGTCGGCGCCGTGGTCGTTACAATTCCAATTGCTGTGATTGCCTATTTTCAGTGGGGGTTTTCGGCGAAGTTTGGTTACCTGCTGGCGGCCTATCAGGTAATTCAAATACTCGACGGCAATGTGCTGGTGCCGCTGCTGTTTTCCGAAGTCGTCGATCTGCACCCGCTGGCGATTATTGTCTCGGTGCTGTTCTTCGGCGGGCTGTGGGGCATCCTCGGGGTGTTCTTTGCTATTCCGCTGGCTGCGCTGATCCAGGCGGTGCTGAATGTGTGGCCGCAAAATCGACCCGGACCGGAGGAGGTGCTGGTGTCCGAGGATCAGATCGACCAGGCCAGCTGACATCATCAGGCTGCCGGCGAGTCTGATGCAAGGCAGCGGGTTACGCGGCCCGAATTAACCCGCGGGGCTTGCTACAGTTGCTTTACGCGTTCCAGTACTTCTGCGACGTGTCCTTTTACCTTCACTTTACGCCACTCCTCGACAAGCACACCCTTTGCGTCGATCAAAAAGGTTGAGCGTTCGATGCCTTCAAACTCTTTGCCGTACATTTTCTTTAGCTTGATGACATCGAACTTGCCGCACACCACACCATCCGGGTCAGACAGCAGATCAAAGTTAAGCGATTGCTTTGCGTGAAACTTCTCGTGGCTTTTCATCGGATCCTGGGACACGCCGAGTATCACAGTGTTGTGCTTTTCGAAATCGCTCAGATGATCGCGAAATTCCTGTGCCTCGGTGGTACAGCCGGGCGTATTGTCACGCGGGTAAAAGTACAGCACGACGTTTTGCCCGAGCAGGTTCTTTGACTGCACGGTTTTGTCGCCGGTGGCGGCCATCTTCCAGGCGGGTGCTTTTTTACCAGTTACAAGTGGCATAAATTGTTACCTGTAGAATATATTTGGGTTGCGACAGTGCGGCGGACGTCGCTTGTCAGCGCAGCGGGCTGGCAGTAAGCTTCCCCTCTCGTTCCCCATGTTCTTAAAATCCGAATCGAGAGGCAAGCAAATGTTCCAGGGTAGTATCGTCGCTATCGCGACCCCAATGCAGGACGATGGTGCAGTGGACTATAAAGCTCTGCAGACCCTGGTTGAATTTCATGTCACTGCAGGCACTGACGCGATTGTGTCGGTCGGTACCACTGGCGAGTCCGCTACGCTGGATATGGAAGAGCATGCCACTGTCATTGCTAAGACCATTGAATACGCTGCAGGCAAAATTCCGATCATTGCCGGTACCGGTGCCAACTCGACCAGTGAGGCGCTAGAGTTGACCAACAACGCGAAGGCCGCTGGTGCGGAGGCGTGCCTGCTGGTTACGCCGTACTACAACAAGCCACCGCAGGAAGGTTTGTATCAGCACTTCAGGCACATTGCGGAGACCGTTGATATTCCGCAAATTCTTTACAACGTGCCAGGCCGAACCTCGCTCGACATGGCGCCTCAGACCACGGCGCGACTGGCCGAGGTCGACAACATTATCGGCATTAAGGAAGCGTATGGCACTGTTGAACGGATTGCCGAGCTGGTAGCGCTGTGTCCGTCAGACTTCAACATCTACACCGGCGATGACGCCACTGCCATGGGCAGCATTTTGGCTGGTGCAAAGGGCAATATATCGGTAACTGCCAATGTGGCGCCGGCGTTAATGCACGAGATGTGTATGGCTGCCCTGCAGGGCGATGAAGCTAAGGCCACCGAGCTTAATGCGCAACTGGAAGATCTGAATCGACTGCTGTTTATCGAATCCAATCCGATTCCGGTCAAGTGGGCACTGCAACAAATGAATATGGCGGGCCCGGGTATCCGATTGCCGCTGGTACCGCTCAACAGCGATCATCACAACGCAGTGCGCGATGCACTGAAAAAAGCCGGTGCACTGAGCTGATAGCACGATAAGAGCGCACGCACCGATGCATCTCTTATACTTCTCGCCGGCGCGTTATCTGCGCGAGGGATCTGTGCGCGCGACATTTTTTGTTGGTCTGATGTCTGTCGGCCAACCGGTAGTAAGCAAGCAACCGTGAGCCTCAGGTTTATAAGCCTTGGCAGTGGCAGTAGTGGCAACGCGACGCTGGTGCAGATAGCCGATACATTGTTGCTGATTGATGCTGGTTTTTCCGCCAAAGTATTATGTGATCGAATGGCGTCGGTTGGCATTGCACCTGAGAACATTACCGCGGTTCTGCTGTCGCACGAGCACTCAGACCACGTAAAAGGTGTGTCTGTGCTAGCGCGAAAATTTAGCATTCCGGTGTGGTTAACGCGTGGTACTTACCGGCGCCTGAAAGATGCTAACCTGCCCATCGTCGAGTTTATTCATCCGCACGGGTCGTTTTGCCTGGGGGATGCAAAGGTATCACCGTTTCCGGTGCCGCACGATGCCGCCGAACCCTGTCAGTTTGTGGTGAGCGATGGCACCCGCCGCTTTGCCATTGCCACTGATATGGGGTTTGTCACGCCTTACGTTAAAGCACAGCTGAGCGATGTGGATGCGTTGCTGCTGGAGTCAAACTACGACGGCCACATGCTGCAAAATGGTTCTTATCCGTACGCGTTGCGAGGCCGCATTGATGGCCGCTATGGCCATCTGAGTAATGAACAGGCGGCAGACTTTGCCTGCGCTCTTGAACACGACGGTTTGCAGCGGCTGTACCTTGGCCACCTGAGCGAAAATAACAATACGCCGGATTGTGCCTATACGGCTGTTGCCAACCGGTTGCGTCGCGGTGGCGATGATTTGCGGGTGTTAAAGCGAACCCGCGTCGATGAATGGTTCGAAGTGGCCTGAGCGCATTCAGTGCGTGGGGCTATCGCTCGTGATCAATCAGTGCCCATGCGGAGTGGTTGTGTATAGATTCGAAGTTTTCCACTTCCAGTCTATAGGCGCGCAAACTGGTGTTTTTATTTAGCGCAGCGGCGACTTCGCGAATCAGGTCCTCAACAAAGCGCGGGTTTTCGTACGCCCGCTCGGTAACAAACTTTTCATCGGCACGCTTGAGCTGGCTATACAGTTGTGCTGACGCCTGTTCCTCGGCGGCGGTGATCAGATCTTCCCAATAGGCGTCATCAGTTTGGTTAAACACGGCGTCGATGCTGATTATCGAGCGCTGGCTGTGCGCGCCGTATTTGGAAATTTCTTTTGAGCACGGACACAGCGTGGTTACCGGTACATCGAGTTTGACTAAGGTGGTTGATTCACCGCTGGCGGAGGTGGTGGCGCACAGCGTAACCTGGTAGTCGAGCATGCCGGTCTGTTCGGTGACCGGCGCGCGTTTTTCGATAAAGTACGGAAATGCCATTTCCAGAGTGCCGGCATTGCTGTCGAGCCGCTCCAGCATGTCGCTGTAGATAGCGCCGATGGAATTAATGGAATACACCTGCTCGCGATAGTCGTTCAGCAACTGCGTGAATCGCGACATATGCGTGCCTTTGCGATCTTCTGGCAAAAACACAGACAGCGAACAGTCGGCAACGGTGTGTTGCTGCGCGGACTTATCCGCGACCAGCACCGGGGTCTTAATACGCTTTATGCCAACTCGCGTGATCGGCAACTGGCGTGTGTCGCGGTAACCCTGCACATCCGCGATGGGTTGATTATCGTCTGTCATGGGTGATGGTCTGTTGTTGCGGTCAATTTAGTAGCTGACCGACAGTTTCTCAGCCGAGCTGGCCGGCTTGATTGCATCCAGATAAGTCTTGATTTGCGTGTGGATACCGTCGACGTCCAATCCGCAGTCTGCCAGTAACTCGCCGCGTTCTCCGTGCTCGCCGTAAACGTTCGGCAAACCGATGTTTAAGACGGGTTGCAGAATCTGCTGCCGTTGCAGTGATTCGTTAACACCGCTGCCGGCCCCGCCGGATATAGTGTTTTCCTCGAGCGTAATCAAGACGTCGTGCGTGTTTGCGAGTTCGGCAATCAGGCTTTCGTCGAGCGGCGCGATGAATTTCATATTCACAACGGTAGCGCCGAGAGCCTTGCCCACTTCGATGGCGGGCGTCACCATGCTGCCAAAAGCCAGCAGTGCAACGTTCGCGCCCTGCGTGAGTATTTCGCCTTTGCCGATCGGTAGTGCTGTCATGGTCGGTTCGACCTCGACACCCGGTCCGCCGCCGCGTGGATAGCGCACCGCCGCAGGACCGTTGTGGCAGACGCCGGTGTAAAGCATTTGCCGACACTCATTTTCATCGGCCGGCGCCATGATGAGCATGTTGGGCAGGCAACGCAAAAAGCTGTAGTCGAAGCTGCCGGCATGGGTGGGGCCGTCCGGGCCTACCAGGCCGGCGCGATCGATCGCGAATAGCACGTCAAGATCCTGCACGGCGACGTCATGAATAACCTGATCGTAGGCGCGCTGCAGAAATGTTGAATAGATCGCCACGACCGGTTTCAGCCCCTCGCACGCCATACCCGCAGCGAGAGTGACAGAGTGTTGTTCGGCAATTCCGACATCAAAGTAGCGTTCAGGAAAGCGCTGTTCAAACTCCACCAGACCCGAGCCTTCGCGCATCGCCGGGGTAATGCCAGTGATACGATTATCGGCGGCCGCCATATCACACAGCCACTGACCGAATACTTCGGTGTACGTGGGAGTCGATGGTTTCTTTTTCGGTGCTGCGAGTTTTTTGCCGGTGGTTGGATCAAACGGCGTTACCGCGTGTAGCGCCAGCGCATCTTCCTCGGCAAATTTGTAGCCCTTGCCTTTTTGTGTCACGGCGTGCAGTAACAACGGACCGTTGAGCTCTTTGATGTTTTGCAGCACTTTGACGAGGTTGGGCAGATCGTGCCCGTCGACCGGTCCGAAATACTGAAAGCCGAGCTCTTCAAACAACGTGGCAGGCACTACCATGCCTTTCATGTGCTCCTCGGTGCGCTTGGCAAACTCCATCACCGGCGGGATGTGTCTTAGCAGCCGCTTGCCACCTTCGCGAGCGCCGGAGTAGGTGCGGCTGGTCAACACCCGTGTCAGGTATTTATTCAGTGCACCGACATTGGGCGAAATGGACATGTCGTTATCGTTGAGGATAACCAGCAGGTTGGCTTTTTGATCGCCGGCGTTGTTCAGCGCCTCGAATGCCATACCGGCGGTCATGGCGCCGTCGCCGATGACTGCTACTACCTTGCGTTCTTCACCTTTGAGCGTGGCCCCGACGGCCATGCCGAGTGCGGCGCTGATAGAGGTGCTTGAGTGGCCGACACCGAAGGTGTCGTATTCACTTTCGCTGCGCTTTGGGAAGCCGGCCAGGCCGCCTTTCTTACGCATGGTGTGCATGCGATCGCGCCGGCCGGTCAGAATTTTGTGCGGGTAAGTCTGGTGGCCCACGTCCCACACAATGCGGTCGTTTGGCGTATTGAAGATATGATGCAACGCGATGGTCAGCTCGACTGTACCGAGGCTCGCACCGAGGTGTCCGCCGGTTTCTGCAACAGAGTGCACCAGATACTGTCTTACTTCATCCGCCAGCGTTGTCAGCTCGTCGACTGACAGAGTGTTGAGGTCAGTCGGTTGCTGAATAGTCTGGAGTAGAGGGTAATCGGCGGGGTTCGGCATAGCTATTCAACGTGCTCAAAAATGTTCATAACTGGAGACTCTCGTGTGCCCGGCGCTGGGGCGATGGCATGTCTGCCAGCGAGCAATATCCCGCGAGCCGTACCACGCCGTCACTTTACACAGTGCGTGTTATACCTTGTTTTTGCTACCGTGTTAGCGCCGTGGTTTGTATAACTGCCTTATTGTTTTTCTTGGGACTTCTGCCAGACACCTAGGCCGATCTCTGTACAACAAAACGCGCCAGGTCTCTCAGTTCATCAAAGTCAGCGTCGAGTCCGTCGAGTGCCGCCAGTGCACGATCACGCTGATCCCGCGCATGTTGCCGTGCACCGTCAAGCCCCAGTATAGAGGGGAAGGTGGGCTTGTTGCGCGCGATGTCGGCGCCGCTGGTTTTACCAATAACACTGGTGTCTCCTACCACGTCGAGTATGTCATCAACGATCTGAAAAGACAGTCCAACAGCGTTGCCGAATGTTCTGAGGCGGTCAAGCAGTGCTTCATCGGCGCACTCGGCACACATCGCACCCAGTGTTACGCTGGCGGCGATCAGTGCACCTGTTTTACGTCGGTGCATGGCTTCCAGCGCATCCAGATCGAGAATTTCTCCAACCGATTGCAAATCGATAGCCTGACCGGCGGCCATGCCGTCGACGCCGCTTGCAGAGCCCAGTTCACCGATCATGTCGAGAATTTTGTCAGCCGGCAGATGTCCGCGCAGCGAATCGGCCAGCGAAGTAAACGCCAGTGCCTGCAGTGCGTCACCGGCGAGAATCGCCATTGCCTCGTTGAACTGTATATGGCATGTCGGTTTACCGCGTCGCAGATCATCGTCGTCCATGGCGGGAAGGTCGTCGTGCACCAGTGAGTACGCATGCATTAGTTCGATGGCGCAGGCAGGCACGTCGAGCGCTTCGTCTATTGCATGCAGTGCTTTGCCGGTGGCATAGACGAGTGTGGGTCGCACGCGTTTGCCGCCATTGAGAGTGGCGTAATGCATTGCGGCTTCAAGTGCCGTATTGGTTTTGTCCTGCGCGGGCAGATAGTTGAGCAGAGCCTTGTCGACGCGTTGTCGATAGCGCTGCATGCTTGTTTCGATGGATGCACTCACCGATCGAAGTCCTGCAGGTCATCGGCTGACGGCTCGGCATCTGCGGCGCTGTCGGCCATCAGAACTTTTATTTTCTTTTCGGCGTCCGACAACGACTGTTGGCAAAACTTGCTGAGCAGCATGCCACGTTCAAACTGCACCAGCGATTCTTCGAGTGAATGTTCGCCACCCTCCAGTTGCTCGACCAGTGTTTCGAGTTCCTGCAGCGCATCTTCGAATTTAGTGCCTTTGGCAATGGCCGTGGCTTTTTTACTCACGCACGAGTGCTCCGATTAGGTTTCCGGCGTCGCCCACCAGGTGATGAAACCATGGTGATACCAGTAGCGGGTCAGATGTGTTCCAGTGCATCAATCAGCCGTTTCACAGCAATCACCTCAATGCCGTCAATGGCCGTGCGAGGCTTGTTGGCGCGAGGTACGATGGCCCGGGTTATGCCGTGCTTGGCGGCCTCAACTAGGCGCTCCTGACCATTGCTGACCGGCCTGACCTCACCCGACAATCCGACCTCGCCAAACACGGCGAGTTTGTTGTCGAGAGTGATGTCGCGATAGGAGGAAACTGCCGCCAGCAACACTGGCAAATCCGCTGCTGTTTCAGAAATTCTGACACCGCCGACGATGTTAATAAATACATCCTGATCATGCATTGTAACACTGGCATGGCGCTGCAAAACGGCGAGTAACATATTTAAGCGATTTTGTTCCAGGCCCACCGTAACGCGTCGCGGGTAGCTGCTGTGGCTGGAGGTTACCAGCGCCTGCGCCTCGACCAGCAATGGCCGGGAGCCCTCCCGCGTGACCATGATAACGCTGCCGGACACAGGCTCGTCGTGGCGCGACAGAAACAGCGCTGACGGGTTTTTTACGCCTTTGAGTCCGGTTTCTTCCATCACGAACACACCGAGTTCATTAACAGCACCAAAGCGGTTCTTAATGGCCCGGATCACCCGGTAGCGGCTGTTGGTGTCGCCTTCGAAATAGAGCACGGTATCAACCATATGCTCGAGTACCCGCGGTCCGGCCAGCGCGCCCTCTTTGGTGACGTGGCCCACCACAAACATGGCGGTGTTGGTTTGCTTGGCAAAACGCACCAGGTTGGCAGCCGATTCGCGCACCTGTGCCACTGAGCCAGGTGCGGATTGCATGGCATCGGTGTACACGGTCTGGATTGAATCGATAACCATGATTGCCGGTTTGTCGGCCTGGGCGTGGGCAGTAATGGTCTCGACGTTGGTTTCAGTCAGCAGGCGCAGGTTTTTGGCTGGCAGGCCAAGGCGTCTTGCCCGCAGGGTCACCTGCTGCAGTGATTCCTCGCCGGTAACGTAAAGCGATGAGTACTCGCCTGACATTGCAGCCATGCACTGCAGCAACAGCGTCGACTTGCCAATGCCCGGGTCGCCGCCAATCAAAGTAATGGAGCCGCGTACGAGGCCGCCGCCGAGTGCACGGTCGAGTTCCGGCAGGCCGGTGGTCAGCCGAGGCTGTTCTTCCAGACTGACATCTTCAATAGCGGTGATGGTGGATTTGCCGGCGTAACCTTCGAAGCGTGCGCTCAGTGTGCCGGCTTTGGCGGGCGTGGCAACGGACTCCTCAAGTGTGTTCCACTCGCCGCAGTCTGCACATTGGCCATTCCACTTTGAATGAACAGCGCCGCAGGATCTGCAGCTATAGGATGTTTTCGACTTTGCCATACAATCGGGCCGGCGGGAGGATGCCCAATTGTACGCTCAGCTTTGTGTCAGTGCTGTAGCGATTCGCGCATCTTTGCCTCAGTCAGCTCTACCTCGCTGCTGTCGTTGGCTACATAGTTGTTGATGGGTTTGTCGATGCGCGCCAGCTGCACAACATTGCCGCTGACTTTGGTCACTTCAATCGGGCGGCCGTTAATAATAAAGCAGGCACCTGTTTCGGGAATGTTTTGCAGGTGTTCGAGTACCAGACCGTTGAGAGTTTTGGGGCCGTCGGTTGGAAGATTCCAGCTGAATTCGCGATTGAGTTCGCGCAGCGACACACTGCCCTGAACAGTGTAGGTGCCATCCTGTAACAGGGAAATCTCGCGAAATTTCTCCTGCTGCGCCGGGTCGCTGGTGAACTCTCCGACAATCTCTTCAAGGATGTCTTCGATAGTGATCAGACCTTGAATGTCGCCGTATTCGTCGACCACCAGCCCGATGCGCTTTTTTTGTTGCTGAAAATTCAGCAGCTGCAGCGTGACTGGCGTGCCCTCGGGGATGAAATACGCCTCGCGTACGTTACTTTCAAAATATGCCTGTGTGAGTTCCTGGCCACGCAGAAAGTTGAGCATGCGACGCAGGTAAATAAAGCCTTCGACGTTGTCGATGTCCTCGCGATAGACCGGCATGCGGCTGTGACTGCTGCGGCCGAGTTGTTCGACGATATCGGGCCACGGTTCATTCAGATCGATGCCTTCGATATCGCTGCGCGGCACCATGATTTCGTCGACGGTGGCCTTCTCCAGATCGAGGATATTGATCAGCATCCTCTGATGCCTCTCAGGGATCATATCTCCTGCCTCGTTAACTACGGTGCGGAGTTCTTCGCTGTTGAGTTTATCGCCGTTTTCGCGCAGACCCGGGTCGACGCCGGCTGATTTCAGCATTCGATTCACGAACATGTTGATGACGTACACCACCGGCCAGGTTACGCGCATCAGCGGTGTGTAGATGTGGGCCGCAAAAAACGCCAGCTTCTCCGGCCTGAGGGTGGCGAGGGTTTTAGGCAGAACCTCGGCGAAAATCAGAATCACCAGGGTCAGCAAGCCCGTGACAAACGCGACGCCCTTGTCGCCCCAGATAGCCATGGCGAGGATAGTGGCGAGCGCCGAGGCGAGAATATTGACGAAATTGTTGCCGAGTAGGATCAGGCCGATCAGTCGGTCCGGCCGATCGAGCAGTGCCGCGGCTTTGATCGCGCCACGGTGTCCGTTTTTGGCAAGATTCCTCAGACGGTAACGATTGAGCGTCATCAAGGCTGTTTCGGAGCCGGAGAAAAACCCGGAAAGTCCGATGAGGATGATGACCGTTAGCGCGATAAGCCAGGCGCCAGGGGGAACGTCGTTCAAGTAGGTTGTTGATCCAGGCCCAATATTTCAGACCCATAATTATAGCGTGCCCGGGGAACTGTCAAGCGTTGTGCCGGATAAATGGCTTGTGGTAATCCGCCTCAGGTCAGGATCAGCTCGATTACCAGCTTGCTGCCAAAATACGCCAGTAATAACGACGTGAATGCGCCAAGCGTCAGGGCCGACGCCTTTTGGCCGCGCCAGCCCCACAAAAAATGCCCTAGCAACAGTATCGCGATGATCAGCCACGCCACGATAGACAGCGTGGTTTTGTGTACCAGGCGCTGGGCGAACAGATCGTCGAGGAAGGCGAAGCCGGTAAAAAGCGACAGCGACAGCATGGCAAAGGTTGCGCACAAGACCTGAAACAGTACTTTTTCCATCACCGTCAGCGGTGGCAGATTACGCAGGAAACCACCGGGTCGATGGTTGTGCAGACGCTTGTTCTGCAAGCGCACCAGTATTGCCTGCACGGCGGCCATGGTTAACAGTGAATAGGCCACCACTGATGTAAGCACGTGCCATTGCAGGCCCGGCTCGACATTGGCATTCTGCTGCTGTCCAAAAAGCATGGAAATAAGCAGCACCCCGGCTGACAGTGGAAACAGGACCAGACCCAGATTGATGACCGGGCGACCGGTGTTCCACAGCAGGGTGATGGCCACGGTGCACCAGGCGGTCACCGACAGTGAATTAAAAAAGGTAAGGTTCAGCCCGTCTGGCCTGAAGGTGGAGGTCAGCAGGGTGATACCGTGCAGCAGCACCGCCGCCAGAGCGATCAGCCAGATGGTTGAATTTCTTATTGTTTTTGCATCAGCTTGCTGGCTCTTGCCAACGTTGCTATACAGCATAGAGGTGCTGGTGACGTACAGTGCCAGCGCCGCGGCACCAGTGATTGCGGATGTGGTCGCCATGGTCATGCTCCATTGTAATGCCGACTGCACTGTTCAAATCAAGTGCTTCCCTGACACGCGTTGGCAGATTTGATTACACTACATCGATCTCGCAGGCTGGTGTGACCCGAACAACCTTGCCCGCCGGTCGAGGCACTCGTATTGATGATGATGTTGGCGCGTGGAGAATGGCGTTGTTGAACTGAGTGCACACGTCGCCACCTTAGACGGATACCGGCCTGGTCTGCAGGGCTACCGATTAGAGTCGAAAACATGTTTGATAACTTAAGCGAGCGGCTTGGCCGCACCATCAAGGATCTGAGAGGGCAGGGGCGCCTGACCGATCAGAACATGAAAGATGCGCTGCGCGATGTGCGCATGGCATTGCTAGAGGCTGATGTGGCGCTGCCGGTGGTCAAGCAGCTGATCGACGCTATTCGCGAGAAAGCAGTGGGGCAGGAGGTGCTGACCAGTGTCTCGCCCGGCCAGGCGCTGATCAAAATCGTCAACGACGAGCTTGTCTCGATCATGGGCGAAACCTCTGAAAGTCTGGATCTGTCGGCGCAGCCGCCGGCGGTGATTCTGATGGCAGGTTTACAGGGGTCGGGTAAAACCACCACTACCGGTAAGCTGGCGCTGCGCCTGCGTGAGCGTGAAAAGCGTAAAGTCATGGTGGTCAGTTGCGACGTCTATCGACCGGCGGCAATCGCGCAGCTGCAGAAGGTCGCCGGCGATGTCGGTGCCGAGTTCTTCCCGTCTCAACCTGACCAATCTCCCGTCGACATTGCGCGTGCCGCGCACGAGCATGCAAAGAAACAGTTTGCCGATGTGTTGATTGTGGATACCGCGGGTCGCCTGGCAATTGATCAGGAAATGATGGAGGAAATCCGCGAGCTGAACCAGGTACTGTCGCCGGTGGAAACCCTGTTTGTTGTCGACAGCATGACCGGTCAGGATGCTGCCACCACGGCGAAGGCGTTTGGCGAGGCGCTGCCACTGACGGGTGTTGTACTGACAAAGACTGACGGTGATGCACGTGGCGGTGCGGCGCTGTCAGTGCGCGTGATAACCGGCAAGCCGATTAAATTTATTGGTGCCGGTGAAAAAATGGCGGCACTTGAAACTTTTCACCCGGATCGGGTGGCATCCAGGATTCTCGGCATGGGCGATGTCGTCAGCCTGGTCGAGGAAGTACAGGAAAAGGTCGATCACCAAAAGGCCGAGAAGCTTGCTCGCAAGATGCAAAAGGGCAAAACCTTCGATATGGTCGATCTGCGGGATCAAATGGAGCAGATGCTGAGCATGGGCGGTATGAGCAGCCTGATCGACAAGCTGCCAGGGGCTGCCAACCTGCCTGATGCGGTGAAAAATCAGGTCAACGATACCGAGATACGCCGCACAATCGCGATCATCAACTCGATGACGCCGCACGAACGTAAGTTTCCGGCGGTTATCAAAGGGTCTCGCAAAAGACGCATCGCGACTGGCTCGGGTGTGCAGGTGCAGGATGTAAACAAACTAATGAAACAGCACGCGCAAATGAGTAAAACGATGAAGAAAATGGCCAAAGGCGGCATGAAGAAAATGTTGCGCGGCATGCGCGGCCAATTGCCGCCTGGTATGGGCATGTAGCGTTCGGTGGACTTGTAAGCTGGTACGTTTATTGACGCAGGAGCGCTTAAATACCTGCAAATAGTGCGGCTTTCCGCGTCCGCGAGGGTTGTTAATTCTATGCAGGGCTTCAATTGGCCGATTTTTGTAGTACAATTGGAGGTTTTCCCGAACTGGATCCCGTCTGCCGGATCCAAATCAAGCCGGAACTAATCAATAATGGTCACCATTAGACTGTCGCGCGGCGGCGCGAAAAAGAAACCTTTCTACCAGATCGTTGTCACCGACAGCCGTAACCGTCGTGACGGTCGCTATCTGGAGCGCCTCGGTTTTTACAACCCGATGGTACAGAACGAAACCGAAGAAGCGCTGCGTATCGACCTCGACCGAGTTGACTACTGGGTTGGCACCGGCGCGCAGTTGTCTGAGCGCGTTGCCAAACTGGTCAAGTCGCATCGGGAAAAAGCTGCCGCAGCAGCCTAGGCCGCGCTTGCCGCGCCGGCTGTTTCAGGCCGCATCGACGGAGCGCCAGCCTTCTTGTTGCAGGCATGGGTTACCGAGCAACTAGTGAAACGTAACCTGTGAGCGGCACTCCTGCAGACAAGCAACTGGTACTCGGCAAAATCGCATCCCCGTTTGGTGTGCGAGGCTGGACCAAAGTGTTGTCTTACACCGACCCGCAGGTCGGACTTCTCGACTATAAAACCTGGATGCTGAGCCTGCGTGGTGCGCTCAAGCCCTATCAGTTGGTCGAGGGAAAAAAACACGGCAAATTCCTGATCGCGAAGTTCGATGGCATCGATGACCGGGATGACGTGGCAAAACTCACGAATGCGCTGGTGGTGCTGGAGCGCAGCGAACTGCCCGAAACGGAAGACGACGGCTACTATTGGGCCGATCTTATCGGGTTGGAAGTAACGACAGCGGATGGTGAGGTGCTGGGTCGCGTTGATCGGATGATGGAGACCGGCGCAAACGATGTGATGGTGGTAACGGGAGAGCGTGAGCGTCTGATCCCGTGGATAACAGATTCAGTTGTCAGGGTCGTTGACCTTGATGAAGGCCGCATCACGGTAGAGTGGGATGCGGATTTTTAGTTGAGCTTTGACAAACCGGACGGCAACGGTGACCGAAAACGCGATAGCGACAGTCACGCTGTTTCCGCAACTGGTAAAAGCGGTGGGCGAATCCGGAGTAACCGGTCGCGCTGTAGATAAAAACATTGTTGCGTTGTCGGCGTTCAACCCGCGAGACTACGCGACGGATAAGCATCGAACCGTTGATGATCGGCCCTACGGCGGCGGACCCGGTATGGTTATGCAACCCGGGCCATTGGTCGAGGCGATCGACGCGGCGACGGGGTTGAACCGCTCGCTGACCGGTCAGGATGCTTTGGTTGTGTACATGAGTCCTCAGGGCCAGCGGCTTGATCATCAGACAGTACTGATGCTCGGGCAGCACAAAAATCTGGTGTTGGTTGCCGGACGCTATGAGGGCATTGATGAGCGCGTGATTCACTCGCACATCGACAAGGAAATATCGATTGGCGATTACGTGCTCAGCGGCGGTGAACTCGCGGCTATGGTGGTAATCGATGCAGTGGTGAGGCAGATACCGGGCGTACTCGGTCATGATGAGTCCGCAGCGCAGGATTCGTTTGCAGCCGACGGGTTGCTCGATTGTCCACACTACACGCGACCGGAAATATTTGCCGGACAATCGGTGCCGCCAGTTTTGTTGAGCGGCGACCACAAGGCGATTGCACAGTGGCGGCGCATGCAGTCGCTGGGCAGGACCAAACAGAGAAGGCCGGAGTTGCTGGGTGAGCTGTCAGAAGCTGATCAGCAATTGCTGGCGTTGTACATGAATGATGCGGGTTCCAAGGAACCCGAATAACAGATACCACACGAATTGGAGTGGAGTAATGAGCAACATTATCGACGCGCTCAACGCCGAGCAGATGGAAAAGGAAGTGCCTGACTTTGGGCCGGGCGATACCGTCGTCGTGCAGGTTCGGGTCAAAGAGGGCTCGCGCGAGCGACTGCAGGCTTTTGAAGGTGTGGTTATCGCACGGCGCAACCGCGGCCTGAACTCCGCTTTCACCGTGCGCAAGATTTCACATGGTGAAGGCGTCGAGCGTGTATTCCAGACTTACAGCCCGTTGGTTGCCGACATTCAGGTGAAGCGACGCGGTGATGTGAGACGTTCCAAGCTCTATTACCTGCGTGGCCTGACCGGTAAGGCGGCGCGCATCAAGGAAAAGCTATAGCCACCCTGCCTTGAGCACGAGCGATGCTGAACGCGCTTTGGGTGTGTTCAGTGTCGCAGGTCAGTGTGTTCTGCCCGCCTGTTTGCGGGCTTTGGTGTTGACGCACAAGTACGTTGCAGCTTTGGTAAGCGAATGCTGCGCATCATCACCGACCTTGAAAAACATCATTCAATCCGCACATGTAGAGCGGCATAACCGGACTGCATTGCGCGGTTCAGTGTGAGTTGCTGCTGCGACACAGTCTGTAGCAGCAAGCGTTCTAACCTGTGGTAGCAGGCGGTCTTCCAACGACCCTCAAGCCTGAGAAGGAGCCAGACAATGACAGAAACCCAAACCAATTCCGAGACCATGGAGTTTCAGGCCGAGGTCAATCAGCTGTTGAAGCTGATGATTCACTCGCTCTACTCCAATAAGGAAATTTTCCTGCGTGAGCTGATCTCAAACGCCTCCGATGCGTGTGACAAGCTGCGTTTTGAGGCGGTCGCGAACGATGCGCTTAATGAAGGTGAGCAAGAGCTTGCCATCACGGTTGAGTTCGACTCTGACGCGCACACTGTGACGATCACCGATAGCGGTATCGGTATGAATCGGGATGAAGTCATTACCAACATCGGCACCATTGCGAAATCAGGTACCAAACAGTTTCTCGAGGCACTGACCGGTGATCAGCAGGAAGATGCACGACTGATTGGTCAGTTTGGCGTGGGCTTTTACTCAGCGTTTGTGGTGGCGGATCGGGTTGTACTGGAAACCCGGAAGGCTGGCGAAGATAAGTCAGCCGGTGTTCGATGGGAGAGTGAGGCCGCCGGCAGCTACAACATCAATGCGATAGAGCGCGAGGGCAAGGGCACCTCAGTGACGCTGTTCCTGCGCGAAGACAGCAGCGAGTATGCAGACAACTGGCGCCTGCGCGGCATCATCAAGAAGTACTCTGACCATATTACTTTTCCGATCAAAATGTACGAGGTGATCCACGATACACCTCCCTCGGAAGACAGTGACGAAGAGCCAGCTGAGAAAAAAGAGCCGCAGCTTGAAAAAGTTAACGATGCCTCCGCGCTGTGGACTCGGGCACGCAAGGACATCACGGACGATGAGTACAAGTCTTTCTATAAGCAGGTCAGCCATGACTGGGAAGATCCACTGACCTGGTCGCACAACCGGGTTGAAGGCAAATACGAGTACACCTCGCTGCTGTACATTCCGAAAAATGCTCCGTTTGATTTGTACGACCATCAGCAGCAACAGGGTATCAAGCTATACGCGCAGCGCGTGTTCATCATGGATGAAGCAGAAAAGCTGATGCCTCGCTACCTGCGATTCGTGCGCGGACTGGTCGACTCGAGCGATTTGCCGCTGAACGTGTCGCGCGAGATTCTGCAGAGTAACAAGGTGGTCGAGAATATCCGCGGCGCCTCAGTCAAGAAAGTGCTGTCGCTGCTGGAGTCGATGGCCTCGAAAGAGCCCGACGACTACAAGGTGTTCTGGGAGCAGTTTGGCCGCTGCCTGAAAGAAGCGCCTGGTGAGGATTTTGCGAACAAGGAGAAAGTAGCGGCGTTGTTCCGCTTCGCGTCGACTCACAGCGGTAATGATGAGCAGAATGTCAGTCTTGCGGATTATATTGGCCGCATGCAGACCGGTCAGGACAAGATCTACTACATCACTGCTGACAGCTTCAGCGCGGGAAAGAACAGCCCGCATCTGGAGATTTTCGCGAAGAAAGGCGTCGAAGTGCTGATCATGTATGATCGCGTCGATGAATGGATGATGTCGTACCTGAACGACTTCGACGGCAAGTCTTTCAGTTCAGTTGCGAAAGGTGATCTGGACCTGGGAGAAATCCAGGACAAGGAAGAAAAAGAGCAGCAGGAAGGCGTTGAGAAAGAGGCTGAGAAGCTGGTTGAACGCCTGAAGAAACAACTCGACGAGAAAGTGGCTGATGTAAAGGTATCGCACCGTTTGACGACGTCTCCGGCCTGTGTTGTGCTCGGTGAGCAGGAGATGGCGATGCACATGCAGCAGCTGATGCGTCAGGCGGGTCACGAGGTACCGGAAAACAAACCAACCCTTGAGATCAACCCGTCTCATCCGATACTAAAGAAAATGGATGTTGAAATTGATGAAGATCGATTTGGCGATTGGAGTAAGCTACTACTCGACCAGGCGATACTGGCTGAAGGCGGTCAACTTGATGACGCTGCGGGTTTTGTTCACCGGATGAACGAGCTGATAATCGAGCTCAGCGACTAACCCTCCGGCACACCTCTTCCGAATTGCTACTATGATTGATACTCGCGGGGCAGTAGAATGCGCCCGCGCAGCTTGAACATCTGCAACAATCACTTAATAAATGGCATACAAACTATGAAAAAGCTGGTGGTGGCGTCAGCATTGACAATGGTCCTGGCTTCGGGCGTGTGGGCTGGCGATCCTGAAGTGGGCAGAGACCGGGCAGAAACCTGCCTTGGCTGTCATGGAGTACCTCATTATGTCAACGCGTACCCGACCTATCACGTACCAAAAATAGCGGGTCAGCACGAAGAGTATCTCGTTGCCGCGCTTAAAGCCTACCGCGATAAACAGCGCTCTCACGGTACTATGCACGCCAACGCGTCGAGCCTGAGTGACGAGGATATCGCCAACATTGCAGCCTATCTGGCGTCGCTAAAGTAAGTCGGGAAATTTTATGAAACTCAAGAATATCGTATTGGCGACGTTTGTGGCTGCGTCTGTACCGGCTGTTGCAGTGGCTGGTGATGCTGCCAAAGGCAAAGAACTTTCCGCAACCTGTGCGGCCTGCCACGGCGCAGATGGCAACAGTACAATTCCGGCTAATCCAAAAATTGCCGGGCAGTATGAAAGCTATTTGATTCGTGCACTGACCGACTACCGTTCCGGCGCACGTCAAAATGCCATCATGGCCGGCTTTGCTGCAGCGTTGTCAGACAAAGACATCCGTGATCTGGCTGCGTATTTTTCCAGCCAGAAGTCAGATCTCGCGATCATCGATAACTAAAAAATCGACTGGCGGCCGCGCCAAGCGGCCTCCGTTTATCCGCTACGGCTGCTAACTGCCGTAGCCCGGCGGGGCATCCTGACCCGGTACACCAAACGCAAGCGGATCACTGATCTGCAGGTGATAGCCCTGCCTCTCTATATTCTCAAGCACGGTTGCCGCGTTTTCGCTGGCCAGTCTGCGGTCGGGCTTTAATTCCAGCTCGAGCGCCAGTTCCAGTTTGCCGAGCCGTGACAACAGTGCTTCGGGCACGTCATTTAGCGCATCTTCGCTACCGACATACAGGTAGTAACCATTCCTGCGCTCGCTTCTGTACACCCATACTTTCATTGTTGTTGCTCTTAACTTTAGCGGTTGCTCTCCGGGCTGTGCGACTTGCTGCTGTGCGGGCGCCCGGTGGGCTTAAGTTTACACGCGTGCGATCATTAGCAGTGGTCAACTGGCTGCCTTACAATAGCAGCCCCGCGATGCTGCACGCACAAGGTGGTGGCGGCGCCAACGTTGGTAACTCTGATGAACGAACCGGAAACAGACAAAGTCAGGCTGGACAAATGGCTCTGGGCAACGCGCTTTTTTAAAACGCGTGGTCTGGCCAGTGAGGCTGTGAGTGGCGGCAAAGTCCATTGCGGCGGTGCGCGGGTTAAGCCGGCCAGGCAGGTCAGTGCGGGCGACGTGTTGGAAATTCGCAAGGGCCCTTATGAGTTCACCGTCATTGTGGAGCGCGCCATTGAAAAGCGTGTCGCAGCCCCGGAGGCGCGCAAGGCCTATACCGAGACGGATGCCAGTCTCGAGGCGCGGGAGGCTTTGCAACAGCGTCTGCGAGACGACCGGATGGCCTCGCAGGGAGAACGTCTTGCCGGGCGCCCCAACAAGCGAGATAGACGCTTGTTGCAGCAGGTGAAGCAGCGCAATTCAGAGTGAGCTGCTGGCTATTCGCGAAGGTGCGAATCGGGTCGGGCGAGATTGACAATGTTCCAGCACTTAAAATGCACTAAAATGGACGTTTTGGGCTTACGGCACATTTATCTTGGAAAACTTGCAATCGGGTGCTGACACGCTTTTTGTGCTGCTGGGCGCTATTCTGGTGCTGTGGATGCACGCCGGCTTTGCGTTTCTGGAAGTGGGCACCGTCAGAGAAAAAAACCAGGTCAATGCGCTGGTAAAGATCATCAGCGACTTTGGTGTGTCGACGATTGCTTACTTTTTTGTCGGATTCAGCATCGCCTACGGGGTGGACTTCTTTGCTCCTGCCGCCACCCTCACGGAGCGGAATGGCTATGAGCTGGTCAAGTTTTTCTTTCTGCTGACGTTCGCCGCCGCGATTCCTGCCATCATTTCAGGTGGCATTGCCGAGCGCGCCCGGTTTTACCCGCAGCTGTTTGCGTCAATGATCATTGTGGCGTTTGCTTACCCGCTGTTCGAAGGCATGGTCTGGAACGGCAACTATGGTTTTCAGGCACTGGTGGCAGAGATTGGCGGCGCAGAATTCCACGACTTTGCAGGCTCGGTGGTTGTGCACGCGGTGGGTGGCTGGATTGCACTCGGAGCGGTGGTGCTGCTCGGCGTTCGGCAGGGTCGCTACACCTCGGAAGGCAGAGTTTTGCTTGCACATCCGCCGTCGAGCATTCCGTTTCTGGCGCTGGGTGCCTGGATATTGACGGTCGGTTGGTTTGGTTTCAACGTGATGTCGGCACAGGAGATTGCCGGTATCAGTGGTCTGGTCGCGATGAATTCGCTGATGGCGATGGTCGGTGGCTTGCTGGCAGCGCTGGTGGTTGGTCGCAATGATCCGGGTTTTGTGCACAATGGCCCGCTGGCCGGGCTGGTAGCAGTATGTGCCGGATCGGACATTATGCATCCGGTTGGGTCTTTATTCGTCGGCGCGGTTGCCGGCAGCCTGTTTGTATGGCTGTTTATGCTGACGCAGAATCGGCTCAAAGTGGACGACGTACTGGGCGTCTGGCCGTTGCATGGTGTGTGCGGGGCCTGGGGCGGTATCGCCGCTGGTATATTCGGCCTGCAGAGCATGGGCGGCCTGGGTGGTGTCACGCTGCTGTCGCAAGTGCTGGGCACTGTGGTTGGTGTTGCCTATGCCTTAATAGTTGGACTTGTGGTTTACGGCGTGCTCAAGATGACCGTAGGCATAAGGCTCAGTGAAGAAGATGAATACAAGGGCGCCGATTTGAGTATTCACAAGGTATC
>CAYMFQ010000006.1:24561-78679 GCA_964389335.1 uncultured Granulosicoccaceae bacterium
ATTGGTGTTAACGAAGGCAGGTACTGATTGGCAGTACCGTGGCCGGCTACAGAAGCGGGGTACAAGCTTGCACCTGTTCGAAGATGCAGGATTGTCGTCGCTGAGTTACGATATTTTTTAATTTTCGGCATCTTAAAGTCATGAAAAAAATTACCGCCATAATCAAGCCTTTCAAACTGGAAGATGTGCGAGAGGAACTATCCAAAGTCGGTGTGAAAGGCATTACCGTTACAGAGGTAAAGGGGTTCGGTCGTCAGAAAGGTCATACCGAGTTGTATCGTGGCGCCGAGTACGTAATCGACTTTTTGCCCAAGGTTAAACTCGAAGCGGTGGTCAGTCAGGATCAGCTCGACGCCTGTATCGAAGCTATCACCAATGCGGCTCGTACGGGCAAAATCGGTGATGGCAAGATCTTCGTCGAAACCGTTGACCGGGTTATTCGCATTAGAACCGGTGAAGAAGACGATCAGGCACTCTAGTCAGTTAATTTTGAGTATGCACAACAGGGTCGGTGTCAATACGCTGTCCGGTCGCCCTGAATACATCGCAAGCGGATCGGTCTAATGCAGCCCGTAACACGCGCTCGCAGCGAGCATCAGGTATCGCGTTCGAACATCAGCAAGAACGCGCTAAAAGTTCTGTATCGTCTGCACGATGCGGGCTTTGCCAGCTACCTGGTTGGTGGTGGTGTGCGAGACCTGCTGCTTGGCCAGAGGCCCAAAGATTTCGATATCGCGACTGACGCCAGTCCGGAAGAAGTCAAAGGACTGTTCGACAATTGCCGGCTTATCGGGCGTCGCTTTCGTCTGGCGCATGTGGTCTTTGGCAGGGACATCATCGAGGTTGCAACGTTTCGGGCGGCACACACCGAAGGTGATGGTGGCCAGGTTGGCGACAGTGGTCGCATTGTGCGTGACAACGTATTTGGCGGCACACTGGCAGACGATGCAATCAGGCGCGATTTCACGATTAACGCCCTCTACTACAACATCGCCGACTTTAGCGTGGTCGACTACTTTGGTGGTGTGGAAGACCTTGCGCAACGCAAAATTCGATTTATCGGTAACGCTGCAGAGCGCATAACTGAAGACCCGGTGCGATCGCTCAGGGCAGTTCGCTTTGCATCGAAACTGGATTTTGATCTTGACGACGACGTCATTGACGCGATTGCCGAGCACTCGGGCAGTTTGTCGGATATTCCACCGGCTCGTCTGTTTGAAGAAGTGCTCAAGCTGCTGCAAAGCGGCCATGGCACTGAGAGCTTTCAGCAATTGCGCAACCACGATCTTGTGCAGTATCTGTTTCCATTAACCGCAGCGCGACTGCAGTCGGGTGATGAGTTTACGGATCAGTTGATCGCGCTGGCACTGAAAAACACCGATACCCGCATCCAGAATGATCAGCCGGTGACTCCCGCATTTATCTATGCGGTGATGTTGTGGGCCGATGTGCTTGAGGCGGCTGATAAGCATCAGGAGCGTGGTATGCCTGCCGTGCCTGCAATGTATGCTGCTGCAGATGAAGTGGTGCCAAGGCAGCTCGCCGCCACGGCGCTGCCTCGGCGATTCTCCATGCCGATGCGAGAGATCTGGGCGTTGCAGCCCAGGCTTTATAAAACCCGTGGTAAGCGGGCCATGCGTCTGCTGGGCAACCCGCGCTTTCGTGCTGCTTACGATTTTTTGTGCCTGCGCAACGATGCGGGTGAAGACTTGTCCGGGTTCTGTAGTGCCTGGGAGAAGATGCAGGAGTTGCCCGAGGGTCAGGAACTACTCCTCGCGGCAAAAAGCCGCGCGCGACCACCAAAAAACTCGCGCCGGCCCCGCCACTCGTCACGACAACCGAAAAAGAACGCCGGCTAGTTATCAGACTGGCAGTTCCCTGTATTGGCCATGGTGTCAGCAGGGGGATTACGTGACCGTCGGAATGGCCAGCGGTGATTTGTGCGAGACTAGCGTCCTCGAATTGCCTATGGAGCCAGTGTGCAAACTACTCGATCCCCACTCGCAGATGGCCGTCACGGTGCGGGCCATCTGAGGTATATCGCTGTTGAAGGGCCGATTGGTGTGGGTAAAACCACGTTGACAAGACGGCTGGCAAAATCAATTGGTGCCACTGCCATTCTAGAGGATGCTGCCAATAACCCGTTTCTGCAGGAGTTTTATCAGCGCCCCGAGCGCGCTGCGCTGCCGGTTCAGCTACACTTTTTGATGACGCGTCGCGCGGCAATGCAGCGCGTCACACAGGCACGCGTCGAGGAGCCGGATGCTGAAAGCTCCTGGGTGTCTGACTTTCTGTTTTCCAAGGATCGCCTGTTCGCGAGTCTGACACTCGATGAGAAACAGTACGCACTGTATTCTGAAATTGCCGCTGAACTCGATTTTGAGTTGATCCTGCCCGATTTAGTTGTGTACCTGCAGGCTCCGCTGGAGGTGCTGTACGACCGTATCGAAAACAGGGGCAATGGCTTCGAGCAATCGATAGCCAGCAGCTATCTGGCGCGACTGCAACGCGCTTACACTGATTTTTTCTATAGCTACAATGAAACACCGTTATTAATTGTTAACGCTTCGGAGATTGATTTTGCACAGAATGAGCAGGATTATGCCGGATTAGTGGAGCAGATCATGAGCATTGAAGCGGGCAGGCATTATTTTAACCCCAGCTCTGCGGCCGCTCCGGCAGCGTAGCTAACTCACAACAGGAGTACACATTTTGGCCGAGGCACAAATACTTCGAGTCGGTATGCTTGAAGACGATGTTGATCAGGCGAACCGGGTAGAGGGCTGGATTACTGATCGCGGCCATCATTGCGAAGTCTTTCACGAGCCTGAGAGTTTTCAAAGGGCGTTCCGAAAAACCAGCTATGACGTCATTACACTGGACTGGAACCTGCCTGATGCCACGGGTATCGAGATACTCAAGTGGCTGAGACAGAGCATTGTAAGCGATGTACCGGTAATCTTTATCACCTCCAGACAGGGCGAGGAAGATATCGTTTCAGCGCTTGAAAGCGGTGCGGACGACTACCTGGTCAAACCCGTGAGAGAGCTTGAATTGCTGGCTCGTATCCGCGCACTGGCACGTCGTGCACAGCCGGAAACGGAACTGCTTGACTACGAACCCTATTCGTTTGATACCAGTAACCGTCAAATCAGTATCAACGGCGATCCGGTAAAACTCACGGAAAAAGAATATGACCTCGCGCTGTTCATGTTTCGCAACCGCGGGCGTGTGCTGTCACGACAGCATCTGCTGACATCGGTGTGGGGTACTTCGGCGGAGCTAAATACTCGAACCGTCGATACGCATGCCAGTCGTCTGCGCAAGAAACTCAAATTATCAGCTTCTGAAAAGTGGAAGCTAACTTCAATTTACCAGCACGGTTATCGGCTCGAAGAACATACGCCAGCCACGTAACAACTGGCAGTTGAATTGCCGGCCTCATTGGCGGCTGATCGCCATTGCACTCAGCCGCCAGGTGAAACACGGTAAATAAGCATAGGCGCTAACCCACGCATACAAGCTGTGCTCTAAAGTAATTCCTCGAGCCGGTAGAGATCGACGTAGCTGGAACTGGCGATTAGTAAAAACAGCGGCATACAGTAAAACGGTTAAACGGAGGCGCTACCACCGACTGGCAGTCGCACGTGCCTGCCAGCCGCGAGGATGTACGGAAAACGATTCCAGGAGAACGATAGATAGCTGCAGCCAGGATTGGCTTTCTATTCACCCACTAATTGGAAGTTAATGGTATGAAACCTTGTAAAAAGCCGGTCTCACAGAGCGCGGGTGGAGTCGACTACGGCAGTGCCTCGCAGCCACTCACACGCTGGTCAGGACCACGCAGGGCTGCAATGGTTGTTAGTCTGGCGGTAGCGCTGGGGTGTGGCATCGGCGCTGGCACCACATTGGCAGATGTCACTTCCAGTCAGTCTTCACGGTCAGACAGCCGCGACTTACATGTCGTGGTAAAGCCGGGTGATTCGTTGAACTCCATTCTGAAGCGTGAGCTTGAATCGGTCGATGACTGGAAGCTTATCGCGCGTACCAACAAGATTGCTGAGCCGAACAATCTTCGCCCCGGTGATGTAATTGTTATTCCTCACAGTTTGCTGCACAAGCGAAATTTCGCTCGACTCGCCTTTGTGAAAGGAACTGGCGAGTTGATCAGAGCGGTAACTCGCCTGGTTGAGGTGCTGAAAAAAGGCGTGAAGGTATTTGTCGGCGATACGATCTCAACCGGCAACAACGGGTTTGTCAGTCTCGCGTTTCGCGACAGTACACTGGTTAATATTCAACCCAACAGTGTTGTGCTTATCGAAAAGCTTGAGTGTTTCGAAAAGAAAGAAGCCTGTGTAATTAGTCTGCGTGCTGATGACGGTGAGTTGAACCTTGATGTAGGTCGTGCAGATTTTGAAAAGCCCACCAAATTTACGATCGAAACACCCTATGCGTCAGCGGCAGTGCGCGGCACTGTGTTCGACTTTGAAATACGTGAAGGCAACGTCATGGGCGTTACCGAGGGTGAGGTAGAAATCAGCTATTCCGGAGAGTCGGCGGTCGTGCCAATTGGTAAAGGTACGCTTGCCGGTGAAGGCCGCAGTGTATCGACGGTTTACGATCTGCTGCTTGCCACAGAGTTTCCGGAGTTTGTCGATTTTGAGCGAGTGAGTGCACAGGACACACTGCAGTGGAATTCGCTGTCAGATGCTTCACGATACATCGCCACGATTGCAAGCGATGAAGCGATGACCAATGTCGTTGCAACGCGCGCGACCAGCGCCCGGGATCGGCATCCCACCGTTATCGAATCCACCTTTCAGCCAGGCGATTACTTTCTGTCGGTTCGCGGCATCGATGAAAACGGATTAAAGGGCTTCCCGGCTGTGAAGAGGTTGCGTCAGGTTTCAATCGATAAGGACGAAGGCCCTGATCTGGACATAGAAGTTGTCGACGAGCTCATGTCTGTGCGGTCGATCAGCGACTCACCACTCGAGGTACGCGTGGGCAATGAGCTGCAGTCGGTTAATGGCCTGGAGAGACTGTTGCAGTATCAAACGTTTGTGATCGAACCGGATCAGTTGTTTGAGCTCGATGTGACAAGTAACGAAACCTGGTACATCACAGCACGAGAGATACTGTCAGACCGATCAGTTTCGGTTTATGGCGGCTTGTATGAGTACAAGGCTGATCGTTAGTCCAGGAGCGCGATACCACTCGCGTACGTAACACTCTCTATGGTTATCGGAACGATTCAATAGTGGCAGGCATCGATACTCATCTGAGTGGGCCTGGCAGGCTCAGCATTGCAACGCTTATTGCTTTCTATCTGTTCTTCGGTTTCATCACCTTCCTGATGGAACAGGCAGATATGACGTTGAAGATGGACCGTTTGGTTCATGACAACTGGGTGCGTTTTAACCAGTCGGCACCAGCCGACGACCTGGTCATTGTTGGCATAGATGACACCAGTCTGCAGCGCATCGGGCGCTGGCCGTGGTCGCGGGAGGATCAGTCACAGATAATTGATAATCTTGCCGAAGCCGGCGCTCGAATCATCCTGATGGATGTGCTGTACTCTGAAGCAGACAAAGACAAGCCGGCGGATGACGCAAGGCTTGCGTTTTCCATAGAGACATCCAATCGTGTCATTCTTCCGATTCACACGGAAGGGCGCGGCCAGTTTCAAACTGGTGAAAAACTTCCCATTGCACCAATCCTGATGGCGGCCAGAAACCTCGGCCACATCTATCTGCCTATTGATAGCGACAGTATTGTTCGACGTGCTTATCTGCGTGCCGGGTTTGATACACCGCATTGGTCCATGCTGTCATTAGTTGCGCTCGAGGAGTTGGGCGAAGCACCGGCTGAGTTGCCCGGTATGCGAGTGGTGCACAAAGACCCGGCCACTAAATGGGTGGGAGACTACGAGGTATTAATTCCATTCCATGGGCCCAAGAATACTTTTCCAACAATCAGCGCATACGACGTACTGACTGGCGAGTTTGATCGCGAAGCCATCCGTGATGCGGTGGTGTTTTTTGGCATGACTGCCACTGGATTGAGTGATTCTGTGCCGACGCCTATTCTCGGTGAAGATCAGCCGTTACCGGGTGTCGAGGTTCATGCGAATATTTTCAGCGCACTGGTAAAGGGAACGCTGGTCGGGCAAACCGGTTCCTGGATAATCTATCTGCTGGTGGCTGTTGCGATTGCTGTATTGCTTGCCGTGTATTCGATGGCGCGGCCCCGGTGGGGCTTCCTCGCCACTGTTGTGCTCGCGGTTTTTCCCATTGTCTTGAGCTTCTGGCTTTATCGTTTTGCCGGTCTGTGGTTTGCCCCGCTGACCGCAGCGATACCGATACTGCTGGCGTTTCCACTATGGAGTTGGCACAGGCTTGAGTTTGCGTCCCGATTTATCAGCGCGGAGACAGACAAGCTGGCCATCTACGAAGATGACCTTGGTGTGAGTGCCGGTCTGCCCCTGGTCAGCTTATTTAAAAACGCCGAAGAGCATCTGGGACTAAAGCAATGGTTTTTACAGCTCGATGGTAAGTTTGATTCGAATCATGAAAGCATTAATGCTGAATCTGTAGCGATTGACAAGGTCGTTAGTCAGACATGGAGCAAGCGAGGGCAACTGGTCGTTAAACGCTTTAAAGCCAGAGAGCCGTTTATTGCCGGATTTAGCTTCGATAACGATAACCTAAACAAACAATTTGCCGAGTTACTCGACAATGCGTCGCGGGTAAAGTCGCGCATTCTGACTCCTGGTTCGAACGGTACTATCGAAAGCCTGCAAACCAACGCTGATCGGCTGAGCCTGCAAAACCAGAATATGCTGCAGTTGAAGGTGTTGAATGACAATATTTTCAACGGCAGCCCGGCCGGATTAATTGTCTGGAACGCAGTGGGTGAACTGATGCGCTACAACGATCTGGCCGCAGAGATCTTTGCTGACCTTGCACCCAACAATCAATCGGTGCGGGAGTTCCTGGTGAGTCTGGGCAAGGATCCGTTTCGCATAGATAAAGATGCTTTTGATGATCTGATGCTCGGTAGTGAAAACTGGCAGCTAAACTATTTAAAGCAGGATCGTGAGCTGATTATCGATATAAGCGCACTGGGTGCGTCTTTGGCCGATCGTCTCATCGTGGCAAGTGCGGTGGATTTGAGTGAGATCAGACGTGCAGAACGGTTGCGCAGTGAACTGATTGAGTACTTGTCACATGATCTCAGATCGCCATTGATCTCTTCGCTCTATCTGGTGTCGCAGGAGCGTGAGAAAACACAACCGCCGAAAAGCGACAAGTCTTTTTTACAGGTGGAAAAAAATATCAATAAGACGCTGAGCATGATTGACGATCTGCTCGGTCTGACACGTGCGGAAAACCTGCAGTTTGACCAGCTGCAGCCGGTGTTTTTTGAAAACGTTGTGGAATCGACCATCGATCAGCTATTGCCACAGGCGCGACAGAAAAAAATGCAACTGGTAGTGCATGATATCGACGAGGATGTGTGGATAGCAGCGGACTCCAGTCTGCTGGAGCGTGCCTTTGTTAATATCGTTGGCAATGCGATCAAATATTCACCGGAGGGCTCGCGCGTGGATATCATTACGCAACTCCAGAATGACGATATGCTCAGCACCCGGGTGGTGGATCAGGGCATCGGTATACCGGCGGAACGCATCGACAAGCTGTTTAATCGGTTCCATCGCGATCCCAATGTGCAAAAACAGTTTAAAGGGACCGGCCTTGGTCTGGCACTGGTGGCAACCGTGATCCGACAGCATGGCGGGTCGGTGCATGCCACCAGTGAAGAAAACGTGGGCACGACCATTGAAATACAGCTGCCGGTTATCGAGATCGTGGCGGCAAATGAGGAGTAGACGCGGTTTTAGCCGTGATGGACTAAACAGAAATCCCGGGTTTTGTGCACTCATTCAAACTATCGTTGCCTGAGACTGCGTTATCTTTCAGGCACCAGTGCAGAGCAGTGTATCGCCGCGCACACGGTAGGTGTTGGTATTGCACCAGCAAAATTTTATTAGTTTGTTTTATCAGTAACAGGTAATTGGGAGAAGTTTAGATGTTTCCAAAATCACTGGCTGCGGCCATTCTGCTCATCGCAGCATTCCTCACTCCGGCGTTCGCCGCTCAATCAGTCAACATCAACAGCGCCACCGCTGCAACCATTGCGGAAAACCTCAATGGCATCGGAGAGGCGAAAGCACGCGCAATCATTGAATACCGAACCGAGCATGGCAACTTTGTCGATGAACAGGATCTGATCAAGGTCAAAGGTATTGGTGCAAAGCTGATCGAACGCAACAGGAGCCTGATCTCTTTCGGCAAGAAGGCAGGCGCCGCCAAACCCGTTGCAGGCAGTACAACAGCTGATGCAAAAAAGCCAGCTGGCACCAAGGCGGTCGAGACAGGCGCGCAGCCACAACTGAGTAATTGATCTGGCTCGGGTTTAACAACTGCAACTGATGCACTGGAAATGCCGTACTTATGTACGGCATTCCTTTTTTAGAATGAATGCCTCCCGCAGAAATTTCTTGATTGCTGGCGCGAACGTGCACCGCCCGCGCAGCGAAATCTCCTAGCCTTGGCTTACCGGGTGGTACTTGCCATCAAGTCCCAGATACTGGCTTCCGTCTGCTTCATAAAAGCGGCTAAGGTTATTGTCGCTGAGTACCTTTAACATGCCAGGCAGTGTTTTACCCTGTTGCTGTAGTTTGTCAGCAATCTTATCTGCGCCGACCAGGTCCATTAGTGCAAACGGCCCGTTGGCCCAGTTAAAACCCCATTGCATGGCACGGTCAATATTGACGATGTCGTCTGATATTTCCGGCACCAGTGACGCGGCGTAGAGGAAGGTTTCACTCATCAGGTCCCACGCAAACTGTCCTTCTGCATCTTCGGCAAACAATAACGTGGCGATGTCCTGATGGCTGACGTCGAGCGAGGCCGGTTGCATTGCACGCCAGTCGCGGTTTTGCAGATCGTACACCTGCATGCTCTTACTGCCATCATCGGCTTTAAGCATCTTGTAAAACCCGCCACCGGACTTGCGTCCAAGCTGGTTGTTGGCAAGCATGTCCGCTTCTGTTTCGGGCAGCTTTACGAACGCTCTGCCGGTGTCGTTGGCTGGCAGGTTTTGTTCGAGGTTTTTACCGACAAAGTCCATGACATCAAGGCCGATCAAATCAATCAATCCATACAGGCCAGTTGGCGGTAGTCCAACCGGTTTTGACATCAGTGCATCGACGGTTTCCATCGATATATCGGCGTTGCGCGCTTTGTGCAGTCCGGCCAGCATCCAGAAGCAGCCGATACGGTTGCCGATAAAGTTAACGGTGTCTTTGGCGTTGACAACGCCCTTGCCAAGCCCTTCACCGAGCGGTGCACTGAGAAAGCTCGACAGCTGCTCGGTGACGCGGTCGGCGGTGGCACTGCCGGGCACCAGTTCAACCAGCTTCATGATATGCACCGGGTTGAAGAAATGCGTAACCGCGATGTCCTGTTGCAGGCGGTCCGGCATATCGGCGTAGATATCGCGCAGCGGAATGCCCGAGGTGTTTGTGGTGATAATAGAACCGTCCTTGCGTGCCGATTCAAGCCGGGTGAAGAGGTCGCGTTTTATTTGCAGGTCTTCAACCACTGCCTCGCAGATCCAGTCACAGTCGCTGATCATTTGCAGATCGTCGAGAGAGGCTGCGGTAATTTTGGCTGCCTGTTCTTCGGTGATGGCGGGGTTTCTGCCGCCGCAGAGTCTGTCCACGCCCTTTTGCGCGATCTCCTGTTTGATGTCGAGCAGGACGACGTCACAGCCGGTTGCGGCACACAGTCCGGCGATACCCGCGCCCATGGTGCCCGCGCCGATGACGGCTACTTTATTGATGGTGTTTGACATTCGGTGTCGCCTTAAGCTGGTTGTTTAACGGGTTGCGACCGCGCCGGCAGTGTTACAACGGCGCGCGACTGGATGTACTTGCAAATGCGTGCTGCGTAGCCGCGAGATTTTAGTGTATGCGCCGACGCTACACCAGCATTCAACTGCATCCGATGTTGTTTCGGGTCGGTCTGCCAGCCGGGTGATCTGATAAACTATGCGGCCCTGTACCAGGTTGAAGACTATGCCTCGCCACATTGGATTCGATACATTGATGCTGCATGCCGGACAACGTCCGGACCCCGCCACCGGCGCACGTGCAACACCGCTTTATCAAAGCACGTCGTTTGTGTTCGACAGCAGTGAGCACGCCGCTTCGCTGTTTAACGTTGGCCGAGCCGGTCATGTGTATTCGCGAATATCAAACCCGACTGTGGCGGTACTGGAGGAGCGCATGGCAGCGCTTGAAGGTGGTGTCGGGGCAGTTGCAACAGCCAGTGGTATGGCGGCTATTCACGTCGCTATTACCACATTGTTGAACAGTGGTTCGCACATTGTGGCGTCACGTGCGCTGTATGGCGGCACACACAATCTGCTTGCGTACACGTTGCCACGGTTTGGCATCAACACGACGTTTGTCGATCCACAAAAGCCAGATGAGTGGTGTGCCGCCATTACCGACGACACGCGACTACTATTCGGTGAAATTGTGGCTAACCCCGGGTGTGAGGTGCTCGATATACCGCGTATCGCGGATATCGCTCATGAGCATGCAATACCCCTCGCGCTTGACTCCACACTCACGCCGCCGTGCCTTATCAAACCGTTTGATCACGGCGCAGATATCGCCATTCATTCCCTGACCAAGTTTATTGGCGGGCATGGTGTTGCGATCGGTGGTTGTGTGGTCGATTCCGGCAAGTTTGACTGGCGCGAGTCCGGCAAGTTTGCTCAGCTGTCCGAGCCTTACGAAGGGTTTCACGGCATGAACTTCGTCGAAGAGTTTGGGCCGGCGGCGTTTATTATGAAAGTGCGCAAGGAAGGCCTGCGCGACTTCGGTGCCAGCCTCAGTCCGGCTAATGCGTTTTACCTGTTGCAGGGCTGTGAAACACTGTCTATGCGTATGGAGCGTCATATAAAAAACGCCCGTGCAGTGGTGGCGTTTCTCGATGCACACGAGGCCGTGGAGAGTGTTGCCTACCCCGAGCTCGAGCAGCATCCTGACCGAGAGCTTGCCGCTAAACTGTTACCGCATGGCAGCACAGCGGTCTTTAGTTTTGAGCTGAAGGGCGGCCGCGAGGCGGGTAAGCGGTTTATCGAGAAACTGGATCTGTTTTCACACCTGGCAAACGTTGGCGATGCAAAATCGCTGGTGATTCATCCGGCTTCAACAACGCATGGTCGCATGGACCACGAGGCGCTGAAGAGCGCGGGCATCTCGGAAGGGCTGGTGCGGTTATCGATTGGTTTGGAAGATGAACAGGATCTGATTGACGACTTAAGTCGCGCGCTGCGAGCCTCACAGAAGGGGAAGCGCTGATGAGAGTTGCAATTGATGGTTTATCGGTATTTGCCAATACCGGTGGTGAACCACACACTCCCGGTGCGCCGACCATTGTGTTTATTCACGGTGCGGCGATGGACCATACCGCGTGGACGCTGCTGGCGCGTTACTGGGCCAAGGCTGGCTACAATGTCGCTGCCATAGATCTGCCTGGGCACGGCTTGTCAGAAGGTCAGCCTCTGACCAGTATTGAACAGAATGCTGAATTTGTAGCGCAGTTGCTGACCGAGCTCGACCTGCTGCATGATCTGGTGCTGGTAGGGCACAGCATGGGATCGCTGATCGCACTCGAGTGTGCAGCGGCGATCAGCCAGACTCGGGTACTGGCGATGTTAGGTACTGCATTACCCATGGCCGTAAGCAAGCCTCTGCTCGATGCCGCGCAGGCTAATGACCATAGCTCTATCGATATGATATCGCTCTACGGCCACAGCTATGGCGGGCAGATTGGTGGCAATCCGATTGCTGGCATCCATGCGCAAAACTTTGCCGAAAGGCTGATGGAGCAGGCGGCGCCCGGCGTCATGTACACCGATCTGAATGCCTGCAATGAATACAAGAATGGCGAGGCCACGGCGCAGCGAGTCGAGTGCACTGCGGGTTTGATACTTGGCGAGCTCGATCTGATGACACCCGCAAGGTCGGGTGCGGCACTGTGCGAGCTGCTGCCTAACGGCAGGGTTTTCACGCTGCCTGATTGCGGCCACATGATGATGACAGAGAAGCCCGAGGAAACGCATCGAGCGCTGGTTGAGCTGATTACCGGAAGCCGGGTGTGACTGAAGCGCGGTTCCATAAAATCAAGGCGTGCCTTGAGCGTCGTCAGCCGGACCTCGCAGTGGTAACGGACAATGTGCACAAGCCGCACAATGTGTCGGCCATTTTGCGCACCTGCGATGCCGTGGGGGTGTTCTCGTTACGCGCAGTGATGAAAGCTGACGAACACTTTCGAGCTCGCAGTGGCATTGCCATGGGCAGCGATAAATGGATAGACCTTTCGCTGCACGACGGCGCCGATAAAGCAATCAACCCGTTAAAGGCTGAGGGGTTTCAGGTTGTCGCGGTGCACCAGAGTGATCGCTCGGTGAATTTTCGCGACATTGACTACTGTCAGAAAACTGCGGTGCTGCTCGGTGCCGAATTGTTTGGCGTAGGCGAGTCAGCAGCGAGCCTGGCAGATCGCCATGTGTATATTCCGATGCAGGGTATGGTCGAGTCTTACAATGTGTCGGTGGCAGCAGCAATTGTGTTGCTGGAGGCTCAGCGGCAGCGGGATCTGGCCGGTATGTACAATGCCTGTCGGCTTGATCCGAATACCTATCGCGACACGCTGTACCGCTGGTACCGTCCAACCGAGGCGCGCTTTTGCGATGAGCACAATTTGCCATATCCGGCGTTGGATGACGACGGCCAACTGGCTGATCCAAAGGCGTTTCACGCGTTGCGAGAGCAACTAACAGTAAATAAATTGAATCAAAGTGAAAAATAATCTTAACGAAAGGTGACAACTACGTAATATCTAAGACATAATGCGAGGTGACAGCTTCGCAAGGTAGCGTCTGCTGAATCAGTCATTTTTGATAACAACAAATTCATGAGATTGTTGACATGACAATAATAGCCAAAATGCAGAGTAAGGCACTACAACAAACCGTTCTGGTAACCGCACTTGGTCTGTTTGCCACAGGGGTTGCAGAATCACAGGACACGGCGGTGAAAGATGCTGTCAGCCTGTACCCACCCGATGCCAAACCCGGGGAGTGTTACGCCAAAGTGCTGGTGCCTGCGAAGTACGATGTGGTTTCAGAGAAGGTGCTCAAGCGCGAAGCCAGCGACAAGATTACCGTTGTTCCGGCTAAGTTTGAGTGGGTGGAGGAGCGCATTCTGATCAAGGAGGCCGGCGAGTCCATTGAAGTGGTGCCGACCAAGTACCGTTGGGTGGAAGAGCGCGTAATGGTGGAGCCTGCTACCACGCGTCTGGTGCCAGTGCCGGCTCAGTTTGAAACGGTTACAGAAAGGGTCCTTGACCGACCGGAACAAACGACCTGGAAGAAAGGGCGCGGTCCGATCGAGCGAATAGATGGCAACACCGGTGAGATACTTTGCCTGGTGGTCGAACCGGCAACCTACAAAACCATCACGCGTACCGTGGTAAAGACACCGGCGAGCACTCGTCAGGTGGATGTACCACCAGTGTTTAAAACCGTGCGTAAGCAGGTGGTCGATTCGCCGGCCTCTGTGGTTAAGAAGCCAACCCAGGCCGAGTACTCGACGATACGCGTGCGCAAGATGATCGAGCCGCCGAAAGAGAGCCGCGTGAGCTTGCCGGCAGAATTTCAAACGGTGACCAAGCGCGTCAAGGTATCGAACGAGCGTCTCTCATGGCAGCCAATTCTTTGCGAGACCAACGTCAATGCTGAGGTCGTGGCAAAAATTCAGCGAGCACTTGATTCAAAAGGGTTTGACCCGGGTGATATCGATGGCGTACTCGGCAGCGAGACGCTGAGTGCCGTGGAGGCCTACCAGCGCTCCAATAATCTGGCCCGTGGCGGTGTGACGATGGAAACGCTGAAGTCGCTGGACGTGAAACTTAACTGATCGTCAGAGCCTTCATGCGCCAGGCATGAAGGCTAATGCGCACTGCCAACAAAAAATCCCGCCGCGGCGGGATTTTTTGTCAAACATGTAGCAACCGAAATTATGGCTTCCAGTTGAGTGTACGTTTTCAGCGAATTGAATCAATCGCCGCGAACAACGCGTCACGAATCTCGGTCATTGAGCCGATGCCATCAACCGAGGTGAACACGGGCGCGTTGGCATCACCGGTCGCTGCCCAGTTGCGGTAGTACTCGATTACCGGTGCTGTTTGCTCGTGATAAATCGCCAGTCGCTTGCGCACCGTTTCTTCTTTGTCGTCATCACGCTGTACCAGTGGTTCGCCGGTAATGTCGTCAATGCCTTCCTGCTTCGGCGTGTTGTAAATGGTGTGGTAGGTGCGACCGGAAGGCAGGTGCGCGCGTCTGCCGCTGATGCGCTTGACGATTTCTTCGTCATCCACCGCAATTTCCAGCACAGCGTCAATGTGAATACCATCCTGCTTAAGGGCATCCGCCTGGGCAATGGTGCGCGGGAATCCGTCGAACAGAAAACCTGGTTTGCAGTCGTCCTGTGTAATACGCTCCTTCACCAGCCCCACAATCAGGTCATCTGACACGAGTTCCCCCACATCCATGACCTTGCGGGCCTCGATGCCAAGCGGCGTTCCTTCGCTGATGGCCGCCCGGAGCATATCTCCGGTGGATATCTGCGGGATACTGTATCGTTCGCACAGAAAGGTGGACTGAGTGCCCTTACCGGCACCCGGACCGCCAAGTAATATAACGCGCATGATGCATCTGCCTTGTAGCTTTAAATAGTGTTCCTGATTTGCCTGAGCTGGAATCCATTAGCCTGATGCTTCAAGCAAAGCTGAGTAATTTATGGAGTCTCCGAGAGACATGCAACACCTGATAGCCGTCGTTTCCGAATACTCACAACCTGAGTGCACCTCGGCGCAAACCGACGAGCCCGGGAGTGCCTGGCTCGGGGTAATCTGCTTCGTCGGTAAGGATTGTCGCTGATGGCGGGAAAAATTTCGCGGGAAACCATTGACGCCTATCGTCAGGATTTGCGCATAAGCGAGACCCTGTGTGGCCAGCCAATGGAGTTTCAGACATCCTGGGGACTATTTTCTCCGCGAGAAATAGACGCCGGCAGCCTTTTACTGCTCGATCATATTCCATTAGCTGATCGTTCGTCGATCCTTGATCTGGGCTGTGGTTACGGTGCTATTGGTTTGACGCTGGCACGGATTCATCCTGCCGCACACGTGACGCTGGTTGATAAAGATTTCGTTGCCATAGACTACTGCCAGAAGAATGCCGAACTCAACCGGTTGACGAATTGTAGTGTGCATCTGAGCAATGGTTTTAACCAGGTGTCGTCAACTGACTTCGACCTTATTGTCACCAATCTGCCGGCCAAATCCGGTAAAGAACTTTATTATCTCATGTTTTACGACGCCTGGGCGCGCCTCGCCCATGATGGCTGTTTCTACATCGTGACGATCAATGGTCTGCGGAATTTCGTTAAGCGGACGTTTACGGAGATCTTTGGCAATTACAAGAAGCTCAAGCAGGCGAGCACCTACACTGTAGCGATGGCCAAAAAAGAATAGGAATCTTTTCGCGCTGTTCAGGCATTGACGGACGCGGGCAGGGGTCCGTCCAGCGCGAAAAACCGCATCGCATTGGCGGTGGTGGCGTTTGCAATGTCGGTCGGTGTTGTGGTTCGGGCTGCCGCTACTATTCGCAAAACCTCGGGCAGGGTGCAGGGTTCGTTGCGTCGGGTCTTTGGCTTCGGCTTTATTGTACGAGGCAACAGATAGGGAGCGTCGGTTTCAATCATAAGCCGGTTAGTGGGAATGTCCGACACGTACTCAAGCAGGTCTGCGCCACGACGCTCATCGCAAATCCACCCGGTGATGCCAATGTAGCAGTCGAGGTCGAGGTAATCGTGCAATGCCGCTCTGCTGTCGGTAAAGCAGTGCACTACCAGTGCACCCAGTGCATCACGATGCTCGCGTAACATGGCGACAAACGCCTCGTGCGCATCGCGCTGGTGCAGAAACATTGGCTTACCTGATTGGCGGGCAAGCTCCAGATGCGCGGCAAAGCTTTCCTGTTGCTGCTGTCGCGGGGAGATATCGCGAAAGTAGTCGAGGCCGGTCTCGCCCACCGCACGAACGATAGGATCGGCGATCAACTCCCGCAGTTGTTCATGTGTATCTGCGTTGTATTCGGTAGCGTAGTGCGGGTGTATCCCCGCTGTTGCGGTAAAGTGTTGTGGGTGCTGCTTCGCAAGTGCTATGGCACGCGAACTCTCCTGCATATCTGACCCGGTTATCACACAATGCTGCACGTTCGCGTGTTGCGCACGTTGCATGACACCGATTAAATCTGACGTAAAAGATTCGTGCGTCAAATTGGCGCCGATATCGATTAATGGTTGTGGTGACGGGTCGATGTTAAGCATTGTGTTTCTGCGTTGCGGTTTCGTTAGTTGATACAGGCTGGCGTGCGTCTTGAGGGCAATTGTAGGCTTGGCTTTCAGTTAACCCGTCTTGTCAAAGCGAGTATACGGCCAACAGGCACAGGCTTTCTGCAGTGACAGCACGGGACTACTGAATTTGCAGGGTAACTGAAGTCTTACACAGGTATGGTTGTGCATGTTGTATCGATGTTTAGACCGTTACAAAAAAAGTTTGTTGAAGGATACAAAGCGATGCGTTTCTATGCGAATATCCTGCGGTCCGATTAAAAGCGAAGTGAACAGGGTTATGCCGCAAGGGCGAACTGATAAAACCTCATACTCCTTCAGTAGTCTTTTGTGTCGTGTCAATCAACGACATCCATCGCCAGTATCTGACACTCAAGGTACTACCCTGCAAAAGCTACCAGCGGCAAAGGCAACTTCTTTCACTCAACGGATGATTGCGTTATCGACTGCGCTGTCATCAACACTGTTGCTCGTGTCTGCTCTAACGCCAGTAGCTATTGCTCAGGAAGTAACCTTTGACGAGCAACGCAGCGGTGGCACATCAGCAGCCGCGGCTATTGAAGATAAAAAGTTTTTCACCCGCTACGCCAATCAACGTGCAACCTATGTTGAATTGAAGCAGCTGCTGGTCGATGGCCAGCTGGCTGAGATAGAGCGGCGTCGAGAGTCTATACGCGGCTATCCACTCGAATACTATCTCGACTATTTGTTGCTGCGGCAACGTATTTCAAAGCACAGTAACCCACTGCAACTGTTAAGTGCCGTCACGGCGTACCAGCGTCAGTATCAGGAGCGGAGACTGCACCGGCGTTTGCTCGGTGTGATGAAAAACCGACTGGTCAGACTGGGTCACTGGAAGAGTTATGCCACGGTTGCAAAACTCGACAATGCTCCGCAGCACCCGTGTGACGATCTGTACTCAAGAGTTACGAACAAACGCCTGTTGCGGGCAGACGCTGATGCCGTTGCACTTTGGGCGGAACCGGCCCGCCACACCAAAAACTGCGATGCTGCTTTTGCCGAGTTGGTGCAGGACCCGAGTGATGTGTCAACGCGCGCGCTCTGGCAGCGGACCGTAAACCTGTTAATGCAGGGTAAGAAGCTGGAGATCAATGAACTGCTGCCATTTTTTGGTCGGCGTGATCGCGGTACCGTGCAGGCATGGATGAACGGCCTGGAGGATCCACAAGCGGCGCTGAAGGACCCGCGCGCCAGTGGTAAAACACCCCACCACCGCAAGGTTGCCACGTTTCTTTTGCGCCGCTGGGCGCGTGACGATCTGGTCGCTGCCAGTGCGTATTGGCAGGGCAATGGTGAACGCTTTGGTTTCAGCCATGCAGAGGTTGCTGCCGTCGGCGGCAAGTATGCGGTACTCGCCGCCAAGCGGCGTATGCCGGAGAGCGCTGATCTGCTGGCCGCGGCTGCGTCAGATCGCAGTGTGCGCTACTGGCGTGTCAAAGTGGCGCTGCTTGAACAGGACTGGCCGCTGGCGCTGCGCGCGCTCGACGGTCTGACGGCCGACGAGCAGCAATCTGGTCGCTGGCAATACTGGCGTGCGCGAGCACTGGCCAAAACCGGCAGCAGCGAAAACGCGAATGCCATCTTTCGCGAGCTTGCCGGAGATTTCGGGTACTACGGATTTTTAGCGGCTGATCAGCTAACAGTGCCTTATAACATCGCCATTGAAGAACCGATCACGGATTCCCGGGCCTTGCAGTCGCTGCATGAAAATCCACAGATCGTTCAGGCCGTTGAGTTCTTCCTCACCGGTACCGGCTGGGAGGGACGGCGGCTTTGGAATCAGGCGCTTGAGTCCAAAAGCAAAGCACACTACGTGGCCGCGGCACGTTTGGCGATGTCAGTAAACTGGGTTGATCGGGCGCTGGCATCAATGCAGTTGAGTCAGGAAAAAAAGGCGTTGGGCGCGTTGTTTCCCACGCCATATCAGCGCTCTGTATCAGAACTCGCTGACCATCACTCGGTGGCGAGTGAACTGATCTACGGCGTGATGAAACAGGAGAGCGCGTTTATCCCGGACATTAAATCATCAGCCGGTGCGGTGGGGCTGATGCAGTTAATGCCACCAACCGCTCGCGACATGGGCAAAAAAATTGGTGTTAAGGCGCCGGCGTGGAAGCTCACCGACAGCGAATTCAACCTGCGACTCGGTGTCACTTATTTAAGACACGTGCTTGATCGGTTCGGTAAAAACACGGTGTTGGCAACCGCGGCATACAACGCCGGTCCGCATCGGGTATCGCAATGGATTTCAGATCGCACCATGCCCGCAGATATTTGGGTTGAGACAATTCCGTTTGACGAGACGCGCCGCTATGTCCGCGCGGTGCTGTTCAATACAACCGTGTCGGAGTGGCGCATGCAAAAGGGTAAGCTTACGCGCCTGCGCCAACGCATGCCGGATGTGCTGCCACTCGGGTAGCGCGCCTAGCGTTTCGAACCACCCAGGCAGTCCGGGGATTGTTGCGCTGCTTCGCCACGCTCATGCCATTCAGACGGTGTAAAAGTGTGCAATGCCAGTGCGTGTACCGAGCCCGCGAGCTCAGCCTTGAGTATTTTATTGACCGTGCGGTGGCGGGTAACTAAAGATTGTTTGTCGAACGCGTCACTGACCACCACTAATCGAAAGTGCGACTCCGAGCCTGGTGGTACGTTGTGCATGTGGCTTTCGTTCGTTAGGTCAAGGAATGTGCAGTCCAGCTCGGCGGAGACTTTCGCCTCAATGCTCTGCTGCGTGGTCTGCTGGGTTGTGGTTTCCTGACTGGTCATAGCTGTTGGTTCTCGATGGTTTGCGGCGGTGACAGAGCAGTGTTTCTGATACACTGGGATGCTAACAAAATAATTGGTTCTTCATGTCTCAACTTCAACTCAGCGGCCCGTTGATCAAATCGATTCGTGATCTGCTCTCGCAGCATGATCCCGCAGCAGAAGATCCGGGTGTCGCCTCCCAGTACCTGAGCGCTGTGATTGGCTTTTTACTCGGCCAGGAAGATATGCCAGACGCTCAGAAACAAGAGATTCTGGATGAGTTAATGGCTTTCGCTCAACACGTCGCTGCCGATGTGCAGCGCCAGAAGAGCGAGCGGACTCAATCTGCCTCAGGTGTGTGGAAGCCGGGGATGCAATAGCAGCGGCGTCCCCCGTAACACCCAGCCACCATCGTAATTCGCGGGCACACCCCGCAAACATGTATCGGTTGCGACTCTACGAGCCGGGCCGGCAAGCGCGTTTTCACCACTTATTTCAGGAAATAAAATGGCTACAGCTACTGCACGTCATATCCTCGTTGACACTGAAGAAAAGTGTCTCGATCTCAAGCAACAAATTGCCGACGGTGCTGATTTTGCGGCACTCGCTTCTGAGCATTCCAGTTGTCCGTCAGGCAAGCAGGGTGGGGACCTTGGGTCTTTCGGACCCGGCATGATGGTTAAGGAATTCGACCAGGTTGTGTTCAATGAAGCGGTTGGTGAAGTCCACGGTCCGGTAAAAACCCAGTTTGGCTACCATCTGCTCGAGGTCACCTCTCGCAGCTAGGAGTCCAGGCGGTAGAAGCCCGGGTAGTGGTGCACGCTCGCTGTAGCGGAGTTATTCCCGGGCACATCTGCTTTGTTCGATGCCAGCGATGACTTCATCGCAGGTTTCGGATGTACAAGGCTCCCGATTCTGGTTTCGGGAGTCTGCACTCCCCCCAATAGTACTGCCGGTGGCAACTGACAACTTGTTACCCGCAGAGCCCCGCCTTACGCCCTCAGCGCTGTTTAGATACATTATCTACACGATGCTATCGAGCTCAATGTTAAGTTAATAATTTCCTCCGCAAAGGTATCGTGCAGTGGTGCGTGTCCGGCCAGCAGCCGGTAGAAAATGGGGCCGTAAATCATATCGAGCAGTGTTTCGACGGGAAGATCGGTGCGAATTTCACCCTCTGCCATGCCTCTTTGCAGGATATTCCGGCCCTGTTCGCGGCTTTTTAAAATAATCTGATTGCGAAAAGCTTTGCTTAGCTCGCTGTCTGCGTCAGCAGAGGCCATCAGCACTGCCGATTGTCGGCCGGCGGTAGTGGCAAATCGGCTCACCACCCGCTGCAACTGATTCTTCAATGAAGTAATGGTCGGTTCGTGTTCCGCAGCCTCCACGTTGAGTTCCGTCTGATCCATAAACGCCGCCATCGCCAACTCCCGTGCATTGGCCCAATAGCGATAGATCGTTGGTTTACCAACACCTGCCCTCTCAGCCACCGCTTCGATAGTGACGCCAGCAAGCCCGCGCTCTTCCAGTAGTGCATAAGCGTTGCTGAGAATGGCACTCTGCGCCCGTTTGCTGCGCGGGCGTCCCGGTGATTTTGGCGGCATAAATATGAGTGTTTACTAATTACGGAACGTAACGTAACATAAATACTCCATCCAAACAAGGAACGTCCAATGTCTGATGCTGAAAAAGGTGCACTGAAGCTATCGCCTTACCTGAATGTGCAAGACGCAAGCGCGGCCATAGAATTTTATTGTTCAGTGTTTGCCGCCACTGAAAGGTATCGCCTTGTGGATCCGAATGACGGTCGTATTGGTCACGCCGAATTGCAGTTTGGTGATGAGACTATGATGATCTCCGATGAGTATCCTGATTTTGGCGCCACAGGCCCGCTTAGTTTTGGGGGATCACCGGTCAAATTGCACCTGTCTGTCGAAGACGTGGAGCAGGTTTTTGAACGTGCGATAGAGAATGGTGCGGTTGAGATTCGCAGTGTAAAAACGCAATTCCACGGCAGCCGCAGCGGTGTGCTGACTGATCCGTTCGGCCATGTGTGGCACCTGGAGACGAAAATCGAAGATGTATCGCCGGATGACATGCAACGCCGATGGAACGCAGCGAGTAGTGGCTGAGTGCGATATGCAGCTGTAAGGAAAGAGGCGCTATACGCGTAACTCAATCGCTTCTCCAGATGGTAATATTCCGCACTGGCGCGAATGGTTGTCTGATCGAGAAGCCGGTACATGACTGAGAAAAAAAAGTCCGTCGACATCAAGGGTAATATGTACACCCTGATGTCTATTTTGTTGCACGATAACAACATCGACAACGTTGCAACAGACCTGGCCGGGCGCGTGCAGCAAGCGCCGGCATTTTTTAAAAATACGCCGGTTATCGTCGATTTTTCACTGGTGGAAATTACCGTCAGCTTCGATTTTAACCGGCTGTTTAAGGTTGTCAGACAACAGCAATTACTGCCGGTAGCAGTTCGCGGCATCAGCGATGATCTTCGCGAAAAAATGCAGTCGGCAGGCGTGCCGATCGTGGAACTGGCTTCCACACCCTCGTCTGAGGAAAAGCAGGAGGTTGCTGATGCTCCGGCGCAGGACTCACAAGCCAGTAAGTCTCGCAGTACGGCGCGCATCATTGAGCAGCCGGTTCGCTCCGGTCAGCAGTGCGTATCCAAACACGGTGATCTGATATTGCTATCGCAAATCAGCTCGTCTGCCGAGTTGATAGCAAACGGCAACATTCACGTGTATGGCACGTTGCGCGGGCGTGCGCTGTGTGGTGTCCATGGTGACACCAGTGCGCGTATTTTTTGTACGGCGCTTGAGGCAGATCTGGTGTCGATAGCAGGTCACTACAAGGTGCTTGAAGAAGTACCGGCCGCTGTAAAAAACCGGCCTGTGCAGATCAGCCTGCAGGACGAGCAGCTGTTAATAGAACCGCTGTAAGAGTCTTTGCGGACTCGCAGAATTCCAGCGCTGCTTTTCGGGGCGCGTGCAGATATCTGCACATGAAAAAACAAAGGTACAGGTTGTGGCTACAGTAATCGCTTTGACTTCGGGTAAGGGGGGTGTTGGAAAAACGGCTGCGAGCGCGTCTATTGCGCTCGGCATCGCGCTGCGTGGGAAAAAAACCGTTGTTATCGATCTGGACATCGGCTTGCGCAATCTTGACCTGGCCCTCGGTTGCGAGCGGCGCGTGGTGTTCGATCTGATCAATGTGATTCAGGGTGAGGCAAAACTTGATGACGCGTTAATTCGAGATCGCCACAGCGATAACCTGTTTATTTTGCCGGCCTCACAAACCCGTGATAAGGATGCGTTGTCGAAAAACGGTTTGGCCAAATTAGTCGATCAGTTGGATGAAGAGGGTTTTGAGTACATCGTTATCGATTCACCACCTGGGCTGGAGAGAGGAGCAAAGCTGGCGTTGTATTTCGCCGACGAAGTGGTGTTCGTTGTCAATCCGACTCGCGCTTCACTGCGCGACTGCGATCGTATGCTCGGTATCCTGCAACAGGAATCTAAAAAATTGCAGGCTGGTGAGCAGCCTGTAGAGCGCTTGCTGATTAATCGGCACTCGCAGCTTGCCGTTGGCGAACTGTCGCGACAGGGCATCGTCGATACATTGGGTATTGAGTTGCTTGGCATTATTCCGGAATCATCGGCACTTGCCAGCGCCAATGAGAGCGGCACCCCCGCTATTGCTGATCAGTCGACCGATGCCGGCGCTGCACTCGAGGTGGTGGTGAGCCGCCTGCTGGGGGAAAACAGGCCAGTGGAAACCGACTCGCCCGCCGTGTCAGAGAAGGCAGGTTTGCTCGACAAATTGCTCGGGCGGTAGCAGAGAACGCCATTTTCGTGTAACAAAATCATTACACTGCTGTTATTTTATCTTTCCAATACCCGCTTAGAACGCCATTGACCACCGCTTAATCATGCGTGGTTTAAATCATTTGTTTCTAATTAACAACAACATAGCGATTAATTGCAGATCCTTTTGTTGTTAAGAGGCATTATCGCAACAATAATTACCTGTGTTGTATTTTTCCTACTTTCCTTGCTACAGTGCATGCACATTGAAGAGGGGACGCCGCAGCGCAGGACTGGCCGCATTGAAAAAAACGGCATTGGGAAAACTGGTTCTGATTGCGGGTTTCATGGCGACATCGGCGGTTGCGAGTGCGGACGCTAACGTCTATGGATCGATTCGGTTGGCGGTGGTCTACACGGACACAGACGACACGGACGATGTCAGTGTTGCTGATCGTTCCTCGCGGGTCGGGTTGCAGGGCAACGAGGTGGTGGAAGACGTTACTGCTTTTGCCCGCTGGGAATGGGGTGTTGCAGCAGATACACAGGATTCACAGCTTACTACAAGGCTTGGTTTCGTCGGGCTGAGTGGAGATTTTGGAGCCGTATCGTTTGGTTCGCAGTGGTCCGCCTGGGACACTTTTGTTGGTGGTACACACACCAACATCGTTGAAGAAGGCGAGTGGCACAACGGCACAGAGCGAAACGGAGACACGCTGAAGTACGCGGGAAAGGTTGGTGAGGTATCGGTCGAGGCCGATGCGGTACTGGTCGGCCAAACGGATAGCGGCGAGAACAGCGGTGCGATTGATGAGTTACAGGTTGCCCTCGGGTACAACTTTGGTGCTTTTGCACTACAGGCAGGGGTGATCAGCAGGGATGGTGGAGCGGACGGATATTTAGGCGGTGGCACGCTGGTCGGTGGAAGATTGACCTACAAGCGTGGTCCGCTGGTTTTATCTGCTGCGCTGGCTCGAGATGATGACGAGTTCGGCGGGGCGGAAGAGACTACCGGTGTTAAGTTGCGGGCCGGGTACCGAACGGGACCCAACCAGTTTCTGCTGGTAGTGACACAGGCGAACAACAACGTCGCGGGCAATAGCCCGGGCGCGATAGCCGTAGGCTATCAATTTGATCTCAGCAAACGCTCGCGCGTTGCGCTGGAAATGGCTTCTGTCGATCCGGATATAGCGGGTCCGGATTCGTCGATAGAAGGTGGCGTGATGTTTCGCCACGACTGGTAATACTAATAATAATAAAATGTGCGTGAAAATTCAGGGCGTCCCTCGGCGCCCTTTTTTTCATTCCGCGCGGCCTGTCGAACCTTCAGCAGTAAAATTCCCGTCGACTCGTGAGGCTCAGGACGATTGAGTTCTTCCATTGATCAAGCTGATGAAGATCAGGACGAAATTGCACGGGTCATCGCGCAGCGACAACAAGACCTGCGCCGTATAATCGCACGCGCGCAAATAGACACCTCCTATATCTATGACGACTCGGCACTGATCGAAGATCGGGTGCTCGCGCTTGCGGCCGGTTGCGAAAGCATACTCGATGTGGGGCGGTCATCGCGCCAGTTTTTTCATCATTTTAGTCCGCAGCAGGTCACTACACTCGATATCAATCAGTTTGATGGCTACCCGGATCTGATTGACGATTTGTGCGATCCGCTGCAACTGCAGGACGACAGCTATGACGGCCTGGTGTGCCTTTCCGTCATTGAGCATGTGTACGCGCCGGAACAGGCAGTGCGGAGCATTTATCGTTGCCTGAAACCGGGCGGGTATGCGTTCGTGCATGTGCCATTTGTGTTTCGCTATCACGCACCAGGTGATTTGAGCTTTCAGGATTATTACCGCTTCACTCGCGACGGCGTTGCGTATTTGTTTCGCGATTTTGATCCACTGGTGCTGTATCCGGTTCGCGGCCGGCTATCGAGTGCAATGAATCTACAAAGGTTCTGGAAGAAGCGTATTGAAAAGCGGTTTGGGCATCGCCTCAACCGTTGGATTGACCGGGTATACGATCGGCTGGCGCATCCCGGGGCGCCTGAGCTGCAGACGTCGGGCTATTTTATCTGGGCGCAGAAGCCGCGGTAGTCCGGCAAAGCAAGGCGAGGATTGTAATTTATCCTCGCCATGCCGAAGAACGCTGAGTTTTTACGTTGCAGGCTAGTCCTGTCCGAGCAGACTGCTCGCCGCTTTGATCTTTTTCTTGTTTGACTCGTTCATTTTGATCAGATCGTCTATGAGCTCGTCGCCAGTACCGGTTTCCGCTTCAAGCGGCGCGAGTTCCGCAACGCCACTGGTCTTGTTCTGATCCGCAATCTCGGTGACTTTTAGCAGAGCCTGTTCACGGGCAGCCGCATCGGTTATTTGCTCTGCGGTGGTTTCTGCATCTGCTGTCAGGCCATTGGCAACTTCGCTGGTGACAATGTAGTCAAAGGCGGCAGTCTTGAGCCTCGGCTCAGTGATTTCAGCGGCGCGGTCTTTGGCATTTTGATAACGCGTGCGTGCCACGTCCAGGTTGCCATACGCCAGATGATGTTCGGCAATTGCTGTCTCTGACAGCACGCGCTGCTGCGGGTCTTTAACCGTCAGTGCAATTTTGGCCGCTTGATCGTAGGTCTTTACCGCTTCTTCCTGCCGATCCAGTGTTCGATAAATGGTCGACTGATTCAACGTTGCTGCGACACGGTCAGCATCATCTTCCAGCGCCAGCACCAGCATATAGGCGCTGAGTAACTTTCTATCGGTTTTATCGTTCTGACCTTCCAGTTTTATCAGCTCCTGCCTGCCGTAGACCTGGTCACGTGGATCAGTTTTACCGGCAACTAAGCCATTGGCTGAGGACTGCATGCCTTCTTCGTACAGCTTGACGATCTGATTTTTCAGTAAGTCAGATTCCTTGCTGCGATTAGTCCAGGTCTCGAATATAGTTTCCTGTACCTCTTCGGGTTCCTCTCCGGCCGCTGCGATTGGGCCTGAGCCGGCCGCCGCAGCACCGCCTGCGGCAGCCGCAACACCCGCCGCCGCGCCGGCCGTTTCTGTGGCCTCGGTACCCACACTGGCAACATCGGTCGGTGCATCGCTGACGTATCTATTGTTCAGGTAGTCATTAACGAAATAGCCACCGCCGCCAACGACCACGGCAACCAGTGCAAGTGCGGCGGGCAATGCGTAGTTGCGCTTTTCTTTATAGGTTGCCTTGAAGTCACTGACGTCGTCGTCCGGCATAGCCGCGACAGCTTCAACAGCGTCGTCTTCCGGTTCTGCGGGCTGTGCCTTTTTCTTCTTCTTTTCGAGTTTGGCCTGTTGCTTTGCGCGGGCCAGCTCTTTTTGTTTTTTTGCTTCTTCGGCTTGAAATTTCTGGATGCGTTCGTGGCTGTTGGAAGCTGACTGCAGCTGCTTTTGAAGTTTCTCATCAAGCTCTTTTTGCTTGAGAAATTTCTTCATAAAGACGCCGCAGTGCTGGCAGGTTTCTGCATCACCACAGGGTTCGCCGCAGGCCGGGCAGGTAGCTGCCTCGCCTTTGGTTTCCGCTTCAGGGACCAGCGTCAGGCCACCATCACCAAAGTCGCATACAAACCCGAGAGCAGTCAGGCGCTGGTGGTGCTTATCCGCGACCGCTTGTTCTACATCCTTAAGCAACACGTACGGCTGTTGCATAATGAAGAGTGACTTGCTGACTTTCTCGAATTGCTTTTCCGGCTTATTGTAGAGCCCGGCCAGTTTTTGCTGCACCTCTTCTGAGGACATGTCTTCGCTTACGCCGGAAATGGATAGGCTGACTTTGGCCATTAATGGTGTCCCTTTGTCGACTCAAAAAACTGGAATAATTAATACGACCTCTGCCGGTCAGTCGCACAATCACACCAATCCAGCAGTTGGCGGGATTTATAACTGTGCCTCAAAGTTACAGAGCAACCCTTGTTGTATCGGTAAACGGGGGAATTCTTTAATCGTCGGGTGGGCAGATTGGTTGAGCAGCTGAGCGCCTGCACCTGCACTACAATCAAAACAACAGTGAAACCGAGAGATATAAATGGATACCTACCAGCGACTGACTGAGCGATTTCAGCAAATCTATCGGCTCGATCATGCGATGACCTACCTGAGCTGGGATCAGATGGTGATGATGCCGCCGAAGGGCAACGCGTCACGCGCGGAGGCAATGGCGGAACTGGCCAGCATTAGGCACAGCCTGTTAAGTGCTGATGAGGTGTCGGACTGGTTTGCAGAAATTGAGGCCGGATCGGCTGCGCATACTGCCACGCAGGAAACGGCGTTACGTGAAATGCGACGCGTGTGGCGCGCGGCGATTTGCCTGCCGGCAGATTTGGTTAAGGCCCATGTGCTAGCCGGGTCGCGTTGCGAGCATCAGTGGCGGCAGCAGCGTCTGGATAATGACTGGGATGGGTTCCTGGAGAATTTCAGGGCAGTCGTTGATCTGTCGCGTGAGGAAGCCAGTCGACGCATGGAGATGTCACAACTGGCAAGCCCTTACGAGGCCATGCTCGAACTGCACTGCACTGGTGACAGTCTGGCACTGGTTGACTCTGTGTTTGCGACACTGCGCGAGCATTTACCAGAGTTGCTGCAGCGGGCCAGGGAGCTCACTGCCGGAACACAAAGCGCAGTTACGGGTAATTTTCCTGTTGCAGAGCAGCAGGCGCTCAGTGAGAAGCTGATGCGCAGCCTGGGTTTTGATTTTGAGGCGGGTCGACTCGACCAGAGTGTGCATCCTTTTAGTACCGGCAGCGCAGGAGATCTGCGCATTACCACACGCTACCGAACAACTGATTTTCTGGAGGCGTTGAATGCCACTGCTCACGAGACAGGTCACGCCAGCTACGAGGGGGGGTTGCCGGAAGCGCTTGCCGGACAGCCCGTTGGCGGGCACCGCAATATGTGCATTCACGAGAGTCAGAGTCTGTTGTTTGAAAAGCAGATTTTTCTATCGCGTGAGTTCTGCCAGTACTTCACCCCAAGCATTCATGAGTTGCTGCCAGACAGTAGCAGTTACGATGCCGATGCGCTGTGGCGTGCCAACACTATGGTTGAACCTGGTCTGATTCGAGTCGAGGCAGATGAAGTCAGCTATCCGCTGCATGTGTTGCTGCGTTATGAAATCGAGCGTGATCTGATCAATGGTGCGATTGAGGCGACGGACATTCCCGAGCTTTGGAACGATAAAATGCAAAGTTATCTCGGTATTGACACCAAAGGTAACTACAGCGAAGGCTGTATGCAGGATATTCACTGGACTGATGGAGGTTTCGGTTACTTTCCATCCTACACGCTGGGTGCGGTTAACGCCGCACAGATTCGCGCTGCAATCAAACGCAGTTCAGTCGACTGGGAGGGGAGTCTTGCCAGTGGCGATGTTAGCGATATCAGACACTGGTTATCGGAGAATATCTGGCAGCAGGGCTGTCAGTTGGAGTCACAGCCACTGATGGAATCTGCGACCGGAGAACACACGAATCCGCAATACTATCTTGAGCACCTGCAGGCGCGTTATATCGACAGGGCGTATTAAGTGTGAGGTGTTGTCGTTTACAGTGGTAGAGAAGGTGGAGCTAATAGCAACGGCGCGCCGTGAGCGCGCCGTTAGTGTGTTGCGACGATGCTACCCGCACTTGGACTCGCCGCAATTCAGGCAGGTGCTGCAACCATCCATCAAAACCGTGGCTTTTACCTGACACTTGCTGCAACGAGTCGCGGAAGCCGGAAAACCGGTATCGGTATCTACTTCTTCTTTAGTGGCTTCGAGATACTCTTCCTTTTTCATCTCGATGTATTCCTGTTTGGCCTGGTCTTCATCCTGACTCGGGTCTCGCAACATGCCGATGCCAATCAGGTGTTCTTCGATAACATCGCCTATTTCAGCCACCAGCGACGGCATTAATTTGCCCTTGTTCCAGTAGCCGCCACGCGGGTCGAAAACCGAGCGCAGTTCTTCAACGAGAAAAGTAACATCACCACCTTTGCGAAACACCGCTGACATAATTCTTGTTAGCGCGACGATCCACTGAAAGTGGTCCATGTTTTTGCTGTTGATAAACACTTCGAACGGGCGCCGAATTTCGTGGTTGGTACCCTGGTTCAGAACGATGTCGTTGATCGTGATGTACAGCGCATGATCTGACACATGCTCGGGGGTTTTGAGCTTGTAGGTAGACCCAATCAGTTTGTCAGGGCGTTGCAGCGCCTCGTGCATCTGGATAACTTCTGCTGCAGGCAGGCTGCCTGGCTCCAGATTTGGATCTGGTTTGATGACGTTATAGCCAACAATTTTGCTGTCGATTTTTGTAGTCATATCAATATTCTATGGTCTATGTCCGATGATTCAATCTGCTATCCGGCATCCATGCTTATACCCTTGACCGCCGTCTCAGTCCGTATGCAGTAGCTCAGGTTTCGAGTGTCTGCTACTCGGGTTTATTCCTGTCGGTATCCGTATTGATCCGGTAAAAGTTCCCGGAATCTGTGCAGATAGAACTCGAACAGAATTGTCAGTTATTTGTTGGCGTTCCCAGTGACTGTCAGTTGCTGCTGTCAGCAGGGATACGCCGGTAACGCTACAGGCGCGAACCGTGTTGCGCCTGTCATCAGCGTTGTATGCCGACATCATGTCGGCTGTTTCAGCATCTCCATTCCGTGATTGCTGTTTGGACCGCGAGTGACGTAATTTACAACAGTCTCTGCGGTCAGCCTTTTACGACAGTCTCAAAACTTACCGTAGTAACCTTCTTTGAGTGCGTCATAGAGGTTGGCTGCGGTATGGGTTTCTCCGTCGTATTCGATTTCCTCATTGCCCTTGCACGAGATCGTGCTGCCGTCTGCAAGCGTAAACTGGTACGTCGTGTTCTCAAGATCAGATTCCTTAACAAGTACCCCCTGAAATGCTTCAGGGTTATAGCGGAAAGTAGTGCAGCCTTTTAGGCCTTGCTCGTGTGCGTACAGATAAATATCTTTAAAGCCGTCGTAGGGGAAATCTGTCGGGACATTGGCTGTTTTGGATATCGAAGAGTCAATCCACTTTTGCGCAGCCGCCTGAACATCAACGTGCTGTGTTGGTGTAATGTCGTCAGCACTAATAAAGTATTCCGGTAGTTTCTGAGACTCTTCTTCGCTGTACGGCATCGCGTCGGGGTTAACCAGTGTGCGATAAGCGAGCAACTCGTAAGAGAATACATCTACCTTTTCTTTGCTTTTCTTGCCTTCACGTATGACATTGCGTGAATAGTGATGCGCAAAACTCGGCTCGATTCCATTGCTGGCATTGTTCGCAAGCGACAGGGAAATGGTGCCGGTGGGCGCTATGGAGGTGTGATGAGTAAAGCGGCAGCCGTGCTCAACAATGTCGTTTGCAATGTCTTTGTCAACCGATGCAATGCGTTGCATGTATCGGCTGTACTTACCCAGCAGCACTTTGCCTTTTACTTTGTCGCCTTCCTGGTAACCGTCCTGCAGCAGTTCAGGTCTCTTGCGCAGCATGTCTTTATCAATGATGAACTCGTCGTCCATGATCGGCGCGGCACCTTTTTCACGAGCGAGTTCAACGCCGGTTTTCCAGCCACTGAGTGCCATTTCACGCGTTACTTTTTCAGTGAACTCCAGTGAGTCCTGAGAGCCGTACTTCATCTTTAACATGGTTACAGCAGAACCAAGGCCCAGGTAGCCCATACCGTGTCTGCGCTTGTATTGAATTTCTTCTCGTTGCTTGAACAGCGGCAAGCCGTTTATCTCAACGACGTTGTCGAGCATGCGAGTAAATATGGATACCGCACGGCGATATCTGTCCCAGTCAAACTCGGCTTCATCAGTAAACGCATTGTCGACAAAGCGTGTCAGGTTTAAAGAGCCCAGCAGACAGGCACCATAAGGTGGCAGTGGTTGTTCGCCGCACGGGTTGGTGGCTCTGATATCTTCACAAAACCAGTTGTTGTTTTGATCGTTGACCTTGTCTATGAGGATAAAGCCGGGTTCTGCGAAATCGTAGGTGGAGGCCATGATGGCATCCCACAGTCGCTTGGCTTTAACTACCCGATAAATCTTGCAGGCGGTTTCGCCGTTGTCGTTCTTTACAAAGCCATCGCTGCCGGGCCAGTCGAGCCAGATAACCTGCTCAGAATCCTCGACGTCAACTTCGCCACTGTCGATCTCCTTGCTCTGTACCGGAAACGCAAGGCTCCACTGTTCATCATTACGTACGGCCTGGATGAAATCTTCAGTGATCAGCAAGGACAGGTTGAACTGTCTGAGTCGGCCGTCTTCGCGCTTGGCACGAATAAACTCGAAAACATCGGGGTGGCGTACATCAAACGTGGCCATTTGTGCACCGCGTCTGCCGCCCGCTGATGAAACGGTGAAGCACATTTTGTCGTAGATATCCATAAACGACAGCGGGCCGGAAGTGTAGGCACCGGCACCGGATACATAGGCGCCACGTGGTCGCAGTGTTGAGAAGTCGTAGCCGATGCCGCAGCCAGCCTTCAGTGTGAGTCCGGCCTCGTGAACCTTGCCCAGGATGTCGTCCATCGAGTCACCGATGGTGCCTGACACGGTGCAGTTAATGGTGGAGGTGGCGGGCTTGTGCTCACGGGCGCCGGCGTTGGAAATTATGCGTCCGGCGGGAATCGCACCCTGTCTCAGCACCCATAGAAACTTCTCGTACCACAGCTCCCTTTTTTCTTCCGATTCCTCGACGTCAGCCAGTGCTCTGGCTACACGCTTGTAGGTGTCATCCAGGTCAACATCGACGTGTTCGCCCTCACGGCTTTTGAGTCGATATTTTTTCTCCCAGATATCGATCGATGCCTCTTGCAGAGCAATTTCAGTTTCCGACTCCAGCGGTTTGCTCTCAATTTTGCTATCTATGGCGACGACTTTGGTCATTCCGGCGTTTTGCTCCGTGTATTGCTGCGCGCTTTGTGACGCTGTTGGTGTTGTTTGGGCGCTACTGCCGACCTTCTTGGTCATCGAGTTTTCTTGTTCGAATGCATCGCGGTATGTGTACCGCTGCAATGACCAATTTTGCAACTACAGGCAGTTAACGCTTCGCCACATATTGTATCGGGAAATGAGCTATCCACAATATATTGTGGAATATTGTGTTAGCTTGGTAATTCAGAGAAGGTACAGCTGGCCCGGTAGCGAAGGACGTGAATGGTAGTGGTGAGACCTCCAACGGGTCAAGTGCCGACCACAACAAAATGAGGATTGTAATAATCAAACCACCATATGATGTGATTTGCCTGTCCACAGGCTGGTGACTAGCTGTTGATAACTTGTGGACTATTGTGGACAGACTGTGAGCGCCGAAAACGGGCTGATCGAGACGTGGATCCGGACGCGGCAGCAGCCCACACCGCAGTGGCCGAGCACCAGGCGTACTTTTACAAAAGGAACAGGGTAGCCAGACCCAGAAACGCCATCAGTCCGACCACATCAGTAATTGTGGTCAGGATTACCCCGCCAGCGAGCGCCGGATCGATGTTAAAGCGCTTCAGACCGATCGGAATCAGCACACCGGCGAGTGCCGCGGCAGACATGTTTACGATCAGCGCGAGCCCGATAATCAGCCCGACTCTGCCATCGCCAAACCACAGGTAGGCGATCAGCGCGACAACTACCGACCACAGCAGGCCGTTCAGCAGGCCCACAATGGCCTCTTTGGTCAGAATCCAGCGAGTATTGCCGGTTCCAATTTGCCCCAGTGCCTGTCCACGTATCACCAGTGTGAGGGTTTGAGAGCCTGCGATGCCACCCATGCTCGGTACAATTGTCATCAGAATAGCGAGAGTGACGATCTGATCGAGCGTATCGGCAAACTGACCGGCCACCCAGGAGGCGAGAAAGGCGGTCGCGAGGTTGATCCCCAGCCACACCCAGCGCCGGCGAATACTGCGCACTACCGGCGAGAAAAAATCGTCTTCCTGGCTCAGACCCGCCATGCTCATGACGGTTTGTTCGGCGTCCTCGCGTATAACATCGACCACGTCGTCGATGGTGATGCGGCCCAGCAGGCGATTATTGTCATCGACCACCGGCGCTGAGATCAGATCGTGGTCTTCAAACAGACGGGCCACATTGCTGGCGCTTTCGTGCACATTGATGACATCGACATCCGTTCGCATTACCGTCGCCACCAGCGTGTCCGGGTCGCGTGTGAGCAGCACGCGTACTGGCAGGACACCCTGGTAATAACCAAATCGGTCGATGATGATGATTCTGTCGATGTGCCGCGGCATGTGGCCTTTGCTGCGCAGAAACCGTAATACGACGTCCAGTGTGACGTCGGCGCGTACGGTGATGGCATCCAGATCCATCAGGCCGCCGGCGCTGTCTTCCGGATAAGACAACACGGACTCGAGACGATCACGATACTGCTTGTCCATGCTCTGCAGCACTTCGTTGGTAACCGTGCCCGGCAGCGACTGAACAAAGTCGGCCAGGTCATCAATATCGAGCCGGGTAGAAATTGCTACCAACTCGGCGGTATCCATATCTTCGAGCAGAGACTCACGAACCTCGTCACCGACCTCAAGCAGAATTTCGCCTTCATCCTCAAGTTCGATAAAACGCCACAGCAATTTGCGCTTGCCGGTGGGCAGTGATTCGAGCATGTCGGCAACCTCTGCGGGTTGCAATGCCTGAATAAGGTTGCGCGCAGTGGTGAAGCTTCCGCTGCTGAGTATTTCGGCGACCGCGTTTTGTCGATCAGAATTGGTTTTAGCGACTGAGTCCGGCATGCGGGTCAGTATACAAGACGTGACGACGGGTCAGTTTTTTCTGCGATGATTGTCAGGCGTTCTGTTGCTATGCGTTGAGCCGCTCCAGCATGGCTGTCTGTTTTTCTTTGTCGCTGTGGTGCAGGAAGCTGAGCGCACGCCGTCGTACAGAGCGTATATTGGTTGCTCTCAGTACCTTTTTTATTTCAAGAATAGAGTTGGGCGGCATACTGAATTCCCTTAAGCCAAGTCCCAACAGCAGGCGCGTATACTCGCTGTTGCCAGCCATCTCACCGCACATCGTTACCGGAATTTTTTTCTTGCTGCCGGCTTCGATAACATTTTTTATCAACGACAGTACACCCGGATTTAGCGGGTCGTAGAGGTAGTTCACCTGATCATCAATTCGATCGATAGCAAGTGTGTACTGAATCAGATCGTTGGTGCCTATGGATAGAAAGTCGAGGTGCTCGGCAAAGTGCGCGGCAGAGATTGCAGCGGCAGGCACTTCGATCATGCCACCAATGGGTATCTTTTCATCAAAGGCGATATTCTTGGCTCGCAGCATGTCCTTGGTATTCTCGACCAGTTGCATAGCCTGCAGTAGCTCGGTGACCGTTGTCAGCATCGGGAACATGATCTTGATCGGTCCTTTGGCCGACGCACGCAGGATGGCGCGCAACTGCGGCACGAACAGCGATGGATCATTCAGGCACAAGCGAATACCGCGCAGACCCATAGCGGGGTTATGTGCCAGTGGTCCGGTAGATACAGATTCAACTTCTTTGTCGGCGCCAAAGTCAACGGTCCGAATGGTAAGCGGTGCACCGCGCAGCGCCCGCACCACTTTCATGTAGGTGCGATAGTGTTCGTCTTCATTGGGAACATCGGTACGCCCCATGTAGAGAAATTCGGTTCGATACAGACCCACACCGGCGGCGTTCACTTTCCGCAGTATTTTTAAGTCATCTTCGATTTCAATGTTGGCGAGCAGGGTAATTCGCTCACCACTGCGTGCCCGGGATTTCGCGTCTGTGAGTTTAACCAGCTCTCGAGCCACGCGTTTGATATCGCGCTGGCGCTTGTGAAAGTGGTCGACCAGAAAATTATCCGGCTCTGCCAACACAGTGCCATTACCGCCATCGACTACCAGCGTTTCGCCAGTGTTGAGATAGCGTCTGGCCTCGCTCATGCCAACGACCGCGGGGATATTCAAGCTGCGTGCAAGGATAGCCGTGTGCGACAGCGGGCCTCCCATCTCGGTAACGAAGCCGGCAACACCATCATTCTGCATGTGAATGGTGTCGGCGGGCGTCAGATCATCAGCGACTACTATCTGACCTTTCCAGTTGTACTGTTCGTCGATATTCTGATTAGCCAGCGCATTCAATACACGGCCAAACACGTGGTTAACATCGTCGCGACGTGTGGCGATGTAGGGATCGTCCATTGACTCGAATACTTTGACGATGGCATCGCGCTGCTGTTTAAGTGCCCATTCGGCATTGCACTGCTGTTGTTTGATGATTTCAATCGGGGTTGCTGACAACATCGCGTCGTCAAGCATCAGCAGATGGGTTTCTATAAACGCGCTGATGTCTTCCGGTGAATCCTGCGGAATATCGCTCTTTACTTTTTCGAGCTGCTTGCGCGCTTTGCTGTGTGCTGATTTAAACCGGCGCACTTCAGCGCCAATGTGTTTTTTCTCGACATTGCGCTCAATGACTTCCGGCTGATTGCGACGCAGCACAAACACAGGGCCAATAGCAATCCCGCGGGATACACCCATGCCATTGAGCATTAGCGCCATTATTCGGCCTCGCCAAACTTGTCGTTAATCAGCGTCTCTACCGCTGCCATCGCTTCTGCTTCATCCGCGCCATCGCAATAGATGGTGACATGATGACCGCGACCGGCTGCAAGCATCATAACGCCCATAATGCTTTTGGCGTTGACGCGCTGCTCTTCTTTGGCGATTTCTATATTGCTGGAAAATCCACTGGCCAGCTTGACCAGTTTGGCCGCAGCTCTGGCGTGGAGCCCCAGTTTGTTGACGATTTCAAGTTGTTTTTCGAGCACTTCAGTACCCATGCCACTGATGTGGGTTTGTTGGCTGTTGATGCCTTTTATGCAAAGGTTAAGCACAGATGACCGGCAGCACAAACTACCCGCTGCACAGTGCGCTGTTCTTCAATCGATTTCGCGATGCTTAATTGAGATATTGTCAATTTTTTTACCGAGCTTTTCCAGCACGCGTTCAGTGATAAACACAGAGCGATGTCGCCCGCCGGTACAGCCAACGGACACAGTCAGGTAGGATCTGTTTTCCTGCTCGAAAACCGGTGTCCATGTCAGAAAAAAATCGCTGATGTTATCAACCATCTGTACCACCAGCTTTTGCTCGCTCAGGAAGTCAGCCACGGGTTTGTCGAGCCCGGTCATCGGCCGCAGGTGAGGGGACCAGTACGGGTTGGGCAGGCACCGAACGTCAAAGATAAAGTCTGATCCGTGCGGTGCGCCGTGCTTGAATCCAAACGACTGCAAAAGGACGTTCATTGGAGTGCGATTGTGGCCCACCACACGCGCTCGAATAACTTCCCGCAATTGGTGTAAATTGAGGTTGGTGGTGTCGATTGCCACATCAGCTGTCTGTTCAATCAACCCCAGAATTGAGCGCTCTGTATCGATGGCGGCACCCAGCGGCGCACCGTGTTTTGACAAAGGGTGCTTGCGGCGCGTTTCACTAAACCGGGTTGTTAGTACATCGTTGTGCGCATCCAGAAACAACACCGTGATCTCAAGGCCAAGTGAGCGTATCTGCGCAATCACTGATTCAAACAGCTTCAGATATTCAATTTCGCCGCGTGCATCAACTCCGACTGCCACGCGATCGTAGCTGATCGAATTGGCGGTCATCTTTCGTGCGAGATCGACCAGCATGCTGGTCGGCAGGTTATCGACACAGTAGTAGCCCTCGTCCTCGAGGGTATGCAATGCGACGCTTTTTCCGGCGCCGGACAGTCCGCTGACGATGATTAGCTGCATGAGCACTTTGCTCGCGCAGGAGCAGCGTATTCTCTAGTGATACTGTCGATGGGCGCTTGGTGGTTGCTCATGACTGGTTTTCAGTTACGCCGCTGGTTGATTGGGATGTTGTTGTTAATTGAAAGCACTAAGCAATAAGACGACGCCGGGCCTGGAAAGGTTCATTGCTGTCTGAGTCAACGTGTATGGATTTGCACAGTATTGCAAACGGTAGCACGTTGCTGGTTAGCCGTCAGCGCCGGTTTTGGGCAAGTCAGCTCTGGAAATGACCGACATCAGATCTTTCACGTTGGTTGTTTCACGTACGGCCTGACGGTTATGCGGCTCGTTGAAGAATTTTGCCAGTGTGGCAAGGATTTCCAGGTGCGCATCGGTTTTGTCCTCTGGCATCAGCAGGCCGAATACAATATCGACCGGAATGTTGTCCGGTGCGTCGAAGTCAACCGGTTGATCCAGTGTAATCAGGGCTGCAACGGGGTGCTCGACGAAGGGGACGCGGCCATGCGGAATAGCTATGCCATTGCCCATGCCGGTGCAACCCAGTTTCTCTCGGGCGGCCAGCGCGTCCATGACATCCATATCCACCTCGGTTTCATCGGCATCCATGCCGGTGCCTGATTCGAGCAGGGCGGCGATCTGCTGTAAGCTTTTCTTCTTGCTGGTAATGGTGGCACCACAACACACGCGAGATTCTGTAAGCAAGCTACTGATTGGGAACTGACTCATCAGGTCAATATTCTGGTAAAGGTAAGGTTGTTTTGGAACCGGCCAGATTTAGCCGGTGCCTGATTGTATACGAGATTTAGTTAACCTAGATAGTATTTCGGCAGAGGTACGACCGGCGAGCTATTCGTCGAGCTCCATATCGCCGCTGATATCGAGCTTGTCTTTCTCGCGCTTGTGGTGATCTTTGGCTTTTTCCTTGTGCTTAATCAGCTGTCGGTCAAGCTTGTCAGTCAGCAAATCTATCGCGGCGTACATGTCCGCATCAATTGTGTCAGCGAACAACTGGGCGCCTTTGACATTTACCGTGGCTTCAGCCTTTTTTCTGAGCTTCTCTACTGTCAGGATGACGTGTACGTCTGTTACCGCGTCGGAGTGCCTTTCAAGCCGGTCCATTTTCGATGTGACATAGTGGCGCAGGGAGTCCGTGACGTCTATGTGGTGTCCGGTGACAGTGAGGTTCATAGTGCTCTCTCTCCTTCGTATTGAGGTTCAGCATCGACCATAGTTGTGCCCGCAGGTTTACTGCTTTTAAGTGGGGCGCCGCAGCGGATGCAGGCTCTGTTACATATAGTAGTTGTTGTAAGATAGAGTAAAGATTAACGCACTGCAGCGAGTGGTTTAGTGCGTTCGTATTGCTATTGGTAATATCTGTGGTCAATGCCTGACCATGGCAGTGCAGACTGGATTGCTCAACTGGAGTGTTGGGCCGGTGGTTGTTTTGTGAATATGAATTTAAACGAGAAGTGCAATGGCGGTGCTCTGCGCAGCCATTAGTCAGCGGTGCATGACCGGTAAGACTCATACCGGTCAGGTGGCAGTATCTGTTGGGGTCTTTCTTATCAGCATACTCACCCGGTTTTGTGAAAAGCGTTTTGCAAACCGCTTTGTAACGCCTGGCTACCGTTGATTTGACTAGCCCATTGCTTGTGCTACGGGCTGGGTCTGTGTTCCGGCCTTTAGTTGCCTGGCTGATGCCTTGTGCTGTGCCCGGAAAACCGGATAAAAAAACAATTCTGTTTAACGGGCATTGCCAATCTGCTACTGCTGTATCGTCAGGTGAGCCGTTTTCTTTCGTTTGACGGTGGGATTGACATTGATTCTCTGTATTTGGCAACGGTTCGTCTTGCAACCTGTATCCCCGACGCCACCAGTGTACTTGCTATTTTGCTGTCACTCAAAGGTTTTCCTGGATCTTCTTTGGCGATAAACTTACGAATCATCGCTCGAATAGCGGTTGCAGAACATTCGCCACCATCGGACGTTGAGACATGGCTTGAGAAGAAATACTTGAATTCAAAGATTCCACGTGGCGTATGAATGTACTTTTGCGTCGTAACACGTGAAATAGTTGATTCGTGTAGTTCCAGGTGTTCTGCAATATCCCGAAGTACCAATGGTCGCATGGCTTCATCGCCATACTCAAGAAATCCGCGTTGACGTTCAACGATTGCAGTACCCACACGAAGCAGTGTTTCGTTGCGGCTTTGCAGGCTTTTTATAAACCATCGGGCTTCCTGTAACTGGTTGCGCATATAGTTATTGTCGTCGCTTTTATCAGCGCGCTTAACCAGGCCTGCATACATGGAATTAACCGCAAGGCGTGGTGCAATGTCGGGGTTTAGCTCAACGCGCCATACACCTTTAATTTTCTTAACGAACACATCCGGTACGATGTATTGCGGCTTGTTTGATACAACCTGTGATCCGGGCCTCGGTGTCAGGCTCTGGATAGTTTGTATGCTTTGCTGTAACTGTGCATCGTTAATTTTTAACTGGCGTTTTATTTTGGTGAAGTCTCTTGATGCGAGCATGTGCAGGTGATCACCGATCAGTTGCTTGCACACATCAATGTGTGGCGATTGATCCATTTCATGCAACTGGATCAACATACACTCACGAGTATCACGAGAGCCACAGCCAATCGGGTCAAGCTGCTGTATTAACCGCAGCATTGCCTCGACTTCCTCTATTTTGCAGAGGTCTTCCGGATCTTCATAGTTAGCATTTACTGCTTCAAGAATTTCTTCGATATCATCTTCAAGGTAACCGTTGTCATCGATACAGTTAACTACGGTTGCAGCGATAACCTGGTCAGATTCAGACAGCGAGCGGAGTCGCAGTTGCTCAAGCAGATGGTCCTGCAGGTTGCCGGAACCGGCGCTGGTATACTCGGTGAAGTCGCGTTGGTTCTCTTCACCGGATTGCATTGAGCCACTGCCATAAGCAGGCTCGTAAATATCTTCCCATGCACTATCGACAGGCAGTTCATTCGGGATGTCTGGTGTGGCGTCAGTTACTTCAACGCTGGATGTAATATCGTCGAGATCATCCATGCTGTCGAAACTGTCGTCGTTATTTTCTGAATTGCTCTCGCTTTCTTTCGCTTCCTTGTCATTGTCACTGCGCATCTTCGCACTGTCTTTTTCAGGGTTATCTTCCCCTTCTTCCTGCACCTCGAGCATAGGGTTGCTCTCAAGTGCCTGTTGAATCTCCGTCTGTAGTTCGAGCGTAGATAGTTGTAGTAGTTTAATGGCCTGTTGCAGCTGTGGCGTCATCGCCAGCTGCTGGCCAATTTTCATCTGAAGCGAGTGTTTCATTGTGTGTGCGTTTAACCCGTATTAACCAAGCGGACGGCCTGCGATGCATAACTATGATAACTGGTACTGCGGCTATCATTCTGGATTGATGCTTGTCGCTCCCACCATTCCTCGACAGAATTACACAGTGCCATCAATTCAGTGGCCATACTTCCGGTGCGATTCTGATAGGCAGGGGCCGTTGTCTTTGTAACCGGTGGCTGACTCATTATCCATGTTTCCGCCACATGCTCAAAGTATGGTTCATCTGAGTAGGTCTGCAATGCGAAATCAATATTATTTACTCCCTGTGATCACAATCACACAAGTAGGCTAAAGCCGGTAGGGAAGTTGCTGTTTCCTACAGCTTAACCTGTTCAAAGCATTGACGGAAATCCGCAGATTTGCCAGTGTGTTGGCGATTGATGACTGAATGCTGTCACCGTTGCTTATAAGGTAAACTCTTCACCCAGATAAACCTCTCTGACCTGCTTGTTCTGCAGAATCTGATTGGCATCCCCCTGAGCGATAACACCACCTCCGCTGAGGATGTAAGCACGTTCGCAAATGCCCAGTGTTTCACGCACATTGTGATCAGTAATCAACACGCCAATGCCGCGTTGTTGCAGGTGTGTGATGATGCGCTGGATATCGATTACTGATATTGGATCCACACCGGCGAATGGTTCGTCGAGTAATATAAACGAAGGATTAGCTGCCAGCGCTCTGGCAATCTCTACTCTTCTTCGCTCGCCGCCTGATAAGCTCATGCCGGCGCTGTCGCGTATGTGTGTGATCTGAAGTTCCTCAAGCAGGCCTTCCAGAACGTCGCGATGATCGCTTTTGTGCAGATCTGCCCGATACTGCAATATGGAGCGAATGTTGTTCTCCACACTCAGCTTGCGGAAAACCGATGCTTCCTGTGGCAGATACCCGACTCCGAGTCGAGCACGTGCATGCATCGGGTGCTGTGTTATGTCTCTGCCGTCAAGCAGAATTCTACCCGCATCCGGTTTAACCAGGCCAACGACAATATAAAAACACGTAGTTTTACCGGCACCGTTGGGCCCGAGCAAACCAACCACTTCTCCCTGGTGGACGTCCAGCGTTACTGCCGTGAGGATTTTGCGTTTGTTATAAGACTTTGCGATGTCTACCGCCTGCAGCGTAGCCATAGTATTAACGCTTTATCTGGCTGGGTTGCAGGATGATGCTGACCCGACCCTTCTTGTCGCCTGACGCCTTAAACGTCAGGTCTGACATGTTGTAGGTAATCGAGTTGCCGCTCAATTTCTGACCAGGGCGCTCGAAGCGTGCGTCACCGGAAAAAGTAATCTGGGTGGTTTGGGTGTTGTATTCGATTCGGTTGCTTTGACCGCTCATGGTGGCGCCGGTATCGGTTTGCTGCTGGAAGCGGATGGGGTTGCCCTCGCCAACAATTTTAAGCAGTGCGCCATCCTTGAGCTCGATCTCAATGCTGTCTGCTTTTAGCGTCAGTGTGCCCTGGGTGATTTCAACATTGCCGGTCAGTCGCTGGATGCCCGCTTTTTCGTCAAAGTCAGACTGATCGGCCTGGACGCTGATGGGCTGGCTGCCGTCTGATCGAGTATCTGCCGCTGCCTGACCCGTCGGCACAGACAGCAGCATAATCAGCGCGAAGGCGGAAAAGCTGCAGAGTAAACCGCAGGCCGGGTTATCGGCGGTGGAGTGCTGCGGCATCAGTTCCGGCTTACTGCGGCACCAGATACTCTGCATCCAGGCCCGCATCAAAGAGGAGTTTGCTGTCATTGATATCCGCTCGCATTTTGTTCGCATTTAGCGACCAGTGCTCAGATCTAATCGTCACCGGATCGTCTGTCGAAATGGTCTGCCGTGTGGTATCGATGTTCACTGAGGCGCTTGAAATCTCTACCGCTGGCTTGTCGACGCCGCGCGCCAGCGCCGGATCAAGATCAGCCGGCAGGTTCGGAAACTGCGCCAGGTTTACCGCCCCGAACAGGGCCAGTTGCCGAAAATCCGGTGAGATATCGCCTTGCTGCGCGCGGCCTTCCCAGTAGGTCTTGTCCGCGCCGAACACCTTAATTGCCGGCTGAGATATCGACGAATTGCCACCCGCACCGTGATGGGAAAGTGCCTGTCCGCTTAACTCGTACACCTGCCCAGAGGCATTGTCGACACTAACAATTCGGAAGTCCTGCAGGTAATAGTCGGTTTCGGTCTCGGCCATACGCAGTGTGCTGTCGTTGTCGTCGTTGGTCGTTGGCGTGCTCTCGAACCACTGCCACGACCACACAGTAAACACCAACAGCGCGAATATCCAGAGCGAGCGTCCAAGTGTTTTGGGCATCGCAGTTACCTCATGTAGCGGCTGACTGCCTGTCCGTACAGCCCCTTGGCCTTAAGCAGCAGTTCGCAGGCTTCTCTGGCGGCACCGTGACCGCCACGGCGTACGCTGGTCCAGTGTGCCACGGCGCAGATTTCATCGCACGCGTCTGGCACCGTGAGTGCCAGACCCACGCGTTTCATAACCGGTAGATCTATGATGTCATCACCCATATACGCGAATTCCGCCGGTTGCATTTCGAGTTTCTCGCACAGTGCCTGAAAAGCGCCGAGCTTGCCTTTTTGCCCCTGATAGACGTGCTCTATCTGAAGTTCCTGGCAGCGATGCGTGACAACGTCAGAGGTACGGCCGGTGATAATGGCAATCTCAACCCCCGCATCCGCCAGCATTCGCATGCCGAGTCCGTCCGTGGCGTGAAACCGCTTTATTTCCTGGCCATCGTCACTGCGGTAGAGGCCGCCATCGGTGAGTACGCCATCGACGTCGAAAATGATTGCCTTAACTGAACTTGCCAGATGTGCTGCGCTAACCATGCAAAAGCCTGATGTAGTGAGAGGAATTCAAACAACGCCGGCGCGGAACAGCGAATGCATATTTAGCGCGCCGCACACCTTGTGGTGCTCGTCGAGTACGGGTAAAGCATAAATGCGGTGTTGTTCCATCATTCGCAGGGCGTCGACAGCCAGTGCGTTAATGTCAACGGTTTTGCCGCCGCTGGTCATTACCTCGTCGATGCGTGTGCTGTTGAGGTTGGGGTCGGTTTCAAGCGCGCGCCGTAAGTCGCCGTCGGAAAACACCCCGAGCAGCGATTGTTGATCGTCGACGACGATCAGAAAACCAAGCTTGCCCGAGTTCATCACCAGCAGCGCGTTCTTCAGGGTTTCGTGAGGCCCTATCTGCGGAATATCCGGGCCGGATACCATTACATCAGCCACCTGTAGCAGTAGTCGCTTGCCGAGTGATCCGGCCGGGTGAGTCAGTGCGAAATCATCCGCACTGAACCCGCGTTTTTGCAATATCGCAATCGCCATTGCATCGCCCATCGCAAGGGTGGCCGTGGTGCTCGAAGTAGGGGCCAGGCCCAGCGGGCAGGCTTCCAGGTCCACCGACACATCAATATTGTGTGTGGCTGCTCGTGCCAGTGTTGACCGGGGATTGCCGGTTAGCGTGATCAGGGTGTTGCCGATGTGGCGCATGGTGGGCAGCATGTTTTTCAGCTCGTCAGACTCACCGCTGTGAGAGATCGCCACCACAATATCGTCGCGCCTGATCATCCCAAGGTCGCCGTGGCTGGCCTCGGCTGCATGCACGAAAAAAGCCGCAGTGCCGGTGCTTGCCAGTGTTGCCGCAATTTTGTTGGCGATGTGCCCGGACTTGCCAATACCGCAAACCACCACGCGGCCCTGACAGGCCAGAATCGCGTTGCAGGCGTCTACAAATGACTGATCCAGTCGCTCGCGTAATGCCAATACCGCATTGCCCTCTGTGGTGAGCACGCTGGTCGCGAGCTGACGAAGGTCGATGGCACTCGGCGTGTTACCGGTGGAAGTATCGGCGACAGAAGCATCGTCGATTGGATCTGGATTTTTCACGGAGGCCGCAGAGCTCGATTGCAGAATGTCGTCAATTGTCCGCTACTTCCGCGCGCTAATCTATTTCGGGTTATTCATCCGTTGCGCCGAGTTCGTCCAGATCGCTTAATTCGTCCAGTTCGTCCAGTTCATCCAGCTCACGAAGTTCATCAAGTTGCTCGATCTGTTCGAGCTTTTCGAGGTTCTCCAGCTTGTTCAGCTCATCAAGCTCGTTTAATTCTTCGAGCTGGTCGAGCTCATCAAGGTCTGTGGTTTTGGGCGGTCGCTCGCGACGCGGTGGCAGACGCCCGTCCCTGACCTGCTGCCGACTCCAGTTTAAGTAGCTTTCGCGCATGAACAGATAAGGGTCAAGCGAGGCAGTATCGAGTATTGACGATGCGGCAAGTAAGCGTGATCGGGCATTCACAACATTCAGGGTCACCAGCTTACCGCGTGTGGAGCTGGCGATGGAGGAAGAGTTGAGTGGCTCTATTTGGCTGTCGCCAACCAGTCCGACGGTGCTTCGGAGCGTTTGCGGGCCGAAGAACGGCAGCACCAGATAGGGGCCTTCCGGCACTCCCCAGACCCCTAGAGTCTGGCCGAAATCTTCGTTGTGGCGCTCGAGGTTCATTGAAGTTGCAATGTCGAAAATGCCGCCGATGCCAATCACGGTGTTGACCGCAACCCGGGCGGTATCGAGCAGGCCCTGTTCAAACTTGCCCTGCAACAACGCATTGGCGGCAACGCTAACGTCACTCAGATTCCCGAAAAAGTTACTGACACCCGTTCGAACGGGTCGTGGTGTGACATTCTGATACGCCCGGGCGACGGGCTTCAAGGCATAGCGATCCACCTTGTCGTTGAACTTGAAAACGGCGCGATTGACGGGCTCCAGCGGGTCGGGAGTCACGTCTTCCTGCGAGGGGACCGACGCGCAGGCGTTGAGCAGCAGTGGCAACGCCAGGATTGCCAGCGCGCGGCGGGTATGCGATACGAAAGTCACGGTTAGACGGCTTATTCTGGTTGTCAGGTATCTGCGGCTCAAATGGGGAAATCTCGATATCGCCGGTTCAATACAACGTCCTGGGACAACATTAACATTTGTCTGCTCAACCTGCAGCCGGCATCGACACAGAATGATGTTAGTCAAAGATCGAGCGGCTTTCCGCCCGATTTGAGGTGCTCTTTGAACAAGGCCTCACTTTCGTTGCAAAATATGAGCAGCACGGGTTTGTCGAACCATCGGTTTAGGGCCGGGGCCGGCGCGAGATCAGCCGTGTTCAGTTGGCGGCTGGTCCATATGTGTTGTAGTAATGCTGCCCGGCAGTCAGGCAATTCAATGCGGCACGCTTCTGGCGCTTGTTGAATTACACCCGGCTGACGCCATGTTGGCAAAAGTGGCGGGATTTAGACCACCAGATACCAAAAGCTAACAGCAGCTTTGCGGCAAATGGTGGTTTGACTGAGTACACTCGGTACGGAACACAGGATTTTCTCTCACATACGTTACCCTGGTAGCGTGATTCGGAAATAAAGCGATGCAAAACTTGAAAGGGATCCGCTCTGATATGAGCAAGCTGATGACACGATGGACAACCGTGTTGCTTATGGTGGCGGCGTGGTCACTGGCGCCTTTGACGGCCTCAGCTCATCCGGCGCAGGATCTGGTCAAGCAGGTGACCGACGATCTGATCTCAGTGCTGGAGCATCCGGAATCAAAAGGTAACCCGGAGCTGGTGCGCAAGTCGCTCGATACCAAGGTGCTGCCGCACATTGACTTTAATGTAATGACTATAAAGTCAGTCGGTAAGAAAAACTGGATTAAAGCGAGCGACGAGCAGCGTGGCGCTTTGCTGAGCGAGTTTCGCGAGTTTTTGCTGAATGTTTATACGAAGACATTAGATGAATATTCAGGTCAACAGATGGAGTTTTTGCCTTTCAGTGAAGGCAAGACCGATCAGCTGGCTGTGGTAAAGACTCTGTTGAAGGATCCCAAGGCCAATTCCTCAATTCCAATCGACTACAAGCTCCGCAAAAAGGATTCATGGTTGATCTACGACATTGCCGTTCACAACTCCAGCCTGGTGCTCAACTATAAATCAGAGTTTGGCAGCGAGATAAAAAAAGGCGGTATCGACGGGCTGATCAAAGTTTTGCGCGACAAAAACAGCTCTAGCTGAATGCTGTTGCATCTAAAGCCAGTGCTTGTTTGAGCCATTTGCGTTAATTGCAGCTGTCTGCGACATGCGGGCAGGGTACTGCCCCGCCGGGTCACCGTGATCCGCAATGCCCGCGATCTTTGCTTCCTTAGCACCACTCAGTCACCGTCCGCGTGACAATAGCGTGCTCAATTGCGTCTGTGGGCTTGTTCTCTCTTGTGGCCACTTGGGTGAACGCGTCGGTTCCGGTATCATTCTCCGAATGGGTCGCGATGAAAGACCCACGGGAACACCCGCCAGTGTATGTATTTTACTACAGACGGTTTGCGGCTAACCCGCCACGCAGATGCGCGGTCCACCCCGACCACGCAGCTTGCCCGAATAAAGCGCAGACAAGCGCGCCCGACGCGCCACCGCTGCCTCACCCCTCTGTTGGTATCACATCTATCATGGATAAACTGATCATAAGTGGTGGCTCGCCACTGAGTGGATCTGTCCAAATTTCCGGTGCCAAAAACGCCGTCTTGCCTATTTTGGTTGCCACCCTGTTGTGTGACGATGCTGTCACGCTCGAAAATGTGCCGCACCTGAACGATGTTACAACGACGATGACGTTGCTCGGTCGCATGGGGGTCCGTTTCACACTGGGCGATAAAATGCAGATCGAAGCAGACGCCACCGGGGTCGATAATTACGTGGCCGACTACGAGCTCGTCAAAACCATGCGTGCGTCGATATTGGTGCTCGGGCCGCTGTTGTCACGATTTGGCGTGGCTGAGGTGTCGTTGCCAGGCGGCTGCGCGATCGGTGCACGCCCGGTTGATCTGCACATCAATGGCCTGCGAGCCATGGGGGCGGAAATTGAGCTTGATGGCGGCTACATCAAAGCTAAGTGTAAGAAGCTCAAGGGTACGGTAATTAACTTCGACACGGTGACCGTTACCGGCACCGAAAACCTGTTGATGGCAGCGGCGCTCGCCGAAGGGCAAACGGTTCTGGAGAATGCCGCGCGCGAACCGGAGGTGGTCGATCTGGCCAACTTTTTAATAGCGATGGGTGCGGACATTTCAGGCGCCGGCAGCGACCGAATTGTGGTCAACGGTGTAGAGCGATTGACCGGTTGTCAGCACCGGGTTGTCCCTGATCGCATCGAAACCGGTACTTTTTTGGTGGCCGCACTGGTGAGTGGAGGCAGCATGACGGTGAAGGATGCGCGTGCTGATACGCTGGATGCGGTGTTGCACAAACTCGATGAGGCAGGCGCTGACCTGATCGTTGGCGAGAATGAAATTTCTGTATCCAGTCGCTTTGAGCGACCACGGGCGGTGGATATTCGTACAGCGCCTTACCCGGCCTTCCCAACTGACATGCAGGCGCAGTTTACGTTGCTGAACTCAGTTGCTGAAGGTGCGGCGACGATTACCGAGACTATTTTTGAAAACCGTTTCATGCATGTGCAGGAGTTGCATCGCATGGGTGCGGATTTACGTGTTAGTGGCAACTCGGTGTTTTCACGAGGTGTCGATAAGCTCAAGGGCGCTCCGGTTATGGCGACTGATCTGCGAGCATCTGCCAGTCTGATTATTGCCGGTCTGATTGCTGAGGGCGAAACCGAGCTGCAACGGGTTTACCATATTGATCGCGGTTATGAGCGCATAGAAGAGAAGTTTCAGGCGCTCGGTGCGAACATTCGCCGCGTCGCGTCGTGACCAGGCCTTATACTGGTGCAACCATTGCGCGTTGGGCCTGAACCCGTATGAATGACACACTGTCAATTGCACTGACGAAAGGACGCATCCTGTCGCATACGCTGCCGTTGCTACAGGCAGCCGGTATTGAGCCCACGGAAGATGCAACCAGCACTCGCAAGCTGCAGGTCGATACCAATGTCAGTGGCACCAGCCTGCTGCTGGTTCGAGCATCCGATGTGCCTCCTTACGTGGAGTATGGCGGCGCCGATCTGGGTGTTACCGGTAAGGATATTTTGCTTGAACACAGTGGCGATCGAATTTATGAACCACTCGATCTTGGCATTGGCCGCTGTCAGTTGGTGGTTGCGGGTAAACCCGGCGCCGACCTCGATGCACCGGGAAGGCTGCGCGTTGCGACAAAATATCCGCAGGTCACGCAGCGCTTTTTTGCAGATCGCGGTAAGCAGGTGGAGGTCATAAAGCTGTATGGATCCATGGAACTGGCACCTCTCACCGGCATGGCAGATATGATCGTCGACATCGTGGAGACCGGCAGCACACTAAAAGCCAATGGATTGGTAGTGCTTGAGCACGTCGCACCGATCAGTGCCCGGTTGATTGTTAATCGAGCGTCGATGAAAATGAAACACCGACGCATCCATCAGCTGATAGATCAGTTAAAAACGGCGCTGAGCGACACCACCAACGCCTAGCTTGCCCGCCCGTTGCGAGAACCTCATGAACGACCAAACGGCTCCAATATCAACCGACGATCTGCGCATACGTGAAGTAAAAGAGCTACTGCCACCGGCCAGGTTGATAGAAGATATACCGGTTAGTGCAGAGATTGCACAGACCGTTTTTGACACCCGTATGGGTATCCGCAACATACTTGATCGATCTGATGATCGGCTGGTTATTGTTGTGGGACCTTGCTCCATTCACGATCCGGAAGCCGGTCTTGAGTACGCGCAAAAACTTGCCGGGCTGGACAGCTCTTTAAACGAAAACCTGTTGGTGGTCATGCGAGTTTACTTCGAAAAGCCACGGACTATTGTCGGCTGGAAAGGGCTTATCAACGACCCCGACCTGGACGACAGTTTTGCAATTAACAAGGGTCTGCGACTGGCGCGCACGCTGCTGCGAGATATCAACGCGCTGGGTGTGCCGGCTGGTACCGAGTTTCTGGATCTTATTAGCCCACAGTACATTGCTGACCTGGTTGGCTGGGGCGCCATTGGTGCACGCACCACAGAGAGTCAGGGGCATCGGGAGCTTGCATCGGGTATTTCGGCGCCGGTCGGGTTTAAAAACGGTACTGGTGGCAGTGTGCAAATCGCCGTCGACGCCATCTGTTCTTCGTCCCGCCCTCACCATTTTCTGTCGGTAACCAAAGATGGTGCTTCAGCGATCTTCGCCACCTCGGGTAATAATGATTGTCATCTGATTCTGCGTGGCGGTCCGCATACCAATTATGATGCGGCGAGTGTTGATGATGCCTCGGCGATGATGGAAAAGAACGGCCTGACACCGAACATCATGCTCGACTGCAGCCATGCCAACAGCCGCAAGATTTTTTCGCGTCAACGCTATGTGTGTCGGGATATCTGCAGTCAGTTACGCGATGGTGATCATCGCATCATGGGCGTTATGATTGAGAGTAATCTGGTTGAAGGCCGACAGGATCAAATGCCCGATCGCGATCTGGTTCGTGGTCAGAGCATTACCGATCCGTGCATTGGATGGGATGCGACGGTGGAAATGCTGCATGAGCTGTCTGATGCTGTGGCTGCGCGTCGACAGCAGGGTCATTCAACGCAGAGCAATTCAACGCAGAGCAAAGGCTGATGCAAATTAATCGTCTGCATATCGCCGACGCAGACTTTGACAGCCGCCTTGAGGCATTGCTGGCATGGGAGTCGGTGTCTGACGATGCGGTGGCCTCAACGGTGGCAGGTATCATTGCTGATATTCGTGCACACGGTGATGACAAGCTCGTCGAGCTGACCAATCGATTTGACCGGCGCGACGTGCGCGATGCGTCAGAGCTTGAGCTGAGCGGGGATCAATTACAACAGGCGTTTGACCGTGTGCCGCAGGAAAGTGCGGTGGCGCTGCAGACGGCGGCTGATCGTATTACTGCTTTCCATCAGCGCCAACTGGTTGATTCCTGGCGCTATGAAGATGAGCACGGCACTGTGCTTGGACAGTGCGTAACCCCAATCGACAAAGTGGGTCTCTATGTGCCGGGTGGCAAAGCTGCTTATCCGTCGTCTGTGCTGATGAACGCCATTCCGGCGAAGGTGGCAGGCGTTGGCGAGCTTGTGATGGTGGTGCCGGCACCGGGCGGTGCGCTTGATGATCTGGTGCTGGCGGCGGCGAAAGTTGCGGACGTGGACCGCGTGCTAACCATCGGTGGTGCGCAGGCTGTGGCGGCATTGGCGTATGGTACCGATTTGGTACCCGCCGTCGACAAGATTGTCGGGCCAGGCAATATTTACGTAGCCACCGCGAAGCGCGCTGTGTTTGGCAAGGTAGGTATCGATATGATTGCCGGTCCGTCTGAAATCTGCGTTGTGTGTGACGGCAAAACCAATGTTGAGTGGGTTGCAGCGGATCTGTTCTCACAGGCCGAGCACGACGAACAGGCGCAGGCGATACTGATCTGTGATGACGGCAAATACATCGATGAAGTGGTATCGGCGATGTCCGATCTGATGGAATCCATGCCACGGTCCGCGATTATCACCGAGTCCATGCGTGAGCGCGGCTGTGCCATTGAGGTGGACAACCTTGATCAGGCGGTCGAGCTCGTTAATCGCATTGCGCCGGAGCATCTTGAACTGTCTGTAGCGGACCCTGAGTCGCTGTTGTCCGGCATTCGTCACGCCGGCGCCATCTTTATGGGGCGCTACAGTGCGGAGGCGCTGGGTGATTACTGTGCCGGACCCAATCATGTGTTGCCAACGTCAGGCACCGCCCGATTTTCCAGCCCGCTGGGGGTTTACGACTTTCAAAAACGCACCAGTCTTATTGGCTGTAGTGCTGAAGGCGCTGCTTTGCTAGGCAGGACGGCTGCCATTCTGGCGCGTGGCGAGGGACTTGAGGCCCACGCGGTGTCCGCGGAGGCACGATTTAATCACGCACGCGACTAACGTGCGATTGTTTGACGCACTGGTACTGAACATCTGCACTGCATGTGATGATATGAATTGGTGAAAACAGAGGTCTGTGCCGCGTAATGCATATTGTCTGTGGTGACGGTCGACAAGCCTTTCACTTTTTCGGGTTAAGCGCCGAAGGTATGAATAGAAGGTGTCCAACCAAAACGTTGCATGGATCGTAAAAAGAACATTGCCGCGGAGTGTTGGTACATCGGTTCGGCCATTGGCGGCGGTGGCTGTCAATATAATGGCTGGTATGTTTCAGGGTTTGCAATCGGTGCTGCGTCGGTTGCCCTGAACCGGTAACACGCGGTAAAACCGCTCAGCGGATAGTCAGGGCAGGTGCTGTCCCGCTTTCAGACCGGGCAGCATGGCATTTAACTGGCATGGAGGTCCTGTGAAAAGCGTGCACGTGGTCTAAATAACACCCAGGATTGTGATAGACTTGGCGGTTTGTCAGAGTCGTGGCACTTCTGAGGCAAACAGGTTCGGCCGTGCGGCAGCAGCGCGGTGCGGTCTGCGCCTCAATTCAACTTCAGAACACAATATTTCAGTGGACTCGGCAGCAGGCAACGCCGGTTCTGCAAGCAACTTCTAATATCTACCTTTGGAGCATTTAATGGCGAGTGATAATGTTGCGCCTGACGACGGCAGGCAGAGTCCTGACGGAGTGGACAAAAAAAGGCGGCGGATGTTAAGCACAGGCATGGGTGTGATTGGGGCTTTGGGTGCTGCGGCGCTTGCCGTGCCACTGGTATCGTCCATGTCACCCAGTGCGCGGGCCCGGGCGGCAGGCGCGCCGGTAGAAATCGACATAAGCAAGCTGGCTGAAGGGCAGCTCGTTATTGTCGAATGGCGCGGTAAGCCGGTGTGGGTTGTTAAGCGTACGCAGGCACTCCTCGACGGGCTCGCTGAAGTGCAGGGCGACCTGAGCGACCCCGACTCCGATGACTCAATACAGCCCGAATACGCAAAGAATGAGTACCGTGCACTCAAACCGGAAATACTGGTTATGGTAGGCATCTGTACACATCTTGGCTGTTCGCCGTCCTACCGACCGGAAGTTGCTCCGGCTGACCTCGGGGACGGATGGAAGGGTGGTTTCTTTTGCCCTTGTCATGGTTCTCGCTTCGACATCTCAGGACGGGTATACAAGGGCATGCCGGCACCTACTAATCTCGATGTGCCTCCGTACTACTACATCACGGACAACCGAATTCTCGTCGGTGCCGACGGAGGGCAGGCCTGATGAGCAAATTCGAAAATGCGATGGCGTGGATAGACGAGCGGATTCCGCTCACAGCGACGTGGGATAAGCACGTCGGCAAGTACTACGCGCCGAAAAACTTCAACTTCTGGTACTACTTCGGATCTCTCGCACTGCTGGTGCTGGTGATTCAAATCGTCACCGGGGTTTTCCTGACGATGAACTACAAGCCCGATGGCGAACTGGCGTTTAAGTCGGTCGAGTACATCATGCGCGACGTCAACTGGGGCTGGCTCATCCGCTACATGCACTCCACCGGCGCCTCCATGTTTTTTGTTGTTGTCTACCTGCACATGATGCGCGGCATCATGTACGGTTCGTACAAGAAACCACGCGAGCTGCTGTGGATTTTCGGCATGCTGATCTACCTCGTATTGATGGCTGAAGCATTTATGGGCTACCTGCTGCCATGGGGCCAGATGTCTTACTGGGGTGCACAGGTAATCATTTCACTGTTTGGTGCGATTCCATGGGTCGGTGATGCAATCACATTGTGGCTGCGCGGTGACTATGTAGTTTCTGACGCCACTCTGAACCGGTTCTTTGCGCTGCATGTTATTGCCATGCCGCTGGTGCTGATCGGGCTGGTGTTTGTGCACATCATCGCGCTGCACGAAGTAGGCTCGAACAACCCTGACGGCGTTGATATCAAGAAAAACAAGGGTGCTGATGGTATTCCACTGGATGGCATTCCTTTCCACCCCTACTACACCGTGAAAGACATGATCGGCGTTGGTGTGTTTTTAATCGTATTTTTTGCGATTGTCTTTTTTGCACCGGAGATGGGCGGCTACTTCCTTGAACACGCCAACTATGTTCCGGCCGATCCACTAAAGACGCCTGAACACATCGCACCCGTCTGGTACTTCACGCCGTTCTACGCGATTCTGCGTGCTATGCCAGACAAACTTCTCGGTGTTATCGCGATGTTTAGTGCGATTGCCGTGCTGTTCTTTTTGCCCTGGATTGATCGCAGCCCGGTGCGGTCTATTCGCTACCGCTCAGTAGCCTACAAAGTGATCCTGTTTGCTTTTGTTATCTCTTTCGTCGTGCTTGGCTACTACGGCATGCAGCCGGTAACCACCGCTGGTACCTGGATCTCGCGACTAGGTACACTGATCTACTTTGGCTTTTTCGTCGCACTGTTTTTTATCAGTAAGAACGAAAACACCAGGCCGGTTCCAGAGAGGGTGACATACTGATGAGAACCTTTATCAAACTGCTGACAGTCGCAGCGATTCTTTCCGCACCCGCCGTAACCTTGGCGGCAGGCGGTAGTGGTGCAGCGCTCGATCCTTTCACGCCGGAACGTACCGACCGTACATTGCAGCGCGGCGCGAGATTGTTCATGAACTACTGCCTGGGATGCCACACGGCGGACTATCACCGCTATTCTCACATGGCCCGTGACATCGGCCTTAGTGAGGAGGATGTGTTGGAAAACCTGGTTTTCACTACCGATGACGCCGGCGAAAAAACCAAGGTTGGATCGCTGATCGCAAGCAACATGACGGCGGATTACGCTGAAGAAGCGTTTGGCGTGAAGCCGCCGAATCTGGCGCTTGTATCTCGCTCGCGCGGAGTTGACTGGCTGTACACTTTTATGCGCTCTTTCTATCTTGATGAATCACGGCCGCTTGGTGCCAACAACACCTTGTACCCACAGGTTGGTATGCCGCATGTGCTGGC